>NZ_JAVFHT010000006.1:0-201676 GCF_031470375.1 Paenibacillus glufosinatiresistens
AATTCAGAAGTCATCTGCTTGCCAGTTAAGATTGCCGGCCCTTTACATTTACCGTCCACAATCCGGGTCACAGTTCAGATGGAGAGGGACTTCTTCGGATTAGCGCATCCCGTAACGGGATCGGCTTGATTACTGAACGGCTGTTGCCAGCGCAGACTTGATCGCTTCAACGGCCTTGGCGGAGATTGCCTTCTGCGCGTCGTTCGCGCCAAAGGCTGCCGGACGGTATCCGTACTTATGCAGACTGTCGTTGGTCGGCGTTTCGATCTCGTACTTCACCGCCAGTTCATCGGCAGTCAGCTTATCGTTCGTCTTGACGTTGCCGGCTGCATCCAGATAGTAGACCGTCATTTTGACCGGAATATGGTACTTGGTTTCGACCATCACGTTCACGGACTTGTCGGCGCTCACGCCGATGAAGATTCCGTTGAAGTAAGCCGCTTTCTCCGATTCGATAATTTCGGCTTGGCCGTAAGCGCGGTCAACCGCAAGCTTCAGGGCATTGCTGCTGCTTGTAGCGCCGGATACGGCGTCTACCTGCTGGGCCGCTTCGCGCGTACCTGCGGTCAGCAGCTCGGATTTCAGAATCGGCAGCGCTTTGATGACTTCCTTGTAAGCCTTGTCTCCCTTGTCAACAAGGTCCATGCCGACGCGGTACAGGTTCAGGTTGACGATTACGCCGTTGCGGAGCGTTACGTCGGCCCGGTTAGTTCCCTTGTCGTAGGCGTCGCCGTAAGCGGTGAACGTGCCGTCCTTATAGGCGCCCTGCACCTTGGAGGCATTGGCCAGAGCGTCGGCCAGAGCCGCGCGGGCCGCCTTGGACAGCTCTTCCTGGCCGGCGATGTCGGCCATGTTCACGCCCTTGTCCAGCAGACCCTTCGTCAGCTGGGCAACCAACGTCTTCTGCTCTTCCGTCATTTTGTCGGCGGCAACCAGCTTGCCGTCTGCCCCGAACAGGCTGAGCGTAATGCCTGTAACTTGGTCGGAAGCGGTATCCACCAGCAGCAGCAGCTTGGACTGATTGTCTACACCGGCGAATTTGCCGTCAAAATACTTGCCCTTCGCAGGAACCTTCAGGGCTTTCTCGAATGCGCGCTCGACCGACTGATTCCAGCCGTGGCTGCTCTCGGTGGCGCCGGAAATTCCGTCTACCTTCTCATCGTAGTTCGCAATAAAGGAACCGTTCGCCAGCAGCTTGGCGGTCATCGGCGCGTTTGCTTCAACCACTTTGGCATACGCGGTGTTGCCGCGGTCCAGCAGGTTCGCTCCCAGTCTGTACAGCTTCACGTCGACCAGTTTGCCGTTGCGGATTACGATGTCGGCTCTTTCAACGCCTACGCTTCTGGCCGTGCCGTAAGCGGAGTAGAAGCCGTCGATATATTTGGACGTATTGTTGATAAGAGCGTTCTGCTCGGCATCCCACATCGCATTGGCAGCCGCCTTGAAGTCGGCTTCATAACCGGCCGGAGCGGTTCCGGCGGTTCCCTTCGCCAGCAGCACCGGAGCGATGGCAGCTACAGCGGCCGCTTGTTCCGGCGTGAAAGCCTTCTCGTCGACGATATCGCCGGTTGCGGTCATCGGGAATACTTTGACTGCTGTCAGCTTCTTCGCGTCGTAGGTTGCGAATACGGCGTATTTGCCTTCAGGGTCAACGCCCATATGCTCGCCTGCAAAATACTTCTCGCCCGCCGGCTTAACGGCAAGGGCGCGTTCGAAGGCGCGGTCCACGGACAGCTTCCAGCCCGTGCTGGTGCGTGTGGCGCCCGATACAGCGTCCACCTTCGCGGCGCTTTCGCGCGTCTGGCCCATCAGACGGCTCTTCATCAGCCCGTAAGCCTGCCACACGCCGCTGTAGTTCTCGCTGGCGTTGCGGTCAATGATCTTCGGGCTGGTGCGCATCAGTTCGATATCGGCGATCTTGCCGTTCTTGATCGTAACCTTGGCGCCTTCGGTGCCCTTGGAGTAGGCATCGCCGTAGGCGACGTATACACCGTCATTATAGACATTCTTCACAGCCGGTTTGGCGGTGGCTTTCACTACCGGTTTAGCCGTCGCTTTTGGCGTGGCGGCCGGTTTGGCCGTAGCTTTCACAGCTGGCTTAGCGGTGGCTTTCACTGCCGGTTTGGCGGTAGCTTTCACTGCCGGTTTAGCCGTCGCTTTTGGCGTGGCGGCCGGTTTCTTCGTTGCCTTAGGCGTTGCGGCCGGCTTCTTCGTTGCTTTTGGCGTGGCGGCCGGCTTCTTCGTTGCCTTCGGCGCAGCAGCCGGTTTGGCCGTAGCGGCCGGAGCTTCTTCGGAGGCCGCGGATACGGCGTCCACTTTCAGATTCAGAGCCGGAGCGTTCATTGTGAAGGCCAGCGGCGACAAGAGCAGCGCGGCGCTTACAGTAAGCGAAATTAACTTTTTCAATCGAAATTCTCCTTTGCCTATCACCTGTAGTAACTTACCTGATCTTGCAGAGTGAAAAAGGCTCTCCCCGTGCCTCTTTCCGGCCCCTTATCCCCCCTACTTCCGATTAAACGGCTGCCGCCGCAAGTTTCCGATCTTCCTATCCGGGCGTCAACACGGAAATGGGTGAAAAGACTCACATCATCATCCCGATAAGGTGAATGTTTTCACATAGCAAGATGTGCACAAGTATGTATTTCTGGGTTGATGATACCAAACCATTCCAATCCTCTACTGTGAATTATATCACACCCTATATAATATAAATCACTAATTCCTTGTTTGTGGGATTAACCGTAAATACCTGTAAGCCCGAGGCGCTCTTTCCTTCGTGTGACCGGAATAGCTGCGCGGGGGACTTCGGCCGTGATAGGGTACGGACCATAAACCTGAGAGGAGAATGTCCTATCCCTTCCACCCTTACGTCCGCTCCGGTCGGCATCGTCCTCGCCCAGATCGGTACCCCGGCGGCTCCCGACGCGGCGTCGGTGCGAGCCTATCTGCGGCGCTTCCTGTCCGACCGGCGGATCATTGATTATTCGCCGCTATTGTGGCAGCCGCTTCTGCGCGGCATTATTCTCCGGACCCGGCCGCGCCGCTCCGCCCGCCTGTACCGCTCCATCTGGACGGAAGCGGGCTCTCCCCTGCTGATTCACTCCGAAGCCCAGCGCAGCGGCCTGCAGCAGCGGCTCGGACCCGGCTACCGGGTAGTGCTCGGCCTTGCATACAGCAGCCCGGGAATGGAGGAAGCCATGGCGAAGCTGGAGGAGGCCGGTGTCCGGCGGATTCTGGTGATGCCGCTTTTTCCGCAGTATTCTTCTACTACAACGGCTTCGGTGTATGACGCCGCCTGCTTCGCAGCGCTCGGCCGAAGCGGCCGCCGCAGCCCGGCGGCCAAACGCTTCATTCCCGCTCTCCGGCTGGCTGAAGCCTACCCTTCGGACCCCGGCTATCTCGCGGCTATGGAAGCTTCTCTGAAGCGGACGATCGCTTCCCTGAAGGAAGAGCCCGACTTCTACCTGCTGACCTTCCACGGCATCCCGAAGCGGTATGCCGAATCAGGCGATCCGTATCCCGGGCAGTGCGAGCTGACTTCGCGCCTGCTGGCCGGGCGCATGGGCTGGGAACCCGGACGCTGGCAGCTCAGCTATCAGTCCCGCTTCGGGCCGGAGGCCTGGCTTGGCCCCTCCACCGCAGAGACGCTCGCCGGGCTTCCGAAGCGCGGCTTCCGCCGCCCGCTCGTCTTCTCGCCCGGTCTGGTGACGGATTGTCTGGAGACGCTGCATGAGCTTGCGGCGGAAGGAGCGGAGCAATTCGCTTCCGGAGGCGGCGATCCGCAGGCCCTGACGGTAGCTCCGTGTCTGAACGACTGTCCCGAATGGCTGGACAGTCTCGCCGACCGGATCCGCAGCGAGACGCTCGGCTGGATCGAAGACCGCGTCCCTTGTGAAGGCGTTGCCGGGGGAGCCGGACTTGAGGATGCCGGCTCCGGCAGAGACCGGCAGAAACTTGAGGCCGGAAGTCCGGGTGAAGCTGCGGGCCGGCCCCGAGAATCCGGGGGCGGCGGTTAAGCCGGCAGCGGCGGCCGGCTCCTGTACGAGCAAAAGGACGGAAGCCCGTGAGCTTCCGTCCTTTTGACATGGGCGGTATTCATATGAAGAAAGAAGATCGTCTTAGGCGATCAGCTGCTTGTATTTCTGCGTCAATTCCTCGAACCACTGCTTGTCCTGCATAGTCAGCGCAAGGTCGATCAATTCGGCAATCTCAACCGCGCCGAGTTCAGCCGTATCATTGAACGAAATGTCGGCTCTGGCCGTTGCTTCGCCCTGCACGCCTCCGGCAAAATCATAACAGAACTCTACCGAAATATCGCTCTCCATGAATTCGCTGCGCAGGAAATACAGAACCTCGCACAGCAGAACCGGCCGGACCTGATTCTCGAACACGCACTCCATTACCTTGGCCCAGTAGTGCTGGTTGTTGAGATGCAGCTTGTCACCCGTCAAGAGATATTTTTCACCCTGAAAATCGTTGACGAACCGGAGCTCGAGCGGCTGCATTTTGAATATGGCGGCAATCTGCTTCTTGGCAATGTTGACTATATCCTGCGTCTCCAATCGGATCATCTCTGTGGCACCCCATCTCTTGAATTCACCTGTGGAATTCATACAATTTAAACTAAGTTATATAATCTATCGTCGGTTTTGCGACGTTTCTTAATAGTATTCCGGTTTTTTTCACAAAAACCCGGTTCATCTCCCCGTTATGCGTTTAATAATATAGTTTGTCCCGGCGAACCGGTCTGTTATACGTTATTGTACGCAAAAAAGCCTTCGGACGGAAGAGGTTCTTCCGGCCTGAAGGCTTATTCATCTTATCACACCGCGGCAGCCCTTCTTGGGCAGCGGCGGGGCTTGGCTATACCGCCTCCGCGGCGGCCGCATCCTCCGCTTCACAGAAGAGCGGAACGAGCCGGATGCCGTCCTCCGGCGTGATCCGCACCAGCCCCTTGTCAGAGATGCGCAGAGCCGGAATAACGGAGAGCGCCAGCAACGACAAGGTCATGAACGCATAGTTCAGCCCGCAGCCGGCTTCAGCCAGCGCCCGGCTGATTGCGGCCGACTGCGCCGCCGCCGTCTCGAACGGCTCTGCCGACAGAAGACCGGCGATGGCCAGCGGGAACAGCGTCCGGCCGCGGCGGGTGATTACCGCCACGCCGCCGTTCGCGTCGGCGACTGCATTCGCCGCCTCGGCCATCAGCTCGTCGTCATTGCCGATGACGAGCAGGTTGTGGCAGTCATGCGCCACCGTCATGGCGATGGCGGCCGGCTCCCGGAAGCCGATGCCGTCGACGAGTCCGACCGCCTTGCCTCCGGTTGCCTTGTGGCGCTCCAGCACGGCGATTTTGCAGAGTTCCTCCGTCAGACGGAGTCTGCCGCCTTCCGCCTGCAGCTCCCGCATCCGTTCCTCGGTCTCCACATGGTTCTCAATAACGCCGATCACACGGGCCTTCACGGTTCCGTACTCCAGCGGCGTTCGGATGATGAAGTCCTCCGCCTGCGGACGCTCCTTCAGATGAACAGAAGACAGCACTTCTTCCGGATAACGGAAGGGCGGCAGCTCCGCCGTCATGACTCCGTTCTCGGCGACTACCGCGCCCGAAGCTATTGTCATGACCACATTGACATCGGCCAAGGCGCCCTCCAGCAGAATGATGTCGGCGCACGCTCCCGGCACGATGGCTCCGATGTCGCGGGCGACGCCGAACCGTTCGGCCGTATTGATCGTGGCCATCTGGAACGCAGTGACCGGCTTGACGCCCTGGGCGATCGCATGCCGCAGCACGAAGTCCATGTGGCCTTCGTCGCGCAGCGATTCCGAGCTGCGGTCGTCGGTGACAAGCATCATCCGGCGCGGGTCCAAGCCCCGCTCGGTATGCGCCTTGATCGTCTCGGCGACATCGTGCCAGGCCGAGCCGCGGCGCATCTTCGCGTACATGCCGAGCCGGACGCGCTCGATCACGTCGTCGGCGGTGACGCATTCATGGTCGCCGGTGACGCCGGCGGCGGCATAGACCGGCAGCCGCCAATCCCCCGACGGCCAGGTGAAATGGCCGTCCACCTGACGTCCGGCGCGGAGAGTGGCCTGGATCTCTCCGAGCATTTTGGCGTCTCCGTATACGACACCGGGAAAGTTCATCACTTCGCCCAGCGCGATAACGTCCGCTCCCCAGGTGAAGGCTTCCGCCACTTCTTTCGGACCGATCTCCGAGCCTGTAGTCTCAATCGCAGCCCCTGCGGCGGGCACGCAGGAAGCGACCTGCATATACCCGGCCAGCGGCGTCGCCCGCAGTTCATCCAGCATCAGCCGGATTCCCTTCAAGCCGAAGACGTTCGCGATTTCATGGGCGTCGAAGAAGCCACCCGTCGTTCCCAGCGGCAGCACCGCCCGGGCAAATTCGGTTGCGGTCAGCTGGGTGCTCTCGATATGGCAGTGCCCGTCAAGCAGACCCGGCGCCATATACCGGCCTCCGGCATCGATGACCCGGGTATCCTCCCCGATCATATGGGAGACATCCTTTCCGACATAAGCGATCCGGCCCTCCCGGATGCCGACGGACATGTTCTCCAGAATCTCGCCCGAGACGACATTCACCAGTCTCCCGCCGGTAATGACCAGCGTTGCCGGCAGGTCGCCGCGCGACGTCGCCACAAGGTCCGGCACGCAGTCCGCCAGCGGTATTCGCGGATATCCCATGATTGTCCCCCTCCCCTTCCTTACCGAAGCACGAGCTTCTTGTGCAAATTGAAATGATTATCTTACACCCGCTCGTATACGTCAAGGGCGGCCTGAACGGCCGCGCCCGGCGAAGCCGCGAATCCCTGGCGAAGCAGCGCCGCCTCCAGCGCGCCCAGCACGCGCAGCACATTGTTCTCCCGGCAGCTGTAGCCCATCGTGCCGATCCGCCAGATCCGGCCCTTGAGCGGGCCGAAGGAGCTGGCGATTTCGACGCCGAACCGGTCCAGCAGCATCGAACGGACGGCCTCCCCGTCGACGCCTTCGGGAATTTCGGCGCAGGCGACAACCGGCAGCTTGCAGGCCGGATCGCCGTACAGACGCAGTCCCATGGCCTCCAGCCCTTCCGCCAGCGCCCGCTCATGCAGCCGGTGCCGGGCATAGCGGGCTTCCAGCCCTTCTTCCAGCGCGAGCCGGAGCCCTTCGCGGAGGCCGTACAGCATCGACGTCATTTCCGTATGATGATTGAGCCGCTTCTCGCTCCAGTAATCCTGGAGCATGCCGAGATCGAAGTAATTGCTGCGCACATACACAATATCTTCGCCAAAGGCGTCGTCGTCGCTGCGAATGCCGCGTTCGACCCGCTTGCGGGCCAGAATCCGGGCCTCCGCCCGCTCGTTGTACGTCAGCGGCGACATGCCCGAAGGGACGGACAGGCATTTCTGGGTTCCGCCGATCACCACGTCAAGTTTCCATTCATCCGTCTTCACCGGCACGCCGCCGATCGTCGCCACCGCATCGACGACCAGCAGCGCGTCCAGCTCCCGGCACACCTCCCCGATGCCTTCCAGCGGCTGCATCCGGCCGGTCGAGGTCTCGCCGTGGACCATGGCGACAAGCTGCGGACGCACACGCCGGATCTCCGCAATGATTTCCTCGGGATCGAAGACAGTTCCCCACGCCCTGTGCATGACGGATACCTCGGCACCGCAGCGCTCGGCAATCTCATGCAGCAGATGGCCGAACCGGCCATAGATCGGCACCAGCACCCGGTCTCCGGGCCGGATCAGGCTGATCATGGCCGCTTCCAGGCCCGACCGCGAAGTGCCGTCCACCGGATAAGCCCAGCGGTTGCCGGTCGCGAACAACTCCCGGAGCATGCCCATCGTCTCATTCATAATGCCCGTGAACTCGGGGTCGAACTGCCCCAGCACCGGCATCGACAGCGCCCGAAGCACCCGCGGGTCCACTTCCACCGGCCCCGGCGTCATAATGCACCGCTGGGACGGCGCCAAATCCTCATACCGCCTCATCCTGATCTCCCCCCGTCCGCCGGGCGGAGCCGGATTCACCGGGCCGCCTGCGGTCCTTCTGTTCTGTCTGCTGATGTTCTGTACCCTTCTGTTCTGTGTGATGCTGTTCTGTACTCTGCTGTTTTGTGTCCTTGTTCCTTATGCTTGTGTTCTGTATGCTTCTCTTTCAGTACGTGCTGTTCAGTACCCTCGTTGTCCGGCACCCTGCTGTTCTGTACCCTCGTTGTCCGGCACCCTGCTGCGTAGTATCCCTGTGTTCTGTACTTCTGTTCTCTACTTCTGTTCTGTATTCTTCTGTTCATTATCCGCCGTTCTGCTGCCTTGCTGTTCTGTATATGGCCCTGCGGGTTAGCGGTAAGCCAGTTCGTACAAAAGCCCGATCAGCACATCCAGCCCGGCCGCCAGCTCCTCCGGCGGCGTATGCTCCAGCGGAGAGTGACTGATGCCGTCCCGGCTCGGCACAAAAATCATGGCCGCCCGGCAGCGGGGCGCCAGCAGCTGGGCGTCATGCCCGGCTCCGCTGACCATCCTTCGGCTCGGGCGGCCCTGTCTCCCGCAGACGGCCTCGATGGAGGCGCACAGCGGCGCGTCCATCGGCGCAGGCTGCGCCCGGAGCCGGGGAATCAGCTCCAGCCCAAGGCCCCGCCGGGCGGCGATCTGGCCGAAGTCTGCGGCCACCGCGGCGCAGAAGCGCTCCAGTTCCGCCTCATCGCTGTGGCGGATATCCAGACTGAAAGACACTTCGCCGGGAATGACATTGGAGGTGTTCGGCTTCACGTCCAGCCGGCCCGCTGTGGCAACCAGCGGATCTCCGGCTTCCAGCGCGCAGTGTTCCAGATGCGCCAGCATCTCCGCCGCACCGGCGAGGCCATCCCGCCGCAATCCCATCGGCGTCGTTCCGGCATGGTTGGCGCTGCCGGTCAGCCGGACCTCATAGCGGCGCTGTCCGGCAATCGCCGTGACGATTCCGATCTCCGTCCCGGTCCGCTCCAGCGTAATTCCCTGTTCAATATGCAGTTCGATATAAGCTGCGATATCGGACCGCTTCAGGCTTCCCGGCGAATAGCCGCCGAAGCCGCAGTCTTCCATGGCATGCTTCAGGGCAATGCCGGAGGCGTCGGAGACAGCAGCGGCCTCCGGACCGGCGTAGCGCCCCGCGACATGCCCCGATCCCCAGAAGGTCAGCGGAAAACGGCTGCCTTCCTCTTCGGCAAAAGACACGGCCTCCAGCGTCCGTCTCGGCGGCCCGTATGTCCGGCGCAGATGCGCCAGCGCCGCGATGCCGGAGGCAACGCCGTAAGCGCCGTCGTACCGCCCGCCGGAGACGACCGTGTCGATATGCGACCCGGTCAGAATAACGCGCCCGTCCTCTTCCGTCCCCGGAAGCCGACCGAAGACGTTGCCGACTCCGTCCGCATAGGCCGACAAGCCGAGCGTCTCCATCCGCTCCTTCAGGAACGACTGGGCCCGGCTCCATTCCGGCGTGTACAGCAGCCGGGTGATTCCTTCGCCCGGGGCGCTGAACGCGGCCAGCTCCTCCAGCAGCTCCAGCATCTCTTCGGCGGCCCGGGCGTGCCGCGAAGCTTCGGTCCCCGGCCCGCTCATACGCGCAGCCCCCGTCCCGCACGGACCCGTCTGCCGCCGCCGGGGCGAAGCAATCCGTCCGCCGCCGTGTAGACCGGCTGTCCCCGCAGCAGAGTGGCGGTTACCCGGCAGGACAGCTCCATGCCTACATACGGGCTGATCTTGTGCCGGTACAGCAGATGCTCCGGCTGCAGCGTGTAGGAAGCCCCCGGGTCGAGAATCGCCAGATCGGCCTCGAGGCCTACGGCGATCCGCCCCTTGCGGTCCGACAGCCCGAATCGGCGGGCCGGCCCTTCGGCCAGCAGACTGGCGATCAGCGCCGCCGGCAGCTTCCGGCGGTTCACGCCTTCGTGGAACATAAGCTCCAGGCTGCTCTGCGCGCCGGAAATGCCGCCCCAGGCTTCGAAGAAACCGAGGGACGGGTCCAGCTTCAATTCCGGCGGACAGGGCGAATGATCGGAGGCGATGAAGTCGATCAGCCCGTCTTTCAGCGCCTGCCAGAGCTTCTCCTGCTCCTCCCCGCTTCGCAGCGGCGGCGCGCATTTGGCGAGAGGACCGAGACGCAGCAGATCCTGTTCGCTCAGAATCAGGTAATGCGGGCAGGTCTCGGCCGTCACATCCACCCCGCGGCGCTTGGCCTCCCCGATCAGCTCCAGCGCCGCCGCCGTGCTGATATGGACAAAATGCAGGCGGCACCCCGTCCGCTCGCTGTAGAGCAGCGCCCGGGCGACCGCCTCCAGTTCCGCTTCCGGCGGACGGGAAGCCGCAAAGTCCAGCGGACCGGTCCGCCCTGCCCTTACGGCGGCATCCGAGAGCGTCTTCGTCAAGGCTTCGCTCTCGGCATGGAGAGCGAGAAGGCCGCCGAACGAGGCGATCGTCTCCATCCCCCGGTAGAGCGTATCGTCGTCCACCTCGCGGAACCGGCCTTCGCCTTCTCCGCCGGGATTGGAGATGAACGCCTTGAATCCCGCGACCCCCGCTTCGGCCAGACGTTCCAGCTCCTCCAGATTGCCGGGAACAAGGCCGCCCCAGAGCATATAATCGACGGCGGAGTTCCCCTCCGCCAATCCGTTCTTCAACCGGAGCGCCTCCAGGTTCACCGTGGGCGGATTGCCGTTCAGCGGCATATCGGCATAGGTCGTGCAGCCGCCGGCCGCCAGCGCGGCCGAGCCGGAGCTGAAGCCTTCCCAATGGCCGAAGGACGGTTCATTGAAATGCACATGGGCGTCGATGACGCCGGGGAACACATACTGCCCCTCCGCATCCAGCCGGTTCTCCGCTTCCTGCGGGTCCAGCGTCTCTTCCAGCGCGGCGATCATGCCGTCCTTGATGCCGATGTCCAGACGGCGCACACCGCCCGGAAGGACGGCCAGACCGCCCGTAATGACCCAGTCGAATCTCTTCTTCATCCTGACGCCCTCCTTCGGTTCGGGTAGAAAGCCCTCTTCCCCTTCATTCGCATGCGCCCTTCACTCCGGCGTCAGCTCCCCCGGTACGTGCTGTATCCGCCGGGGGCGAGCAGCAGCGGAACATGGTAATGCGCATCCGGTTCGGCAACCCGGAAGCGGATCGGAATTTCTTCCAGAAACGCTTCTGACTCCGTTCCGGCGCTCCTTCTCCAGTAATCCCCGGCCCGGAACAGCAGCTCATAGCTTCCGCCCGCCAGTTCTCCGCCTTCGAGCAGCGGCTTCTCCAGTCTTCCGTCCGCATTCGTGACGGCTGTCTTCAGCAGCCTCCAGCCGCCGTCCTCTTCCCGGAGCCTAAGCTCCACTGCAAGACCGGGCGCCGGAGTTCCCCGGGACAGGTCCAGCACATGGGTGGTCAGCCTGCCGCTTCCGCCCGATTGGCCGGCGGAGAGCGGGAAAGCCGCATCCTCCGCCTGCTCCGGTTCTCCCTCCGTAATCAGATCCCGGAGCCGGAAGCCGGCAATGCGGCCGACTTCCTGCAGCGCCCGGGCCAGCTCGGTCTCCCGCTCTCCCGGAAGCCGCTCCCGGAGGGAAGCGAGAATCTCATCAGCCGTCCGGCCGCGCACCGCCAGGATGAACGGGAAACCGAACTTCTCCGTATACCGCCGGTTCATGCCGCCCATCTCGCCGAACTGTTCAGGGCTCAGCCGGTCAAGCCCGGCTCCCCGCTGCTCCGCCGCCGACAGCGGCGTGACCTGCATGCGCGTCGCCAGGTCGGGATGGCTTCGCAGCAGCGCGAGCGACCGCTCCTCTCCGGCACTTCGGACCGCTTGTTCCATCGCCTCATGCAGGTCCTCCACATCGGCAAAAGGACGTTCCGGCCACGCTGCCTCCGCTACCCAGGGCGAATGCTCATAGATGCCGCCGAGCGCCGAGACAAACGCCTCCCGGTCCATCTTATTGACCGCATCCAGCGTCAGCGTCTGTGCCTTCATGACTTCGCCGCCCCTCTGAGGGCGGCCCGGCTGACTGCCCGCCAGATGCCTCCGTACCCGGTGCACCGGCAGAGATTGCCGGACAGCGCTTCTTCCACTTCCTCCTGCGTGGGCCGGGGATTGTTCTCCAGCAGAGCCACCGTCGACAGCACCATGCCCGGCGTGCAGTATCCGCACTGGAACCCGCCCTCTTCCAGAAAAGCTTCCTGCACCGGGTGCAGGCTCCCCGTTCCCTCCGGGGCGCTCTCGCTCAGCCCTTCAATGGTAACGATGCTCGAGCCCTCGCACTGGTACGCCATGGTCAGACAGGCATTAATCGGCACTCCGCCGATCAGCACCATACAGGCTCCGCAGCGGCCCAGCTCGCAGGAACGCTTCGTTCCGGTCAGCCCGAGATCGTCCCGCAGCACCTGAAGCAGGCGGCGGGACGCCGGCACCCGAATCTCTACCGGCTTGCCGTTGACCGTGCAGGCCAGGACATAGGCTTCGCCTTGTTCCGCCTCCTCCTGTCCCGCTAACACCTGTCCTGCTAATTCCTGTCCTGCTAATTCCTGTCCTGCTAATTCCTGTCCCGCTAATTCCTGCCCTGTGAATTCCTTCTCAGTTCCGCAAGGCCCTCTCTCGGCAGATCCCTTGGCTTCCAGCACAGCTTCCACGGGGCCCGGCTCGCCCGGCCGAAGAGGGGCGGAAGCGGGCAAGTTCGCTTTATTCTCCATTCGCGCTCACCGCCTTTCTCGATTTAAAGGGCGTATCCTGCAGCAGCTCGGGCTCAATCGGCAGCCGGGTCACCCGAATGCCGGTAGCCTGGTGAACCGCAGCGGCTACCGCAGGCGCCAGGTTGACCGAGCCGATCTCGCCGATGCCGCGGGGACCGTACGTGTCGTGCGCGGGAAGGTCCTCTATCGGCTCCACCGTAATGGAACCGCCCATATCTGCGATTCCCGGAATGATGTACGTATCCAGATTCCTGGTCAGATACAAGCCGTCAGACATGAGCGCGTCTTCCGAGAGCGTAAAGCCGACCGCCATGCCGCTGCCGCCTTCAATCTGTCCCAGGTAGCCCTGCGGGTTCACGACCGGACCGGCGGCGATGGCGTGGTACTGGTCGGTAATGCGCACCCGGCCGGTCAGCCGGTTGACCTCGACCCGCACGGCAATGGCGGAATAGGTATACAGAAAATGCGCCCCCACCCGTTCCAGCGGGGTGGTAGGGTAACTGAACGCCGTCTCGCACACCAGCGGCTCCTTCCGGCTGCGGGCCAGTTCCGCGTAAGTGAGCAGCCGCTCTCCTTCCCGGTATATGCCGCCGGGCCCCAGTTGCAGCGAGCCGATGCCGATCCGCTCTCCGCCGCTCGCGTAGAGGGCATCCGCCGCCGCTTCAATCAGCCCGGCGGTGAACTCGGGACGCAGCCGGCGCAGCGCCATCCACATCATGCTCGTCGCCCGGGAAGCCGTGCTGGAGCCGCTGTCGGGCACCACATCCGTGTCGCCGATAATAATCCGCAGATCCTCGGCGGCGAACCCGAACTGTTCCACCAGCATTTGTTCCATGGTGGCGATCAGCCCCTGGCCGAACTCCTCGTAACCGAATACCGCTTCAATCATGCCGTCCAGCGCCAGCACAAGTCTCCCTCCGGCCGGATCGGGGATGCCGTAGCCGAGCCCCGCGCCGTGCATGGCGATCGCCGCTCCGGTGCCGCTGACGATCCAGGGCTCCTTCCGGCCAGGTTCCGCCGCCGATTTCTTCTCATCCGGTCCCTTCTCATCCGGTCCCTTCTCCTCTGCTCCCTTCTTCTCCGATTCCTTCTCCGCTGATTCTTTCTCTGCGGAGCCCTTCTCCGCAGCTTCCTTCATCAGCGGGCAGGCCGCCAGCGCTTCCCACACCTGAACGGCGCCGTCCGTCTGGGCAATAGCCTGCCCGAACGGTCCGGGATCGCCGTACTGGCGCAGATTGAGCCGCCGGAACAGCCAGGGGTCGATTCCGGCCAGCTCCGCCAGCCGGTCGATCTGCCCCTCCAGCGCGAAGATCGCCTGGTTGCCGCCGAACCCCCGGAATTCGCCGGAGACGCCGTTGTTCGTATAGACGCAGAAGCCTTCAATTTCCACATGGCCGAACCGGTACGGCCCAACCACATGCTCGGTGGCGAAATTCAGCACTTCCGCGCCGAGCGTCGCATATGCTCCGGTGTCGGAGACGATGCGGACCCGGTGGGCGATCAGCCTTCCTTCCCGGTCGCAGCCGGTCTTCATCGCGATCTTCATCGGATGCCGCTTGAGACCGGCGCGAACCGATTCCGCGCGGGAGTTGTGCACCCGGACCGGCCGCCCGGTCCGAAGGGCCAGCAGCGAGCCGTAAGCCTGCACATTCAGTTCATCCTTGCCGCCGAAAGAACCGCCGATCGGGCTGGAGACCACGCGGATGCGCTCCTCCGGCAGCGCCAGAATGCGGGAGAGCTGGCGGCGGTCCATCAGGCCGTGCTGGGTGGCCGAATAGACGGTCAGCCGCCCGCTGCGTTCAGGGATGAACAGCCCGCCCTCGGTCTCCATATAGGTATGCATCTGACGGGGCGTCCAATAAGTCTCCTCGGCCACATAGGCGCATTCCGCAAAAGCGGCATCCGGATCGCCGGACCGATATTCCGTATGGTGGAGCACATTGCCTTCCGGATGCAGCAGCGGCGCATCCGGCGCCATCGCTTCCTCCGGGTCGGTGAGCGGAGACAGCGGCTCGTAGTCGACCTCGATCCGCGCGAGCGCCAGCTCCGCCGCCTCGTCGCTGTCGGCGGCGACGGCGGCGATCGCATCTCCGGTGTACCGGACGAACGTATCGCAGAACACGGGCTGATGCGGCAGGGCAATGCCGAATCCGTTCAGCCCGGGCACATCTTCATGCGTGAGAACGGCATGGACGCCGGGAACCTGCAGCGCCCGTTCCGTCGAGATCTTCCGGATTCGGGCGTAAGCATGGGCGCTGCGCAGAACGCGTCCGACCAGCATGCCTTCCGCGTTCATGTCCGTCAAGTATTTCAGGCTTCCCGTTACCTTCTCCCGGCCGTCGGGCCGTGTGCGCCAGCGCGGTCCGCTGGTCTGCCGGTCAAGTCGCATTGCGCCGCTCCTCTCTTCGCGCCCCGTGATGGCGGCCTGGTCGATGAAATTCCCGGCCAGCGGGGACTACCCGCTGCCGAGCTCCTGCCACAGCCCGGCGGCAATCAGATTGGCCGCCGTCTTCTTCTTGTAATCCTCCGATGCGAACGGATCGGCGTACGTCCGGAACCCGGACCGCGCCGCGTCATAGAGCGGCGCCAGCAGCGCCTCGCTGAACACGGCGCCCTCCAGCAGCGCCTCGGCTTCCTTCAGCCGGTGCGGACGGCCGGACCCGCCGCCCGCCGCGATCCTTACGCCTTCGAGCCGGCCGTCCGCAAGGATGGTTCCGGCGGCGGCGGCGGTCACGAGCGAAGGCGTGAACGCCTCGCGCCGCCCCACCTTGCGGAACCATTGGAAGCGGCGCTCGCCGGCTGCCTTCGCGGCCGGCGGCAGAATAACGCCGGTCAGCAGCTGCTCCGGCCGGTGTACTCCCTCCGCCCGGCCGTCCAGCCATCCCTCCAGGCCGAGCCTGGAGCGGAACGTGCCGTCGAACAGCTCGACTTCGGCGGAGGCCGCCAGCAGGGCGGGCAGCAGATCGCCCGTTCCCGAAGCGATGTTCCCTCCGGCGGTGCCGAGGTTGCGAACGGACGGAGCCGCGATGCAGCGCGCCGCTTCCTTCACCGCCGGAGCCGCCTCGGCCAGCAGCCCGCTCGCGCGGCAGGCCGAGAGCGTCGTCAGCGCCCCGATCGCCAGGCCGTATTCGCCCCTTGCAATCCCGGTCAGCTCCGGTACACCCCTCAGGTCGATCAGCGTTGCCGGCAGGGCGGAGGTGCCGTTCTCCCACTGCGTCCGCAGCAAGGTGCCTCCGGCAATATAGACGGCTGCGCTGCCCAGATCCCGCTTCAGCCCGCAGGCTTCGTGCAGGCTCCGGGGACGGCGGACCGCCGGTAACGGAGAATCCGTTATGTTGTCCATTCGCCTTCACCTCTCTGTCCTGTGCGTTCTGCCGCCTTCTTTTGCCCGCCGGTCAGAACCGCTGCTCTCTCGCATACGGAACGCCCAGCGCCTCCGGCGTTCCGGAAGGCTTGTTGCGGTTGCGGTACCCGAGATACATCAGCACCAGTATCGTCACCACATAAGGAATCATCTTCAGAAAATAGGGCGGTACGGCGCTTCCCAGAAGCTGCATCCGGAATCCGATGGAATCGAGCGCCCCGAAGAAATAAGCGGTCAGCAGGGCCCGCAGCGGATTCCAGCGGGCGAAGATGACAAGCCCGACCGCGATCCAGCCGCGGCCGCCCGTCAATCCTTCGTTCCAGGTCGGAGCGACCGTCAGCACCATATCCGCGCCGGCCAGGCCAATCAGCATTGCTCCCGCCGCCGTGCAGCCGTAGCGGATCAGCCGGACATGGACGCCCATAACGTCGGCGGTGGCGGGATGGTCTCCTACAGCCCGAAGATGCAGGCCCCAGGAAGTGCGGTGAATCAGCAGATGCAGCGCCGCCGCCAGGGCGAAGCTGAACCAGGTCAGCAGATCCAGATTGCCCAGCAGGTCGCCGATTACCGGCACCGGCTTCAGCCACGGCAGCTCCAGCCGGGGGAGTCCGCCCGGCAGCGGATTCCCGCTGATCGGCTTGCCGAGATACGCGCTCAGGCCGCTGCCGAACAGCGTCAAGGCCAGACCCGCCATCGGCTGATTGGCCCGAAGCGTCACGCAGAGAAAGCCGTGCAGCAGCCCGAGAAGAGCGGTCACCGCCAGCGTGGCCAGCAGCGCGGCCGCCAGGCTTCCGGTTCGCAGGTAGACGAGACAGGTCGTCACCGCCCCCATCAGCATGAGCCCTTCCGCGCCGAGCTGGATGATGCCCGCCCGTTCGTTCAGGATGCCGCCCAGCGTGGCCAGCAGCAGGGGAGTTCCGGCCGCAACGGCGGCCACCAGCAGTTGTGCAATAAAGTCCATTGTCTTCCCCTCCTACACGCTCCGCCGGAGGCGGAAGCGGGCGATCATTTCACCGGCGATCAGACTGAACAGAATGGCGCCCTGGAGCATCTCCGATATAGAGGACGGCAGCCCGATGGTCTGCACGCTGTAGCCGCCGACAATCAGGCCGCCGAACAGCACGGAGGTGACAATGAGGCCGAGCGGATTCAGCTTCGCCAGCCAGGCGACGATGATGGCTGTATAGCCGTATCCCGGCGAAATGCCCTGCATCAGTTTGTGGCTGACCCCGGATACCTCCGCCATCCCGGCGATTCCGGCAAGCCCGCCGCTGATCAGCATGACAATGAGGATATGGCGTTTGACGGAAATGCCCGCATACCGCGCCGCCGACGGGTTCGCTCCGATCAGGCGAAGCTCGTAGCCCCAGCGGGTGAAGCGCACCATGAGATAGTAGACCGTTACCGCGGCGAGCGCCAGAATCAGGCCGATGTGCAGCCGGGTTCCGCCGAGAACGGGGAGCGACTGCCAGGCGGTGAACACCGGCGTTCCCGGAAAATTGAAGCCCTCCGGGTCTTTCCACGGCCCGTAGGTCACGTAATCCAGCAGTTGAAGCGCCACGTAATTCAGCATCAGCGAAGTAATCAGCTCGTTGACGCCGAAATGCGTCTTCGGCAGCGCCGTCAGCAGACCCCAGAACGCCCCGGCGGCGATGCCCAGAACCAGCATCAGGGAGATCGTCCAGAAGGCCGGAAGATTCGGCCAGTAGATCGTGACCGCCGTTGCGGCAATCGCTCCCAGCGTGAACTGGCCTTCCGCCCCGATGTTCCAGACCGAGATCCGGTAAGCGACGGCAATCCCGAGCCCGCAGAGCAGCAGCGGGATCGCCTTGACGAGCGTTTCGGTCATGCCGTACGAGGTGCCGAAGGCGCCCCGGAACATTTTGGAATAGACTGTCCAGGGGTTCATGCCGTTGGCATAGATGAAGACCGCGCACAGCGCCAATGCGAGAAGAACCGAGAAGACCGGCGTCCACCAGGGAGTCCGGACCCGGGCGGCATCGAATTCAAGCCGCAAGGGGGCTCTGCGCTCCGGGGCTCGGTCCGCAGGGCCGGCGAGGGCGGGCGCGCCCGCTTTTTCGTGACTCATGCCGGATTCTCCTCTCTGCTGCGGATGCCCGCCATCATCAGACCGATGGACTCCCGGTCCGCTTCCTCATGGCTCTGCTCTCCGATAATCTTGCCGTCATAGATGACCAGAACCCGGTCCGACAGCTGCAGCAATTCGTCCAGGTCCTCGGAGATCAGCAGAACGCCGCTGCCCGCCGCTCTCAGCTCCATCAGCAGCTCATGCACGCCCGCCGTCGCTCCGACGTCCAGGCCCTGGGTGGGGTGAACGGCGACCATCAGCTTCGGCCGATGGCTCACTTCCCGGGCGAACAACAGCTTCTGCTGATTCCCCCCGGAGAGCTGCTGAACCGGCGTATCCAGCTCCGGCGTCCGCACATTGAACCGCCGCACCAGTCCTTCGGACCACGCCCGGTTCTTCGCCGACCGCAGGAAGCCCATCACCGAATGCTCGCCGGAGCGGTACGATTTGAACAGCAGATTGTCGACTGCTCCCAGCGTACCCGCCAGGCCGCTCTTCATCCGGTTCTCCGGCACGTGGGAAATGCCGGCTTCGATCGCGGCCCGGACCGAAGCGGTCCGGACCGGGCGGCCGCCGAATTCGATCTCGCCTTCTCTCCAGCTCCGCAGCCCGGTCAGCACCTCCGCCAGCTCCTTCTGGCCGTTGCCGGCCACGCCGGCCACGCCGACGATCTCTCCCTCCCGCACCTTCAGCGACAGGCCCCGCAGCGCCCGCCGCCCGTGGTCGGCGTTCACCTGGAGATTCTTCACCACCAGCAGGTCGCCGCCCGCCGATTCTTCGCGCTCCCGCCGCTCAATGACGACCTCGCGTCCGACCATCAGCCGGGCCAGCTCGCGCTCATCGGTCTCCCGGGTGTTCAGCGCGGCGATCATCCGGCCTTTGCGCATCACGGAGATCCGGTCTGCGGAAGCCAGAACTTCCTTCATTTTATGCGTCGTCAGGATAACCGTCTTGCCTTCGCTGCGCATCCGGCGCAGCGTCTCGAAGAGCTGCTCGGCCTCCCCGGGCGTCAGCACCGAGGTCGGTTCATCCAGAATGATGATGTCCGCTCCGCGGTAGAGGGTTTTGACAATCTCCACCCGCTGCTGTTCGCCGACGGAGAGCTGCCAGATCGGACGATCGACCGGAAAAGCCAGACCGAAGTGCTCCGCGAGCGCTTCGATCTCCTTGTGTTTGTCCTGAACCCAGCGGCTGCCGCGCCAGAAAGACGATTTTTCGCCGAGCACGATATTCTCCGCCGCCGTCAGCGTCTGCACCAGCCGGAAATTCTGAAAGACCATTCCGATTCCAAGCTGGGCCGCATCCTTCGGGGAACGGATTCTCGCCGGGCGCCCGTGGACCCAAATCTCGCCCTCATCCGCCCGGTAGACGCCGGACAGCATGCTCATGATGGTGCTTTTGCCCGCTCCGTTCTCCCCGAGCAGCGCGTGAATCTCTCCCGCATCCGCCGAAAAATCGACTTGATCGCTGGCAGTCACCGGCCCGAACCGTTTGACAATGCCCCGCATTTCAACCGCATGTCCCGCCATCTGCTCGCCTCCCCTTTCGCTTCCCCTCTTTATAGGACGGGCGGGGAAGATTCGTTGGCCGAATCCGCCCCACCCGTATCGCAATCTCCTATTTAAGCCGCGGCTATAACGACTGTCCGCCGCTTTATTTCGGGAGCTTCCCTTCCACGCCCTTCGCCAGCCAATCCATCTTCAGCACTTCCTCATGGGTCAGGCTCTGGCCTTCCGCCACCTTGACCGCACCCTGATTGTCGCTGATCGGACCGGTGAAGACATTCAGCTCGCCGCTGATGATCTTTGCTTTGGCTGCCGCAACGAGATCCTGAACCTCCAGCGGGATTCGGTCGCCGAACGGGGCGAGATCAATCATGCCGTCGGCCATCGAGCCGACGAACGATTCGCTCTTCCAGGTGCCGTCCTTCACAGATTGAACCGTCTTCTCGTAGTAGGGGCCCCAGTTCCAGACGGGATTGGTGAGATAGTTGTCGGGGGCGTATTTCTTCATGTCGGAGTCATTGCCTCCGGCCAGAGCGCCGCGCTCCTTCGCAGCCTGAAGCGTTGCGGGGGAATCCTGGTAGGCCAGCAGCACGTCGGCTCCCTTGTCGAGCAGGCTGATCGCCGCCTGGCGCTCCGTCGTCGGATCGTACCAGGTGTTCGTCCAGACGACATCGACCTTCACATCGGGATTGACGCTCTGCGCGCCCAGCGTGAACGCGTTCAGATTATAGATCACTTCGCTGATTGGAAAAGCGCCGACATAACCGAGATGATTCTTCTTCGTCATCTTGCCTGCCGCGATGCCCGTCAGGTAGCTGGCTTCATAGTTTTTGCCGAAATAAGTGCCCATGTTGGCCGCTGTCTTGTAGCCGGAGGCATGGTCGAACTTGACGTCCGGGAACTTGCCGGCCACATTCAGCGTGTAGTCCATGTAGCCGAAGCTCGTGGTAAAGACGATGTCGTGGTTCTGGGCCAGCTCGGTAATCGTCCGTTCGGCATCCGGCCCTTCGGGGATGTTCTCCACCGTGTCGGCCTTCAGGCCAAGCTTCTCTTCCATGTACTTGCGGCCCAGATCATGCTGGTACGTATACCCTCCGTCCCCTGGAGGTCCGATATACACAAAGGCAACCTTGGGCGTCTTGCCCGAAGCTGTTGCAGGCGCTGCCGATGCTCCGGCGGATGCCTCTCCCCCCGCTGCGGCCGATGCCGCCGGCGCCGGAGAACTGCCGCTGCCTGACGCCGAGTTATTGTTGTTGCCGCAGCCCGGCAGAATGAGCGCCAATGCCACCAGAAGGGTTCCCCCCCATTTCATGCCCTGACCCCTTTTCATCTTTCCTCTCCTCCTTCTCTGATTTAGCTTTACTATACGGATGCGGAGGCAGTGCGTAAATTTAGTTGACACAGCTTTGGTTAATTTGATGAAAAGGGGCATTGAATTTGTGCCTTCTGCACGTATTCAAAATTAACTCGCGACAATCGTGTCCGTATAACTGACACAAGGTCTTGCGGACTCCTTAGATTCCGCTCTCCTGCCAGTGCCGGGCTACGTCCCGGTAATCGCCGTCGGTATCGGCGTCCATTCGCCAGAACGGGGAATCTCCTTCCAGCACCGCGCCCTTGAAGCCGGGCGAGCGCATGAGCGCGGCGGCGCCCGCGTCCCCGTCCAGCTCCTGCAGTGCCGGGAACATCTTCCTGGAGAACAGGGCGGGCGGCATACCGCCTCCGCCCTCCCGGGCGCCGGCGACATAATCCAGATCAGGCCGGCATCCCAGCGTCTCGATCAGCCGCCGGACCAGTCCCGCGGTTATGAACGGCTGGTCCGCCAGCGCCACCAGAACCGCATCCGGTTCCGTCGGCAGCACGGCGTTCAGCCCGCAGCGAAGCGAGAACGACAATCCGAGATGGGCGGTCAGACAGGTCTCCGTCCAGCGCCTGCGTTCCGGCGGGTCCGGCAGCCAATCCAGCCGGTCGTCCGCCCGGACCACTACTACAAGAGGCTCCAGCCCGCAGCGGTCGAGCTCGCGCAGGGCCGCCGCGCCCAGGGCGACGTTCGGCGACAGCGGCAGCGACACCTTCGACGTTCCCATGCGCCGGCTTTGCCCGGCCGCCAAATAAATCCCTGCTACTTTCACTGGTCACCCTCCTCAAAGTTTTGATAGCATAAGCTGCTTGATTATTCTTCGCAAAACTCGCTTCGGAAGCATAATCAAAGTTTTGTTAGCATAAGCTGCTTGATTATTCTTCGCAAAACTCGCGGACTACATCTGCGCCGCCCGCAGCCTCCCGCCCGTCCGGCGTCCGTTCCGCCTGCGGACGGCGATCAGCTCGGCGGCGATGCTGACAGCAATCTCTTCCGGCCCCTCGCTCCCGATGGCCAGGCCTGCGGGCGCGTGCAGCGAAGACGGCACCGGCAGCCCTTCGGTCAGCAGACCGATTCGCGCCTGCGAACCGATGATGCCGATATACGCCGGTTCGAGCGGAAGCAGCCGCTCCAGGAACTCGCGGTCGCGCTGGAACTGATGGCTGCAGATCAGCACATAATCCCCGGGACCGATGTCCAGCCTTCGGGCGGCTTCCCGCGGCGGACAGATGATGCGCTGCTCCGCCGGGAACGGGCTCTGCAGACTGCCTTCCCGCCAGTCGGCGACGGCGAGCCGGAAGCCCGAGCGGACGGCCAGCTCCGCAATCGGCCCCGCATCATGCCCGGCGCCGAAGAGAACCAACCGCGGCTCCGGCTCAAAGACCGTGGCGAACCGCTCTTCGTCCAGCCTTCCTCGAAGCGGTCTCTCCGCTTCGCCGCCCGGTTCGGATACGTCCAGGCGGTAGCTGTAGCCGCGGCCGGACCGGGTCCGCAGAAGCGTGGCGCTTTTGCCAGCCTCCAAGGCTTCTCCCGCCTCCAGCAGCAGCTCCCGAAGCGTCCCGCTTACCGGCTCCAGTACAATCCGAATTTTCCCTCCGCAGCCCGTCGCTTCTCCCCAGGAGAAATCATCCGGCGAGGTCATGTTGTACTCCACCGTCTCGGGGAGCCCGCTGGCCCATAGCGCCGGAAGGCGAAGCTTCAGATCGCTCTCCAGGCAGCCCGGACTCAGCGTGCCGACGCTCTCCTCTCCCTGGAACAGCATGACCGCCCCGGCCTTGCGGTACGAATGCCCTTCTGTAGCGATCAGCGTGGCGAGCATGGCAGGCTCCGCAGCGCGGTGCAAACGTTTGACGACAGCGGCGATGCTCATGCTCCCGCCCTCCCCCCGGTCCCGGGCAGGCGGACCACGGTATCTTGCTCCTGCATCCGCCGGAACAGGAACGCAAGCTTCAGGCGAAGCAAATCATTCGTTTTTTTGAAATCGACCTCCAGAATTTCGCTTAACTTCTCCATCCGGTACGTGGCGGTATTGCGGTGAATGAACAGCTTCTTGGCGGTCTCGTTGATATGGCCGTCGCACTCCAGATAAACTTCAAGCGTATGCAGCATTTCCTTCGCATATTCCGGCTCCCGCGAGAGCAGGCCGGCCAGCGTCCGGGTATAGTAGCGCCGCATCGAGTCCGCAGGCACCTGCTGCATGAGCACCGCCAGCTCGACTTCCCGGTAGCGGCCGCTCTGCCGCCCCTGGGCCCAGTAAGCCGACAGGCGCAGACATTCCTTCGCTTCGGCAAAAGCTTCACGCAGTTCGCCGGCTCCGCTCTTGCAGCCGCTGATCGCCGCCTTCGGCTCGCACGGACCGGCCGGTCCCGTCTTGAGGAAGCAGGATTCCAGCAGTCCCTTCAATTCCTCCGCGTCCTGCCGCACCGCCGGGTAGATCGACAGCAGCCCTTCATCGACAATCAGATGAATCGCCCGCGTCTTGCCAAGAACGGGATGCTGCAGGTACTCCTCCTTCAGCCGGTACAATTCCCCGGTCCGCCGTTCGCCCGCAGCGGGAACCTCGGTCAGCACGAGCAGATACGGCGCATCCAGCAGACCGACCTCCATCACGGACGCCGCCTGGGCCAGCTCGGCCCCGGACAGTTCGCCGCTTAGGCAGCGGCGCAGCAGCCGGCAGAAGTCCCGGTGCATCTCCCGGTCGAAGCAGTCCTCCAGACCGGCGTACATATGGTAGGCAATCAATTCGGCGCCCTGCACGAACAGACTTTCCTCCGCAGCCAGGAACAACGGATTCACGCCGCAAAAGAGCACATGGCCCGCGAAGCTCTCGCCCTGAAGCAGCGGGAGCAGGTACCCGCTCTGTTCTCCGAGCCGCATCTTCCGGCTGCGGTTCCCCCACGGCCAGCCGCTTAGCAGCCGGGCGCTGTCGAAGGATGAGTTGTTGAAGAGCACTTCCCCGCGGGGGCTGATAATCGCCAGCGGATAGCCGATCACCTCCGACACGGATTCCAGCAGCGGCCGGGTCCGGACCGAATGCAGGGCAAAGCGCATCAACTCGCGCTGCTTCTCCATCACCGTCTGGAGCAGGCCCGTATGGCGGCTGAGCTCCGCCCGGAACAGCCCGTTCATCTGGTCCGAGAACGTGAACTGATAGGGCAGTTCAATCAGCGGAAAATTCAGCGCCTCCGCCTTCTCGATCAGCTCCTCCGGCACCCGGTCCCAGAACCGGCCGAGCTTGATCCCAAGACCGGCCGAGCCGACCCGGTTCAGCTTGTGGAGCAGCGCATGCGCCTGCTCGGGGTCGTCCTTGATGAGATAGGCTGTGGTCAGCAGCATCTCTCCTTCTTTAATCCAGTCCACAATATCCGGCGCGTCCATGACATTGATCGACTTGACAATCCGGCTCTTGCCTTTGGCCCCCGCGATCAGCTTGGCTTCGGACAAAGGGTAGATGGACAACGCTTCTTCTACCGTCAGATGCATGACGCCCTCCTCCATTTCTGTCGGCGATCCGTCCCTGGCTGCGGGCGTCCGCTCTCTTCCTGTGTTACTTTATATAACATTATAGAGAGGGTTTGCAGCTTTGAAAAGATAAAAATTCATTTTTTCGTGTCTATATGTAAAATTAATTAACACAAAAAAGCTCCGCCAGATGGCGAAGCGCTGACTTCCGGCAGCCGTCCTTAGCAGGGCCGATGCCGGCAATTCGGATCAGAAGGGGCAGAGCGCCGGCAGCGACATGGCCCAGGCCAGCAGATCGAGGTCCCTGCCCGGACCGGCAATGACGGACAATCCGACCGGAAGACCGTCCGGCCCCTCGACGGGCAGGGTCACCTGCGGCAGTCCGGTCAGGCCTGCGATGCAGCAGAGCGAGAGGGCTCCGCTGCGGTTGCGCTCCAGCTGCCCGGCATCGCCGCCAAGCAGCGGAGCGGGCCCCGGCACCGTCGGAAGCGCCAGACAGCCCGATGGCCCGAGCAGGCTGCGAATATGGCCGGCGATGGCAGCCCGCGCCGTCCGCGCCGCCGCCTGGCCCGATTCCGGCAGCGATGCCGCCCACCGGAACCGGGCGGCGATGTCCGGCCCGAATACCGGCTGCTCGGCGCTGATCCATTCCCCGTGGGTCTGCCAGATCTCATACCCCTGAAGCTCGCGGAAGATCTCCATCCAAGCCGCCAGCCCGCCGGTTGTGACCGCGATCTCCTCCGCCGCAGGACGGATGCCGGACACGGCGGCGGGGCCAGCCGTCTGCATCAGCCGGCCGGCCGCCAGCCGGAGCGCGGCAGCCGCAGACGGCTCCGCCAGCGCCCAGGCCTCGGCCGGCAGAATGATCCGGTCCGGCCAGAACGGCGGATCTGCGGCTCCGGTCCGGCCCTCCGCCTCCGCCGGTTCGGGCAGCAGCGTCCGGCCGATGCGGAGCAGCAGCTCCGGCGTGCGGGCCAGCCAGCCGACCGTATCAAACGACGGGGCCAGCGGAATCACCCCGTCCATCTCCACCGCGCCGTGCGTCGGCCGGAAGCCGAACACGCCGCAGTAGGCGGCGGGCACCCGGATCGACCCGCCGGTATCCGTTCCGAGAGCCGCGTCTACAGCTCCCGACGCTACGGCAACGGCGGAGCCGCTTGACGACCCGCCGGGGATTCGGCCCGGCCCGTTCGGGTTCACCGGCGTGCCGTAATGCGCGTTCTCTCCGCCGACACTGTACATCAGCTCATCCGTATGCGCCGCTCCCCTGAGCTCCGCACCGTGCCGCAGCAGCTTCTCGACCGCCGCTGCATGGCGCAGGCTCGGCCCGTGGGTGCGCAGCCAGTCGGGGTTGCCGGCGGATGAAGAATGACCGGCAACGGCGAATACATCTTTTACCGCAAAGCTCAGACCGTCCAGCGCTCCCGTCCCGGTCGGAGGAACCTGAAGCTGCGGATCCATAAAGGCGCAGTACCGGTTGTCCAGACCCATGTCTTCCCCTCCTCATCGTAACCCTTCTCTCGCTGCCCGGCGGCCTTAAGTCCCGGGCGTTACCAGCCGATAGCTGCTCCGTCGCTGCGGGGGTCGGCTCCCCCGCTGCGGAAGCCCTCGCCATCTATGGCGATGGCGTGAGCATGCCCGGCCAGTCCGTCGTACGCCCGGACGGTGCGCACCTGATGGCCCGCCGCTGCGAGGCGGAGGCGGACCTCTTCCGGCACGCGGCTCTCCACCGTCAGCGCCTCGGTCGGCTCGCCCCAGGTGCGCCCCCAGACGAACCGCGGCTCCGCCACCGCCTGCTGCGCATCCATGCCGTAATGCAGCATCCGGGTCAGCAGCAGCGTCTGCGTCTGGGGCTGGCCTTCCCCGCCTTGCGTGCCGTACAGATAGACCGGGCGCCCGTCGCGGCAGGCGATGGCGGGCATCAGAGTATGGAAGGTCCGTTTGCCCGGCTCCAGCGTATTGGCCGCTCCCGGGTCCAGCGAGAAGAAGGAGCCCCGGTTCTGCAGCAGAATGCCGGTCCCGCCCGGAGCGGCGCCCGAGCCGAACTCGAAGTAGAGGCTCTGGATAAAAGACACGGCATTGCCGTCGCCGTCCACGACCGCCGCGTAAGCGGTATCGCGTCCCGTCGGGGCGCTCGCAAGGCTCGCCGCCCGGTCCGGCATGATGGCGGCCGCCAGCCCGGCCGCGTAGGATTTATCCAGGAGGCGTTCCAGCGGTACCGGCGAGAAAGCCGGATCGGTCAAGAAGGCATCCCGGTCCCTGAAGCTCAGCTTGATCGCTTCCGCAATCAAATGGTAATACTCATAAGTGCCGTGCCCGATGCTTCGGAAATCAAAATTCTCCAGTATGTTCAGCGTCTCCAGGGCGGCGAAGCCCTGGGAGTTCGGCGGCGCCTGGTACACTCTGAGGCCGTGGTAGTCTGTAAATACCGGCTCCGTCCATTCGCCCGCGTGATCCGCCAGATCCTCGGCCGTCAGCAGGCCGCCGGAGCGCGCCATGCCCTCCGCGATGGACCGGGCGATTTCGCCCTTGTAGAAGGCGTCCCGCCCGCCGCTTGCGATCGCCGACAGGCTGCGCGCCAGCTCCTTCTGCCGGAAGCGCTCGCCCGGCTCCGGAATGCGTCCGCCCGGCATATAGATGGCGGCCGCTTCCGGGCAGAGCGCCCCTCCGGCCAGCAGCGTGCCCTGATGCTGGTCGGAGGAGAGCGGGAAGCCGTCCGCCGCATAACGGATGGCCGGCTCCAGCACCTCGGCCAGCGGCAGCCGTCCGTATTCCGCCAGCACCGCCGCCCAGCTGTCGGCCATGCCGGGAACCGTGACGGCCGCCCTTAGTCCCCGGCGCGGTATGGCTTCCAGACCGGCATAGCGGCCGCGGTGCACCGCCGATCCCGACCGGCCGCTGCCGTTGTAGACCCGGACCCGGCCCTCGCCGGGAGCGAAGGTCAGCCAGAAGGCATCGCCGCCCAGTCCGGTCATATGCGGATAGACGACGGCCAGGGCGGCGCTGACGGCCACCGCCGCGTCAAAGGCGTTGCCGCCGCGCTCCAGCACCCGGGCGCCCGCTGCCGACGCCAGATAATGCGGGCTTACGACCATCGTTCGTGTGCCGACTACCGGAGCTACTCTCATGGTCAGGACTCCTTCGCTGGGGGAAATGACAGCGCGCCGTGCTGCGCTGCGGTATTGCCATTTAACCAAGTACCCGGCAGCAGGCGCAACCGGACCGGGAACATTCGGAATGGACTGCACTTTGAATTTGTGACCTGTGCACAAAGCGGGCGGCGGAGACGGCAGAAGCCCGGATGCCTGCTGGCCCTTGCGGTACAATTTCTATACAATGACCTATAAAGAGGGGGAGAGCGCGTGAGAACCAAAGACAATGTATACGTCCGGCTTGCGGACGCCATGCTGCGCACCGGTATCCTCGGGTACGGAGGAGGTCCGTCCGTGATTCCGCTGATCCGGCATGAGGCGGTCGTCCGCTTCGGCTGGATGAACGACGAGGAATTCGGCGAGACGCTGGCCATCGCCAACGCGCTGCCCGGTCCCATCGCCACCAAGATGGCCGCCTATATCGGCTACAAAGTGAAGGGGGCCCGGGGCGCCGCCTACGCCGTCGTTCTGCACATTCTGCCCAGCGTGCTGGCAATGGTCCTGCTGCTGTCGGCGGTCGATTATCTGAGCGGCTCCAAGGTGGTAGCGGGCATGATCGCCGCCGTCTCGCCGGTGATCGCCGTCATGCTCGGCGTGATGGCCTATGAATTTGCCAAAAAAGGCATCGCCGGGCTGGGGTGGCCGTTCGGCCTGGCCCTGATGGCGCTCGCTTTTCTGCTGATGGAGATTCTTGAGGTCCATCCGGCGGTTGTAATCGTGCTGTTCCTTGCTTACGGGGCCGTTCATTTCCGCGCGCTCGCGGCAGTCCGAGGCCGCAGCCGCAAGGGAGGAACGCCGGAATGAACGGGGAATGGCTGCGCCTTCTGATCGGGTTCTTCCTTGCCAATGTTCTGGGCTACGGCGGCGGTCCCTCTTCCATCCCGCTCATGTACGAAGAGATCGTGCCTCATTACGGCTGGCTGACCGACAGCGAATTCTCCAAGATGCTCGCGCTCGGCAACGCCCTGCCCGGCCCGATCGCCACCAAGATCGCCGCTTATGTCGGCTATGACGTTGCCGGCTGGATCGGCATTCTGCTCGCTCTGGCTGCCACGGTCGTCCCGTCGGCGGTTGCCCTTATTGTGCTGCTGCGGGTGCTGGCCCGGCACCGCCAGTCCCTTGTCGTCAAGGGAATGACGCTGCTGGTGCAGCCGGTCATCGCAGTCATGATGGTCGTTCTGACCTGGCAGATGGCCAAAGACCCGGCCCGCAGCATCGGCATCTGGCAGACGCTCATTATCGCCGCCATCGCCTACTGGGCTATGGAGCGCCGCAAAATTCATCCGGCGCTGGTCATTCTCGCCGCCTTTCTCTACGGCGGACTGGTGCTACGCTACAGCGTCTAGCATTCGCCCCTTGCGCCCGGCGGGGGGCTTCCCTTATAATGACAATAACTTTGTTCAAAGAAGGAGGTGTGGAAAGATGAATCACAGTGGACTTGGCAGTATCGTTGGCCGCCTGCCCATGGCAACGGCCGGCATCGTTCATGCGTTTGGCCAGGACGGGAGAAGTCTGTCCTTTTCTGCCAATCTCATAGCGAATGCCCACTGTGAAATGTCTTTCCTGCCTTCGTAACCGCCGCTATGCTGTAAGCGGGCGCGAGACAAGGCCGCGGGGAACGTTTCCCTGCGGTCTTTTTTGCGCTGCCGCCAAGCGGACTGCCCCGGCCGGCAGTTCTTCGGTACAACCGGAGGACGCCGCCGGGGGAACCGCCCGGCCCTGGTTCGCAGCAGCCTGCCCGCAGGGAACTCCTCCCCGCCAATAACCCATTGGTCAAAGGAGAATGTCCCATGATGATTCAATGCCAGCATGTTCAGAAATACCACGGCGCCCAATTGGTGCTGGCCGACGTAAGCTTCGAGGTTCGCGAGGGCGACAAGATCGGCCTGATCGGCCGCAACGGAGCCGGCAAAAGCACGCTGTTCCGCCTGCTCGGCGGCCACGACAAGCCGGACTCCGGACTGCTCGCCGTCCGCCGGGGAGCAGTCGTCGGCATGCTCGCCCAGATCCAGGACGAGAGCGGCTCTGTCCTGGAGATGCTTCGCGGCTCCTTCGCCGAGCCGCTCTCCTGGCAGGAACGGATGCGGGCCATCGAAGCCGAGATGGCCGCCGGCGTCCCCGGAGACGGTGATGCCGCCTGGAATGCGCTGCTGAAGGAATACGGCGCCCTTCAGGACCGGTTCGAGGCTGCCGGCGGCTACGAAATCGAAGCCGAGATCAACCGCGTCGCCGGCGGGCTCGGCATCGGCGCGGAGGATTACGAGCGCCCCTTCGCTTCCCTCTCCGGCGGCGAGAAGACCAAAGCGGCGCTGGCGGCGCTGCTCTTGAAGCGGCCGGATCTGCTGCTGCTCGACGAGCCGACCAACCATCTGGATATGGCCGCCATCGAATGGCTGGAGCGCTTCCTTCAGGAATATGCCGGAACGGTCGTTGTCGTGTCCCATGACCGGTATTTTCTCGACGCCGTCATCGGCCGTGTGGTCGAGCTTGAGGACGGCGAAGCCGCGGTCTACCACACGAACTACAGCGGCTATCAGCAAGAGAAGGAGGAACGGCTGCTCCAGCAGTTCGCCGACTACCAGGAACAGCAGAAGCGCATCAAGAAGATGCAGGAGAGCATCAAGCGGCTGATCGAGTGGGGCAATAATGCCAATCCGCCGAATCCCTCCTTCCACCGCCGGGCCGCCTCCATGCAGAAGGCGCTGGACCGGATGGTCCGGGTGAAGCGTCCGCAGCTGGAGCGTCGGGCCATGGACCTCAAGCTCAGCCCGGAGAGCCGGTCGGGGGAACGCGCGCTGACGCTGGAGCGGCTCGGCAAATCGCTGGGCGGACGCCTCTTGTTCGCGGAAGCAAGCGGCGGCATCCGGTACGGCGAGCGCGTCGCGCTGCTCGGCGGCAACGGAGCCGGCAAGAGCACGCTGCTGCGCATTCTGCTCGGCGAAGATACGCCGGACAGCGGCCGCTGCCGGATCGGGTCCCGGATCGAGATCGGCTATCTCGCCCAGGAAGCGGTGCCGGACGACGGCCGCCAGACGGTGCTCGGCTTCTTCCGGGAACAGGCCGGGATCGAGGAAGGCGAAGCCCGGGGACGGCTGGCCCGGTTCCTGTTCTTCGGACCCGATGTCTTCAAGCGCGTCTCGCAGCTCTCGGGAGGGGAATGGACCCGTCTGCGCTTCGCGGTGCTGATGTATACGAAGCCGAACCTCCTCCTCCTGGATGAGCCGACCAATCATCTGGATATCGACTCCCGCGAAGCGCTGGAAGAGGCGCTCGAGGAATATACCGGAACGGTGCTGGCGGTATCCCATGACCGCTACTTCATCAACCGCTGCTTCGACCGGATCTGGACCATCGGCGATGGCCGGTTCGCCGTATACGGCGGCAGCTACGCCTATTACAAGGAGAAATCCGCCGAGCTCGCCGCCAGAGCTGCTGCCACAGAGAGCGGGAGCCCTCGGCAGAACGAACGGGAAGCCGCTGCCCGGCCCGTTGCTTCCGGCGCAGAAGCGGAGCCGCCCGCTCGCGGCGGCGCCCGACAGCCGAAGGCGGATACCGCCCGGATGGAAGCGGATATCGCTGCGGCCGAGGCCAGGCTGGAAGAGCTGGACCGGCAGATGGCAAGCCCCGAGTTCGCCAGCGATGCGGAGCGGCTGAGCACTCTGCACGCCGAACGCGAAGAAGTGCAGGCCGGGCTGGACACCCTTTATGATGCCTGGGTGACGGCTTCCCGTTAGCGGACGGGCGGCGGGCCGGCCGTGCCTTCAAGAGCTTGCCGCGAAACGCCAAAAAAGCCCGGAAGGGGCTCTGCTTCGTACAGAGCGCAGCCTTCCGGGCTTTATTCTTATCGTTCATCCTTCTATATCAGGGGCAGTTCTAATGAGCGAACCCCGTAACCCAGCCAATCACAGACATCCACAGCGGAATGCTGATGAGGACTCCCCATGCCATTCCAGTGGCGATGTTGCCGTCATACGGGCGCTGAACAGCCTCCGGCTGCAGCGGCAATCTCAGTTCTTCCTGTTCCATGCGATCCCCTCCTGATCTTCATATCGACAATAAAGAGGACAAATTGTAGACCGCCGGACTCCACTTCTGCAAATTTTCCCGGGGAAATGCAATTGGAACGATCGGCTCAGCGGCTTGCAACCATTGTAAGCACTTTCATATTTCTATTTTACCCGTTATGCCGTCTTTTTAAAACCATTTTCTGCAGGATACTCCCTTCATCCTATGCAGACGGTTAATCCAGAATGACCGGAAGGCCGGGGTTCCGCCAAAAATCAAACATTGTCCGGATCTGCCGCTCTGTATTTCGCTGCAAGGACAGCGGGGGGAGCGCTTCTTCCGCGAAGAAGCCGGTTTCGCTCGTCTCGACGCTTCCGGCAGCGGCTCCTCCGGTAATTTCGCAGAGAATGAACAGCTTATAGATATGGTAAGGCTCCGGCGGATGACCGTGGAACTTCTTGTCCATCACGGCCAGCAGGCGGACAGCCCGGGTCTCGAAGCCGGACTCTTCCCGGATCTCCTTCACGGCGACCTCCTTGGGCGAGAGGCCGATGTCGGCCCAGCCGCCCGGCAGCGACCAGCCGCCGTCGCTTTTTTCGCGGACCATCAGAATCCGCCCCTCCCGGAAGACCACCCCCCGAATGTCCACCTTGGGCGTGGTATACCCCTTGTCTGCGGCGAATGCCAGTTCAATTTTCTCGCGGGAAGTTGTCGTATAGTTCGCCAGTATTTCGACGCTCAGCTCACGCAGCGCCTGATAACGCTCGATATCGTATACATCGCGGGCATATTCCAGACCGGTCTGCCCGATCGCCTGGATCTGCTTGGCCCATCTCAGCCAGTTCTCTTCCATCGCTCTATCCCCTCCTGCGGCTGCTTCCAGCCGGTATGTAATTGAATCCGAGTCTATCACTCTGCGCGTGCAGGACGCAATTCCCTTTTTGCTCCCTTGTGCCGCTTCCGGTATAATGTTCCTGTAACGCCGCACCGAGAGACGGCTGCGGCTTTCTCACAATCCAGGGAGGTCCTATCGTTATGTCATACGCCGAATATTTCTCGTCCCGCCGGGACGAGCATCTGAACGAACTGAAGGATTGGCTGTCGATCCCCAGCATCTCTGCCCTGTCCGAGCATAAGGCGGATATCCGCCGCGCCGCCGACTGGCTGATGGGAGCCCTGGAGCGCGCCGGCCTTGAGCATATCGAACTCCATCCTACAAGCGGCCATCCGGTCGTCTACGCCGACTATCTGCATGCGCCCGGCAAGCCGACGCTGCTCATCTACGGCCATTACGATGTGCAGCCCGTCGATCCGCTGAACCTGTGGACAACGCCGCCGTTCGAGCCGGACATCCGGGACGGCAAGCTGTACGCGCGCGGCGCAACTGACGACAAAGGCCAGGTCTTCCTGCATATCAAGGCGCTCGAAGCGTTTCTCAAGCAGGAGGGCGCTCTGCCGGTGAACGTCAAGCTCTGCATCGAAGGCGAAGAAGAGATCGGCAGTCCGCACCTGACGGCCTTCCTTGAAGCCAACCGGGACAAGCTGGCCGCCGACGCGGTCGTGGTCTCCGACACCGCTCTTCTTGAACGCGGGCGTCCGGCCATCTGCACCGGTCTGCGCGGGCTGGCTTCCATGGAAGTCACTGTCAGCACAGCCAACACGGATCTGCACTCCGGCTCTTACGGCGGCGGCGTTCCGAATGCGCTGCACGCCATCGTCTCGCTGCTCGCCACGCTTCATGACGACAAGGGACGCGTTGCGGTTGACGGCTTCTACGAAGGCGTGCCGGAGCTGTCCCCGCTCATGCGCGAAGAATTTGCGAAGCAGGGCGTGAACGAAGAGCAGATCCGCGAGAGTCTCGGACTGGGCGCACTCTACGGAGAAGAGGGCTATTCGTTCGTTGAGCGCATCGGCGCCCGGCCGACGCTGGAGCTGAACGGCGTATACGGCGGCTTCCAGGGCGAGGGCAGCAAGACGGTGATTCCGAAGGAAGCCCACGCCAAGATCACCTGCCGGCTGGTCGGCGAGCAGAACCCGCAGCATGTCCTCGACGCCATCGAGAAGCACTTGAAGGCGAATATCCAGACAGGAGCGGAGGTCGCCGTCAAGCAGATGGAGAAGGCGACCGCCTTCAATATCGACCCGTCCAACGAATTCCTTCAGATCGCTGCCGACGCTTACGGCAAAGTCTACGGCACTCGCGCGCTGTTCACCAAGGACGGCGGCTCGATTCCGATTATGGCCAGCTTCTCCCGGGTGCTTCAGGCGCCGGTCGTTCTCATGGGCTTCGGTCTGGGCGACGAGAATTTGCATGCGCCGGACGAACATTTCAATCTGGAGAACTTCGACAAAGGGCTGCTGACGCTCGTCGAGTTCATCCGGGCCCTGTAAATTCCCCTCACGCCAAAATACGGCAAGCTCAAGGTGTTGTCCTTGAGCTTGCCGTTTTCTTTTAGACGAGCCTTCGCTTATACGAACATCCGCGTATCGTTGTTTCTTCCGAACCGGTAGACGGCAATCAGCGAGAAGACGGCGGCGAACGCCAGCAGAATCGCCAGATTCAGCCAGAGGCTTCCGAGCGAATGTCCCTTCTGAAGCTGCTCGATGGTCGTCAGCAGCCAGCGCTGGGGCACGAAGCTGCCGATCCTGCGGATCGTATCCGGCATCACCTCGATCGGGAAGAAGCAGCCGGCGAGCAGGCAGGTCGGGGTAACAATGATATTCTGCAGCGCACCCGAGACGTTGCGGTTCTTGGAGAAAGAGACAATTGCCAAGGACAGGCCGATGGCACTGAGAGCGAACAGCATCAGCACGGCCAGCATCTGGAAGAACGGCACGCCGGAGTCGATCTTCAGCACGCCCTTCAGGAACAGCAGCGTGGCCGTCGCCTGAACCAGTAGAACCGAAATGCTGACCAGAATGTTCGCCAGCACATAATTCCGGGAGCTGACGGGCGAGGCCATGAGCCGCAGGAAGGTCCGCTCCTCCTTCTCCTTCAGCAGCAGTTCCGACATGCTGACCGCCGAGAACATCATCAGCATGATGATGAAACCAAGCGCCTGGTTCGTTATATCCTTGTAATGCGATTTATCCTTGAGCTTCGCGGCCTCAAGCCGGTAACTCTGGCTGCTGTAATCGCCATAGACGGCTTCAAAGGCGGCATCGTCTCCCTGCACCGAGCGGCCGATGGAAGCGGCGCTCGCGAGATAACTCTCCAGCATCGACTTCACGAACAGGGTAGCCTCCGCCCCCTTGACCGACATTAGCTCGATGCCCTGCGGCTCTCCGGCGCGGACGTCTGCGGAGAAGCCGGATTTCAGAACCAGCACCGCATCCAGACGGGCGGCTGCCAGATCTTTTCTCGCCGCATCCGCCGAGGTGTTCTCGGTTACTTTGACCTGCTGAAGTCCTCTCAGGAAGTTCACCGTATCCCGGGCAATTCTGCCGCTTCCGTCCTGGTTGACGACACCAATTCGGACGGTCTCGCCGCTGCTGCTGTAGAGGGACATGGACAGCAGCGAAGCCGCCAGCGGAATCAGCACATAGATCATCCATTTCCGGGGATTCCGGAAGGTATTCAGGAAGCTGCGGCGAAGCAGCCATAACGTCTCTCTCATCTCACAGTTCCTCCCTTCTCTGCAGCGAACCGGCGGCTAAGAGCAGCAGCAGGAACGCAATTCCGATATTCAGACCCATCGCCTGCACCGCTTCCGAAGCGCTGTGCTCATAGATCAAGCCGGTCAGAGCCTGATTCGCCCATCGCAGGGGCGACAGCCCGGAGACGATGTTCATCCAGCCGCCCATCTGCCCCAGCGGGAAATAGGCGCCGCCGAAGAAGGAAATGAACTGGGTCAGAATCAGCGCTACCGTCGTTCCGGTATTGTCTTTGAAGAGAAAGCTGCAGCCCAGCCCGATGCTGACGGCCAGCAGCACCTCGGTGAACAGCACTCCCAGAACCATACCGGTCCGCTGTCCCCAATCCGCGCCGAAGCCCCATTTACTGATTGCAAATACGGTCAGGACAAAGATGCAGTTAATCAGCGTATTGCCGAGCACTTTGCCGGTAAAAATCTCCGCCCGCGATACCGGCGCCGCCATCAAACGGATCGAGGTCCGGCGGGACCGCTCCCCGCTCAGCAGATTGCTGGCAGACATGCAGGCATAGAAGGCCGTCATGGTGGACATCGCCATCGCATAATAATCGAGCGAGTCCGGCTTCTTGTCCGAGGCGATCGAAGTCTCCTGGATGAAGCTTGCTTCCCCGCCGGCGCCTGCCAGAATCGCCTCTGCGCGCTCCGGCTTGTTCTTCATGACGGCGGCCGCCAGATTGTATTTATCCGCGAACACGGTCAGCATCCCCTGGGCAACGGTGGACTCGATGGAATTCTCTCCATAGAACCGGATTCCCTTGTCGCCGATTTCCGCATAGGCGCTGTAGCGGCCTTCCTGTACGGCCTTTCGCGCCTGCTCGGGATCCGCGGCTGCCGTCAGCTTCACCTTCTGCTTCCGAAGCTGGCTTTCGAACTGGTCCCAGGCCTTCACCAGTCCGGGATTCTGCGCCGTTCTGCTGTAGGTCAGCGACACGGTATCCATCTCGATGCCGCTGCTGAATGCATTGCTCAGCGCCGTACCCAGAATCAGCATCAGCACGATGGGAAAAGCGAGCATAAACACAAAGGCGGTCCGGTCCCGCAGGGTCGCTCTGATTTGTCTCCAGGCTATCGCTAGTATATTCATGCCTTCCTCCTAGTCCCGCAGATTGCGGCCGGTGAGCGTCAGGAACACCGTCTCCAGATTGGGCGCCTGTTCATCGACCGAGCGGATCTCCGCGCGGTCCTGGAGCAGCCGCTGCAAGATCAGATTGAGGTTGCCGATTTCGGCCCGGGAGACAATTTGAAGTATGCCGTCCGCCATTTTGACGGTCATAATGCCGGGGAGCTGCCGGTAAGGCTCCAGATTCAGCTCTTCTGCATTTCTGACGCCGATCCAGATTTCTTTGGTGTCGGTAATGATCGACTTGAGCTGATCCTTGGTGCCTTCTGCAATGATTTTGCCATGATCCAGGATGACAATGCGGGTGCAGATTTCCTCTACCTCTTCCATGTAATGACTCGTGTATATAATTGTGCAGCCCATGGCGTTCAGCTTGCGGACCGACTCCAGAATATAATTGCGCGAGTGCGGATCAATGCCGACGGTCGGTTCATCCATGATAATCAGCTTCGGCCGGTGGGCAATGGCACAGGCAATATTCAGCCGACGCTTCATCCCGCCCGAGAAATTCTTCGGGAACTCCTTCCGCTTGTCGCCCAGACCGACGAACTCCAGCGCTTCTTCGCTCCGCTCTCTCAGCTCATTTCCCCGCAGGCCGTATAATCCGGCAAAAAATGAGACGTTCTCGTAAGCGGTCATCTCCTCGTAGATGGCGATGTCCTGCGGAACAATGCCGATGTTCAGCTTGGCGAAACGCCGATGCTTCGCCAGGTCCTTGCCCAGAACTTCGATGCCGCCCTGCGTCGCCCGCAGCAGCGAGGCGACCATATGGATGACCGTGCTTTTCCCCGCTCCATTCGCGCCCAGGAAGCCGAATATTTCACCTTCCCGCACATTCAGGCTGAGGTTGTCGACCGCGGTCACTTCGCCGAATTTCTTCGTCAGATTCCTGATTTCCAGCACGTTCATTGCCTTCACTCCGTTCGGATGTAAGTTCACGCTCTCATTGTACAAAAAAAAGATGAACTTATATCAGTGTATAAGTTCATCTCTGTCGCATGAGATTCTTCATGCCGGGCTCATGAGAATATTCACAGTGCCGCATCCTGGCCGATGGGAAGCAGCGTCGTCACCCGGAAGCCCCGGGAGCCGTCTGCGATAACCGTGCCGCCGCACCGGGCGGCGCGCTCTTCCATTCCCCGAATGCCTAGCCCCTTGGCAATCGTTCCGGCTCCCCGGCCGTTGTCGGTCACCACCGCTTTGACGAAGCGGTTGAGCACCTGTATCTCCAGATGCAGGGAAGACGCCCCGCTGTATTTCAGCGCGTTGGTTACCGCCTCGGTCGTATTCTGAGCGATCACATTCCATTGAAGGGACGTTACCATCTCCAGATCGCCGGAATGGGACAGCGTTGCCGAGATATCCTGATTGAACGACAGCTCCTCCAGCAGCAGGCGGAGCCGGTGAATGCCGATCTCTTCGGGCTGCGGCTTGTTGCTTCTCAGCGTCAGCCGAATCTGCTCCAGACCCTCGCGAGAAATGGCAATGGCATTGCCCAGCAGTTCGCCCGACTTCGCAGGATTGGACTGCAGCAGACTGCGGGCGGCCTCCATTTGAATCAGGGCTCCCGCCATGGCATGTCCGAGCTCATCGTGGATCTGCTGGGACAGCCGGTTGCGTTCCTCCAGCTTGAAGGTATACTCCGATTGGCGGAGATGCTCCCGGTTCTCATGCAGGGAACGCGTTACCCGCTCAAGATCGCGCTTCAGCCGGCCTTCCCGCTCCTCCAGCCGCATGAGGCGGAACGAGAGCGAACGCAGCCCCTGCTCCAGCAGCAGCGCCAGCGCTCCCGTCAGGAGAACGAGCGGTCTTGGGCCGGCGGGAAGCAGGAACACAGGCACAGCGGTCAGAACAACGGCACCCAGAACCGGCCGCCTGGAGGCAGCGGCCAGCTCCAGCAGGTTGAAGGGAATCAGCAGGGCAAAGAGCGGGTCCAGCCGCAGGGCGGCCATGGCCGACGCCGCAGCCGAGAAGCCCGACAGCAGGAGGCGGGCAGGCAGATACGGAATACACGGTATGGCGATATTCAGCGCCAGATAGATCAGATAAGCCAGCAACAGCCAGCTTCTTCCCGGCGTCTCCGTTCCGAAGTACGTCTCCGAGATGACATACAGCAGCACCGCCGCCTTGCCGCCCATCATCCAAGGCTCCGACTCCCGGTTCAGCGCCTTATTCATCGGACAGCCGCGCCTCTCCCGTCAGGTAGTAGATGGCGATTTGGGTCCGGTGCTGCAGCCCCGTCTTGTTGAGAATCGACGTGATATAATTGGCCGTCGTCCCCTCGGAGATGAACAGCTTGCGCGAGATGCCTTTGTTGGATTGACCCATGGCGATCTGCGCCATAATCTCCAGCTCCCGCTCCGTGAACAGACTGCGGTCAATCGGCGGCAGAGCCGAAGCGGTCATTCCTTCGCGGGCCGGCTCGAGGGCCGCCTTGATTTTGTCGAGCGCTACATCCTGGAGCACATGATGTCCGTGGTAGACGCTTCTCAGCGCGTCGCGAATCCGCTCCGGCTCATTGTTCTTCAACAGGTAGCCGCACGCCCCCGATTTGACCGCCTCCAGAATGAACGCATCGTCGTCGAACGTTGTCAGCATCAGCGGCTTCACTTCGGTCTCCCGGGTAAGAATCCCTGCCGCCTCCACGCCGCTCATGCCGGGCATCCGCACGTCCAGGAGCGCTATATCCACTCCGCCGGGGTGGTCCCGGCAGTATCGGACCGCCGCTTCCCCGTCCTCCACGGTGCCGACCACTTCAAACTCGCCGAAGCTCGATAAAATAATCTTCATCCCTTCCCGGATGAAGGAATTGTCGTCCGCGATCAGCACTCGGATCTTCATGCTTCTTCGTCCCCTCTTCAAGCTTTCTGCTCTAAGGATAAACGAGGCGAATGAATTTTCCAATAGAGGGCGGCGAATGTATGCCACCTTCATCTTCCAAAGCCGACAAACGCTGAATGAAGTATCACTCCGGCCTTTAATACCAGAAGAAGCTGACCCCCGATGGGGTCAGCTTCTTCTTAACCGTCTGTACGATTGTCTTCACTTCTTCTTCTTTCTGCGATTCTCCCAAACGGTGTCCAATATGAGGTCCAGAACAAACTCCAGAATCGCTGACACGAGGATCACCTGTCCTTCGGAGGAATCATGCCCTACACCCTCTTATACGGCATCGGGAAGCTTACGTTTCGCCTGACCGACACACTCTGCGATTCTTGCCGGAAGATATAGAAAAACCCTTGCGCAGCAAGGGCTATACATGTTTCTGAGCAAAGCGGGTGATGGGAATCGAACCCACGCTACCAGCTTGGGAAGCTGAAAATGGCCTTTGACTAGAATAGTCCAATGTCAGAAACCCCACCTTCCCATAGGGGTCTGCGATATCCAGACTAGACTACTAAAGACTATTCTCGCCAGTAACCCCGAGCCCCTTTGCCCCATTTTTGCCCCACAAAAGGGGGGACAAGACTATGAACCTAAACCACATCACCCCGGGGCTGCGTGTCCGGATCACCGCCGGCCACTGGACCGGCCGCACCGGCAGCATCGTTGCCGTCGGCACATTCGAGGGCGGTCCGATGCAGATCGGCGTCCTGGTGGACATCGGCGAGCCGCTGCTGATCCATGAGCTGCCGGAGCATCTGGAGCTAGCGCCAGAAGAGCCGATGCCGTCGGGTTGGGCGGAATATGCCCTATGATTGACACGCGTAAATACACGCATATAATTATTGACACGCACAATAATGCGTGTTATAATAAGAGTATAGAAAGGAGGTAAGCGATGGGGAAACAAAAAACAGTTCGAGAAGTCATACAAGCCCTTCGGGCGGCCGGGTTCAGCCCTTCACCGAACCACGGGAACGGAACCAGTCATCAACGGTACATACATCAGACAGACCCGACCCGATACGCCGACATCAGCGCCCATGCAAGCGGGCGGACGATACCGAAGGGAACACTCAAAAACATCGAACGGACTTCCGGGGTTAAATTCTAACCCCGGCTTTCCCTTAAGCTTGCCTCCCTACTCAACGAGGAGCGTGATAATTTGAACACTTATGTATATCCGGTGGTCATAGAACAGACAGAGGACGGCAGTATCGGCATGTACTTTCCAGATTTTCCGGGCACAGCGATCATCCCTAAGGACCTGCCGGACGGTATCTGGCGCGCAAAAGAGATGCTGGCATTCCGCTTGCTGGAGCTGGAGGAAGACGGTGAGGCCTTCCCGCAGCCATCTGTTCCGGATCGCATCGAGCTAGAAGATGCTTCTGACCGTATCGTCTTCGTGGATGTTTTCTTGCCACCATACCGGGATTCAGCCGCAAACAAAGCTGTGACGAAGAATTGCACGATACCTAAATGGATGCGGGATGCCGGAGACGCCGCAGGGCTGAACTACTCACAACTACTGCAAAGTGCAATCAAAGAAGCGCTCGGGGTGGATCGAGCGCAGTAACCCGCCTGAAGATGGCCGGATGGGAATCGGCCGAAACCTCCCCGTCATATTGGCGGGCAGGTCGCGGGAACCCGCTACGAGTTGGCCCGGTCGAAGTTTTAAACGAAAGTACCACCGCCGAAGTGAAGAGTAAGCTTAGGGAAATCCGCGAATATGTAGTTTCCGAACTTTGGAACAAAGGATTCTTCTCGATTATGTAAGGCGAGAACATCGGGCGTAAAAACCCGACTTAATTAAATACTCTTCTAATTTCTTTGACCAATTGAATTACCAGAAGTGGGAAAAATATAAATCCTATGAGAAATGAAAATGAGAGTTTGATTACTTTAGCAGTAAGGGCGAACAAACCGCTAATAACATCACCTCTATCTCTGGAGTGCGCATCATAAATTGCATCTATCATTATTTCTTCTATAGACTCTTGAGGCTGGGTCCACTTTCTAATACGTTCTTTTAAACGATTTATAAAATGTGCGCCAGCTGGAATTGCCCCAATCATATAGCATAAAAGTATTCCAATCATTCTCCCTTTCCAATCAGTAGGGTACTGATGCTGCACAACATGCAAAAATGGTAACGAAAACAAGAACATAACTACTCCGAGTATGATCGGCTTCGCTTTTGACTTTCCTCAGGACATTTCAATCCCCCATGTCGATATAATCTATTATATTCTTCGACATTTTGTAGTAAATCTCTTAAGGTAAAATAAAAAGACCCCACCGGGCCATTGGTCAATCCGGTACTGACCCCGTAACGTGAGACAAATTAAAACACCTTCAAGAGTATAGAAGCCTGTCGTAAGATAGGGAGATCATCTTAGAGGTGTTTTTGCGCAGCACAATTTTCGGTATGGCTATCGGAAAATCACGGCGCTCCTCCAGACGGAAGCACCTGTAAAATCACAAGCGGGTTCAGCGGATTATGCAGGGTGAGGGACTACAATGCCGCGCAAGAGTGAAGAAACGAAAGACGCCAGGGCAACCCGCACAACCTGCGGAGCATCTGCCCCATCGGCAAATTCATGCGTCAGCTCCCTTTGTAAAAGCTGGTCACAGACATTACCTACTTTCCGTTTGGGGGCAGGATGCTGTACCTCTCTAGTATTTTGGATCTGTACAACCTTTTCTAGCTTCCCTATTCCAATCGTGCAGTTATCTCTACACTACACTTTACCGCGTTGGGAGCAACGCCATATTTGTCGGCGATATTTCTGATTTAATACCCGCTAGATAATCCAGCTTACTTTGTTTTGATATCTCGGTCATCTACACGGCCACCACCTCCGAAGGTTGGGTTATTTTGAATATTCTGTGCGCTAAATCCACAAACTTATTATGCCCCTCAATAGCCTAGAAAGGAGGGATGCCACAATGCTCGGAACGATTTCACTACTTGTTCTGTTTTTAATTAAAAACACCAGAGTCCTAGTCATCATCATTCGGGACCGCTAGGCACACTTCCTGAGAGGTTCCTAAGTTTAGGAGCTTCTCCGGAAGGCGTGATAAATACAAAAATAATAATATGCAACAGCATACATACCGACTCCCCGTAACTCAAAAAAGAGCCCGCGAATTGGCGGGCTCTTACTTATGGACAGACTTATAGCACTTTAGATTGTGCGACATATTGTGCGACAGTTCATGATGATATGATTCCAGAATCATGGCTGCTCTTGGAGTGCGAAAAATTTGAGCAGGCTGTCCGATCCGGAGAGATTTCGCGACCAAGCAAAATGACGTTCCGGAAGTTTGTGCCGGTCTGGAAAAAGGGCTATACGGATCAGCATTTAGGCGGCTACACAATCAAAAACACCATGGATGTGGTCAACGATCGGCTTATGGAACCCTTCGGGGATATGAGGATGGATAAGATCACTACGCTTCACTTCGTGAGCTTTTTCGCCGGGCTTACTAAAAAGAAGACAGGCGACCCGTTGGCCACTAATTCCAAATTGAATATTTTTAAAGCGGCGAAGTCCATCTTCGACTGTGCTACCGAGTGGAAGATTATCAGCAGCAATCCAATGGACGGCGTTCCCCGGCCCAGTCAGAGCAAAAAAGAGCGTATGCAGATTCGCAGCCGGAAGCAGCATTATTATTGGAATGAAGTCGAAGCGCTGCTGACAGCCCTTTATGCTTTGCCTATCCATTGGAGACTGTACTTTGCCGGCTGCATGTTGGGGGCTTCCGTCGCGGCGAACTGTTGGCTGTAGAGTGGCAAGACGTTTCTTTCGATCGTCAAGCCGTCTGGGTTGAGAAACAGATTACGCTTGATGAGGAAGGGCGAATAACTGAAGGGGAGGTCAAGACAGAAAGCAGCGAAGGATGGGTCAGTATGCCGGGCTGGTATATGGAGGAGCTCCGGAAATATGAACGGGAATGGCGGAAGGAAAAACTTCAGTGTAAGAACTGGGAAGGTGGGGACAAACAATATGTATTTCATGGCGGAACAGGCAAGCCCTACTATCCGGGAACAGCAACGGCAACTTGGAGGAAGTTTCTCCAGCGCAACGAGCTACCTCACGTCAAGCTTCACGGCCTCCGACATACTGCTGGCATGCTGCTCCGCGAATCAGGTTCTGATTTGAAGACGATCCAGGAACGGCTCCGTCACGCCAAGTTGGACAATGAGCGCTGCCTATACGCATGAGTCTACAACGATCAACCAGGAAGTCGTCCGCAAACTCGAAATTCTCGATCCTGCCCCAAAATCTGCCCCAGAGGCGAAAAGAGGTCAGACGTATGTCGAAAAATGAACAAAGAAAAAACCCTTGTAGGGCAAGGGTTTAGGCAAAAAATTGATGCAAAGCGGGTGATGGGAATCGAACCCACGCTACCAGCTTGGGAAGCTGGAGTTCTACCATTGAACTACACCCGCGGGTACTCAAGTTCAAGACTCATTGTACCACCGGAATCCGTAAAAGGCAATGAACTACAGCGGCAGCGGCATTAGATTCCGCTGCAGAAAGGAAGCCTCGAATTCCTCGGCCGGAATCGGTCTGCTGAACAAGTAGCCCTGCGCCTCGTGGCACTGCTGCTCGTTCAGGAAGTTCATCTGTTCCTCGTTCTCCACGCCTTCGGCCGTCACCTTCAGCTTCAAATGATGCGCCATTGAGGTGATCGTGGAGACGATCGCCGCGTTGTTGCTGTCCTCCATTACCTCGGAGACGAAGGAGCGGTCGATCTTCAGACGGTCAATCGGCATGTTCTTCAGGTAATGGAGGGAGCTGTAGCCGGTTCCGAAATCGTCGATGCTGATGCCGACTCCCAGCGCCTTCAGCCGCTGGAGCTGATCGAACGCCATCTCGCGGTCAAGCGTCATGCTCTCGGTAATTTCCAGATCGACGAATTTCGGGTCCAGTTCGATCTCCTCCAGATACCTCCCGATTTTCCCCGCCAGATTGGGTTGAAGAAACTGCCGCATCGACAGGTTCACCGACACGCAGATCGGCTTGTACCCGGCCTTCTGCCATTCCTTGTTCTGCAAGCAGGCCGTCTGCAGCACCCACTCGCCGATCGGAACAATCAGGCCGCTCTCCTCTGCGACGGGAATGAACTCAACCGGCGACACCAATCCCCGCTTCGGATGATTCCAACGCAGAAGGGCCTCCATGCCAACGATCTCCTGCGTCTCCAGACGTACCTGCGGCTGGTAGAGCAGATAGAATTCGTTCCGCTCCAGAGCCCGCCGCAGATCGTTCTCCATCTTCAGCTTCTCGGAAGCCTTCATCTGCATGGAAGGCGTGAACCGGGTGCATTCCTTGCCCTGTTCCTTGGCATGGTGCACAGCTGTATCCGCGCTCTGCACCAGCTGTTCAGCGGTCTCTCCGTCTCCCGGATAGATCGCAAGTCCGACGCTCAGCGAGATATGATACTCGCCCGCATCCAGCTCCAGAGGCTTATCGAACAGCCGCCGCAGCTCCTGGGCCCGGTCGGTGCATTCGTTCAGATTGGGGCAATCCATCATCAGGAGCGCGAACTCGTCGCCTCCCATGCTGAACAGTTCTTCTCCAAGCACCAGGCTTGTTCCCAGCCGTTCGGCCACCAGCTGAAGCAGCCGGTCTCCCATCTGGTGTCCCAGAGAATCGTTGATATTCTTGAAGTGATTGATATTCAGGATAGCAAGAGCCGAGAAACCCTCGATTTCATTCTTCTGGTGCAGGCCGATCATATAACTGAGCCGCTGCAGAAGCTTGCGGCGGTTAGCGAGACCGGTCAGCTCGTCGTGGTAGACGAGGTAGTTCAATTGGGCTTCGATCTCTTCCCGCTCCCGCTTCGGTTCTTCCTCATCCAGCTTCCGGAAGACACCGACAAGAATGGCGGCATAGCCGGCCATCCCCAGAAGAAGCCCCACCAGGAGATTGAGGTCCTGTTCTCCCGTAGAACGGAGCAGGAACAATTGTCCGCTTCCCAGCAGGAAGAGCGAGCGGGGCAGCATAGCCCCCAGGCTCCCGGGTTCCATGCTGTCCGAACGAAGAATGGCGAGAATTGCGGGGGCCGCCGCCAATAGGGCAAGCGTATGGAGACCAAGTTTTACCCCGTTCCCCCAGGCAACCTCCTGAACCGCCAGAAGCAGACACAGCGCAATGGCTGCGGCCGCGCCGGCCGAGGCGCGTACGAATGCCGGAACTGCTTCTTTATGTACGGCCCCCGCTTTTCTTCTGCTATAGAGGAGGAACAGCCCTCCCGTTGCCGTAAGCCGGGATACCGGCAGCAGCCAAGATCCCGCATCGGCTGAAATGACGCTCCGGTTCGGACTTCCGGACAGACTCAGCGTGTACGCAAAGTCAAGCAGGAACAGTCCGAAGAACAAGGCTGATAATCCCGTTCTCTCTCTTGTCATGCGCCGTGATACCAGCAGCCTTCCCTGTACGAACACGGCAAAGGCGAAGGCTACCGTGCACCAGCTTCCAATCTGAAGCAGGGTGAGCAACACTTCCTTATTTATATTCCGGGCCAGAGCGGAATGCATAGTCTGGATGATTGCATACAGCAGAACGCCTCCGGCCATGGCTTGAACGATCTTTCTTTTCTCCGATTTCATAAGCCCCTCACGTTCATCGTATGATGGTATAGTAGGTCCACGATCTCTAATGCCTATGTACAATATCGGACAGAGCCCCCCGAACCGTTACACCTGACTCTTAAAAATGCAAATCTGCCGCTCCTCTCCGGTTATTTACTGTGATATATATCACTGCTTAAAATTTTAAATTATGCTAAGTTACAAACAAATCATTGAGATTGATTATCAATCTCTATCGGAGGGATTATCTTGAGATCTTCTGTCTGCTCCCTGCTGCACTTGCATCCGGGTTCCGCCGGTTCCATTCATACGATCAAAGGAATGAATCCCGTGCTTCGCCGCAGGCTGGAGGATCTTGGAATTATGGAAGGCGCGCAGGTTCGGATGAAGGGGATGGGGCCTTTTCACGGGCCGGTGACTCTGGAATGCAACGGTCAGCTGTTCGCGATCCGCCGGAGAGAAGCTTCCTTAATTGAGGTGAAGGTATCATGAGTTCAATTGCTCTTGTCGGCAATCCCAATACAGGCAAAACTTCGCTCTTCAACACCCTGACTTCTTCCTACGAATACGTCGGCAACTGGTCCGGCGTCACGGTCGAGAAGAAGATCGGCAGTCTCAAGAACGGCGCCGGACAGCTCATTGACCTTCCCGGCATTTATTCGCTCCATCCGCTCTCCAAGGACGAAGGCGTGGCCGCCCGGTATTTAATGGAGGAGTCGCCGAAGGCACTGATCAATATCGTGGACGCCTCTCAGCTGGAACGCAATCTGCTGTTGACCGTTCAGCTGCTGGAATACGGCAAGCCGGCCGTTCTCGGACTAAATATGGTCGATGTGGCCGCAGCCCGGGGAATCGAGATTGATACGGGCGTCCTGCATCGCAGGCTCGGTGTTCCGGTATTTCCGCTCGTGGCGCGCACAGGCAAAGGCGCCAGCCAGGTGTTGGCGACGCTGGAGCAATCCGCTGCCATTCCCGCGGTCGCCTTCCGGCTGGACTATGGCGCTCTAGTCGAACAAGCCATTGCCGCGATTGAGCAGGAGCTTCGTTCCCAGCACCGGCTGCCGAATCTCCGGTGGACCGCCCTTCAACTGTTGGAGCAGAATCCGGTGATTACTCAGCATCTAGCCCGTCAGACGGACCTTGGGAAGATCCGGGGAATCGTGGACCAGTGCCAGCGCGAGCTTCAGCGGAGCAGTCTCGCTCTTACGCTTCCCCAGTGGATTCGTTCGACCCGGATGGAGTTCATCCGCTCCGTCGTCCAGGAAGCCGTGGATCTGTCCCATGCCAAGCCGTCCAACCTGACGGAGAAGCTCGACGCGCTGCTCACGCACCGTTATCTCGGATTGCCGCTGTTCCTGGTATTCATGTATGTGCTGTTCAAAAGCACCTTCGACTGGATCGGCGCTCCCCTGTCCGATCTGGTGGACGGGTTCATCGGCGGAACGCTGAGCGGCTGGGCCGATTCCGCGCTGACCGCCGTTTCGGCTTCTTCTTTTACCCATGACCTGATTATTGACGGAATTATCGGCGGTGTCGGCGGAGTGGTCGTCTTTATCCCGCAAATGTTCATTCTCTTTCTGATTATTTCATTCATCGAGGATTCCGGGTACATGGCGCGCGTCTGCCTGCTGATGGACAGCATCATGGAACGCATGGGACTGAACGGCAAAGCGTTCATTCCGTTCATCATCGGTTTCGGCTGCAATGTTCCGGCCATTATGGCGGCCCGCAGCATCGAGCAGCCGAAGGACCGGATGCTGACGACGCTCCTGCTTCCGCTGATGTCCTGCTCGGCGCGCCTGCCGGTCTATGTTCTGTTCGCTGCCGTGTTCTTCCCGGAACGCCAAGCGGCCGCCATCTTTGCCATGTACGGTCTGGGCATCGCGCTGGCACTGCTGCTCTGCAAGCTGTTCTCCAAGCTCCTGTTCCAGAATGAGAGCTCGGTATTCGTCATCGAGCTTCCTCCTTACCGGCTTCCGCAGGCCAAGACGCTGTCGCGCAGCACTTGGGACAAGGGAAAAGGCTTTCTGAAGAAAGCCGGAACAATCATTCTGGCCGGTTCGGTTCTGATCTGGGTCATGTCCTACACCGGACCTGGCGGTCTGAATGTAGATATGGATCACAGCTATCTGGCCAAATTCGGAGGCTGGATTGCCCCGCTGCTTCAGCCGCTGGGCTTCGGCACTTGGCAGGCAGGTTCCACGCTCGTTCCGGGCTTCCTCGCCAAGGAAGTGGTCGTATCGACCATGAGCATTATTTATCACACGGCGGATGATGCCGGCCTTCAAGGACAGCTCGCTCAGATCTTCACTCCGCTCAGCGCCGTCAGCTTCATGGCATTCATCCTGCTCTATGTTCCTTGTCTGGCCACCGTCGGCGTAATCAAGAAGGAGACCGCCTCCTGGAAGTGGACCTTCTTCGCTATGGGGTATTCGCTGATTCTGGCCTATCTGGTGTCGCTGGTCATTTATCAAGGGGGCCGGCTGCTGGGCTGGGTCTAGTCTTCGGGGCCGCCTGAGGTCTCTCTCTACAGAAAGCGAGGCAACCGCATGTTCGTGAATCTATTGATTGTTGCAGCTATCTTCGGCTATACAGCCTGGGTACTCTACCGCCATATTCAGAAGAGCAAGAAGGGAGCCTGTGCCGGCTGCGACAAGAGCAAGACTTGTCCTGCCGCCTCTTCATCCTCCCTCTCCTGCTGCGGACCGTCCGGATCCGGGCCTGCACCGGGAAGTCCTTCCGGACGCGAGGCGTAGCTTCCGATGTTTGAATTCTCCGGGACAAGGTTATGTAAAGGATAAGCAACGAGCCTATCATTCCAAGGAGGAATTCATCATGAACACGAGAAAAACGCTTCTGACGACCGCCGCCCTGGGAGCGGCCTACCTGCTGAAGAACAAGGATGCCCGCAGCAAAGTAATGGGCGGCTTCCAGTCTTTTATGGATCAGGTTAAATCGAAACGCAGCAACGTTTGACATCAGATGCAAAAGAAACCGGAGCTCCTCTCGGAGTCTCCGGTTTCTTCATGTCAGGCTTAGCCATGCGCTACTGGATCAGCGGCAGCGAAATGACAAAGCTCGTTCCTTCATTTAATTGACTGGTAACTGAAATCGTTCCCCCGTGATTCTTGACAATCCGCTCGCTTACCGATAATCCCAGTCCCGTTCCGGTATCCTTGGTCGTGAAGAAGGGATTGAACAGACGGTCCATCGTGCAGCTGTCCATCCCCTTGCCATTGTCCGAAACAAAGATGCGGACACTGGTTCCATCGCGGCGCGCTCCCAGCTCGATTCGTCCGCCAGTATGGCTTTCCTTATCTGAAACCGCTTCCATTGCATTTCTAATCATATTGAGAAGAACCTGCTTCATTTGTTTCACATCAACGGATACAGTCAGATCGGCATGGGGCGCGTGGAGGTTGATTTGGCAGCCGGTCATCAGGGCTTCGCTTTCGGTTAACAGCACGACTTCTTTCAACAGCGCCGACACCGGAATGATGGCTACCTGGGGAGGAGTAGGTTTGGAGGAACTCAGGAATTCATGGATAATATCATTGGCCCGATCAATCTCGGACAGAATAATCTTGGCATACTCTTCTTTGCCCAATCCTTGAAGGTGGGGACGGAGCAGTTGAATAAACCCTCTGATCGCCGTCAGCGGATTTCGGATTTCATGGGCTATGGACGCAGACAGCTTGCCCAGCATAGCCAGGTTGTCATTCTGATAGGCCGTCTGTTCGATCTGCTTATAATCGGAGATTTCCTTAGCCACAAACAAATAGTATCCGTTCATCTTCTCGCCGTACGAAGCCGTGACTTTCCAGTAGCGGCCGTACTCGTCCATAAATTCATGCGAAGTTTTCCCTTTGTAGACCGTCTCACGGTAGAGTCGAAGAAGCTGCTTCTTCTTATAGCGGCTGAACGAGGTGTGATTCAACATCTGCACACAGGAATACCCGGTCAAGTCGTAGCGCTGCATTTCGAGCATACCGTACATCTGCGCATTCATAAATGCAAGGGTGCCTTCCTCATCAAACAACATAACGCCGCTGTCTATTTGCTCCAGAATATTCTTGTATATACTGTTCATGGACCCGAATTGGAACATTCGAAGCGATGTTAGCTGACTCTCCTGAATTTCGTGAAACACGATGCAAGTTCCCCCTTCAACTGAATTTGACGAAGCAGGACTACTGATCAGTAAGCAGTTCAGCCGCATCAAACGATGTTGTTCCCTTGAGACCGTTAAGCATATGATGAAGCCGGGACAAACGCCGCACAGGATTTATTTTATCCAACCCTTCCAACTATATTCCAATCATATCCAATCAAATCGAATTTCGCAACCGGAGAAACTGTCGAATGACACATCCGCTTATAAAATGATTCTTTAGTTCGATTTCAGACAGGAGGGTTCTCCCTCCTTTGTCGGGTTATGCTTCCCTAACAAATAAGGCCTCCGCACTTGCTGCGGAGACCTGAAATTATATCGGAAGAGGCTTGACGGCCCGGGTCAGGCTTTCTGCTGGAGACGGAGCTTCCGCTGGCTCATAACGGCCAGTCTCTTCTTAAGCTCGCGCTCCCATTTGGCATCCTCCAGCTGCTTGGCAACGCCCAGCAGATCCAGCGCCATATCGATCTGGTTCTGAATAATGGCCAGAGCATCCTCGCTCTCCATGTTCACCACATTCTCGAAGATCGATTCTTCATCTTCCATGACATAGTCCTGGAAGTCGACGTCGGTAACGCCGTCGCCATGCGCATATTCAGCCAGAATCTCATATTCGTTCTCCACCTTGTAATGAACCTCCACCCGGTGGCAGACCGGGCAAAAAAGCAGGGGAACATTATGGACATGCGTACGATAATGCTTCAGCGTCCCTTTGGTACCTACCATACTCGCTCCACAGCAATAACTCATGCTTGTTCACCCTCCTTGGTCAAATTCGATGGTTTCGTATTAGTGTATTATGCCCGTTAGTCAGAGATTCCTGATGGCTTGTAAGGATTATATCAACCGCCCTGCCCAATTTCAAACGAAAAGAGGATCTTCCGGATGCAAAAAGCCTCCTTCCGTCTTGCCGGCTGTGAAGGAGGCTGGAAATGCAAGAAATAGATACGGATTCGGCCCGTCAGAGCGGCCGTTCAGAGCAGGGCGTCTCCCGGCCGCCAGTCCATGGGACACAGCCCGCCGGCTTGGAGAGCCTGGAGCACACGGAGCGTCTCTTCTACGCTTCGGCCGACATCATTATGATGAACCAGTTCATATTTCAGAATGCCGTCCGGATCAATGATATACAATCCCCGTAGGGCCACCCCTTCTTCTTCCAGAAGAATGTTGTAGTCAGATACCGTCTTCTTCGTAATGTCAGAAGCAAGCGGGAAGCGGATCGGCCCGAGGCCCCCGCGCTCTTCCGGCGTCTGTATCCACGCCCGGTGACAATGAACCGAGTCCACGCTGACGGCCAGAAGCTCGGTGTCCAAATCGGAGAATTGCCCGGCCGCTTCGCTCAGCGCCCGGATTTCGGTCGGACATACATAGGTGAAATCGAGCGGATAAAAGAACAGCACCAGCCACTTCTCCCGGTAATCGGAGAGGCTGACCCATTTGAACTCCCTGCCGTCGCCCGAAACGGTCTCCAGCTTGAAATCCGGTGCCGATCTGCCTACCATGCGTTCAGCCATTGCAAGTAATCCTCCTTCAATTTAGCGAGAAAGAGAGTACTCCTCCCATAGCTGAACAAATCGTATCACTCGGGAAAATCAAAGTCAATGCCGCGCCTTGCGGACCGCTTCGGCAATCAGATCGCCCATAGCGGCCGTCGAGATTGCCCGGCTCTTGTCCACCGCAATATCGCTGGTCCGGTGTCCGGCGTTCAGTACTTCCGCTACCGCCGACTCAATCGCCGCTGCGGCTTCTTCAAATCCGAAGGTCAAGCGGAACATCAAGGCCAGCGAGAGGATGGTCGCAATCGGATTCGCCAGCCCCTGACCGGCAATATCCGGCGCGGAGCCGTGAACCGGCTCGTACAGCCCGTAGCTGCCTTCGCCGAGCGAAGCCGAAGCCAGCATGCCGATTGATCCGGTCAGCATTGCCGCTTCATCGCTGAGAATGTCGCCGAACATATTCTCCGTTACGATGACATCGAAGCTCGATGGGCGGCGCAGAAGCTGCATGGCGCAGTTATCGACCAGCACATGCTCCAGCTCCACCTGCGGGTAATCGGCCGCCACCCGGTTGACAACTTCGCGCCACAGGCGGGAGGTCTCCAGCACATTGGCTTTATCCACGGAAGCCAGCTTGTTCCGGCGCTTGCCGGCGATCTCGAACGCCTGCCGGACAATGCGCTCCACTTCGGTCACGTTGTAGACGCAGGTATCGACCGCTTCCTCGCCCTGCTCGCCCTGCCGGCGAAGCTTCTCGCCGAAGTAGATGCCGCCGGTCAGTTCACGCACGACCATGAGGTCCGTTCCTTCCAGCACTTCGGGCTTCAGTGTGGAAGCGTCCTTCAAGCAGTCAAAGACAACGGCAGGACGCAGGTTGGAGAACAGCCCGAGCGCCTTGCGGATGCCGAGCAGGCCCGTCTCCGGCCGCAATTCCTTCGGATTGCTGTCCCACTTCGGGCCGCCGACGGCGCCCAGCAGCACCGCGTCGGCGCTGCGGCAGACCGCAAGCGTATCCTCCGGCAGCGGCGTTCCCCGCTCGTCAATCGCGATGCCGCCGAACAAGGCATGCTCGGTCTCGAACCGGTAGCCGAACACCTCCTCGGTTACCTTTAAGATTTTCTCCGCTTCGGCCACTACTTCCGGTCCGATTCCGTCTCCGGCTATCACTGCAATCTTCTTCACTTCGCTCATTTCGTCGTCACTCCTCAGGGGGGATCCCGCCACCTCGGCGGCCTATTCATCTTCTATTGTTGTATCATACCTTCACCCATACGACAAAGATATAGAATCTATCAAGTTAATAGGGAAAGCCTATAAGGTAGCTTCCTAGAACAATAAAGTCAGCCAACTAGCCATTCCATTTTTTTATTTATTGAAGCAACGCTTTCAAAGATTCAAACCATCTGTAAAATAACGTCGAATTTGATCGATCCAGGGTTAAAAACGTCACTTCATTTCTCTCGGTAAAACCTGATAATAGAAGAGCAGGGATTTTTATTACATTACAGGGGGATTTGGTATGTGGACAGCTCTTGCAGTCATCGGATTTGTCGGGACGGTCGTCTTTTTAATCCTAGGTCTCGTCTCCGTGATTCGTAAGCATGGAACGGCAAAAAGAAACTTTATTATTGCGGCCGCCGCTTTTGTCATTATGATCATCGGCGCCGCCAGTACCGATACGAAAGACACGGAAGCCGCTGGTACTCCAAGCGCCGCTCCGGCGGCAACCGCTGCTGAAACGGCCGCCCCGTCTCCGGCAGTCTCCCAGCCGACAGAAGATGAGAAGGCCCAGGCAGAACTCGTAAAAAAAGAGGAAGCGGATAAGAAAGCTAAAGAAATCGAGGAAGCCAGAATCGCAGCCGAGCAGCAACAAAAGGAGGCGGAGGAAGCGCAGGCGACAGCAGAGAAATCGAAATTTGCGGATTATATGTTAACTATCGTGCCTTCGATTACCGATGATATGGCTGAACTGGATGTACAAACCTACCAATATATCTTTGATCACTCCGACTTGTTCCCGGCCGTAACTCCAGAAGCCAAACAGGCTGCGCAGACCTCTGCCGATCCTAACGTAACCTCCAAGCACCTCCAGAAAAACATTACACCTTACCTCGGAAAAATGATTTCCATAACCGGAGATGTCATCAGCATCGAGGAAACGGAGACTGACATCGGAACAGTAGCTTATGTCCACATTGTAGACGACAATTTCAACTCGATTACAGGCATTTATGCCGGATCGACCGGCGATATTCTGGAAGATGATCTCGTCCGGCTTCGCGGCGTGCCGACTGCCTCCTATTCCTTCGATAATGTGAGCGGCGGAACGACCAACGCTACTCTGCTTACAATCTCAACCATCCAGAAAATTCAATAGAAACCCGGAACCTCTGTCAGCCTCGCGGCCGGCAGAGGTTTTTTCTTTGCCCAGAATTCTGGACAAAGCTTCAGATTGCGCTCTTATTTGCTATTGAATCTTAAGTCCTTTACAATTATTAAGTAAGCGTTTCAATGGAACAAGCATCTCATTATGAAGCGGGAGAGTGATCCAATCGTGCAGTATGCCAAGCTGGGGAAATCGGGGATGAACGTCAGCCGTCTGTGTCTGGGCACGATGAATTTCGGTCCGATTACGGACGAGAAGGAAGCTTTTCGCATTATGGATACCGCTCTGGATGCGGGCATCAACTTCTTTGATACCGCCAATGTGTACGGCTGGGGCGAGAACAGCGGCCTGACGGAGAGCATTATCGGACGCTGGTTCCAGCAGGGCGGAGGCCGCCGGGAACGGGTCGTGCTGGCGACGAAAGTCTACGGCCAAATGAATGACAAGCTGGATGGACCGAATGACGAGCAAGGACTGTCCTCCTATATCATCCGCCGCCATCTCGACGCTTCCCTGAAGCGGCTGCAGACGGACCACATCGAGCTGTACCAGATGCACCACGTGGATCGCGGCGTGTCCTGGAACGAGCTGTGGGGAGCGTTCGAGCTTGCGGTCAGCCAGGGGAAAATCGGCTACGTCGGCTCCAGCAATTTTGCCGGCTGGGATATTGCGGTCGCTCAAGGCGAAGCGAAAGCCCGCGGCTTCTTCGGGCTGGTCTCGGAACAGCACAAATACAGCCTTACCTGCCGCTTGCCGGAGCTTGAGGTGCTTCCGGCGGCCCAGAGCCTGGGCCTCGGCGTTATCCCGTGGAGCCCGCTGGACGGCGGTCTGCTCGGCCGCAATGCGCTGCTGAAGATCAAAGGCAGCCGCAGCGGCGGCGACACCGACCGGATTGAGCAGCACAAGGCGCAGCTCGAGCAGTTCGCCTCGCTCTGCCAGGAACTCGGCGAGCCGCAGGATACGGTGGCCTTGGCCTGGCTGCTGGCCAACCCGGCCGTTACCGCGCCGATCATCGGGCCGCGGACGCTGGAGCAGTTCGAGAGCTCGCTTCGCGCGCTCGAAGTGACGCTGGACGGGCCGACGCTGCAGCGACTGGACGAGATCTTCCCGGGGCCCGGCGGCGCCGCCCCCAAAGCCTACGCCTGGTAAAGACGCCCGGCGCGCCGGGCGCGACTCTGTCTTGCCGTGGCCGGCGGAGCATCCGCCCGGCAGATCCGCAGAACGCACGAAGACCTTCCGGCCTGCCCCATTATCGGGCAGAACCGGAAGGTTTTTTTTGGGGGGAGGAACCAAGAGGTTGGAGCCCTCTTATTCCACATTCGCCTCTACATCGCCGTTGGTGGTCGAGAGCTGAACCGTATGGCTGCCTCCGCCCAGCTTCACATCGCCGCTCGTACTGTCATTGTCCTTCTTGTTCCAGTCTGCGTTTCCCTCCAGCGAGCCGCTTGAAGTATCCGCCTTGATCAGAGCATCCGTCTCCTGCGGCACAGTGAGATGAATGCTGCCGTTGCTCGTCTCGCAGTCCCAGTCGCCGCCAATCGCGGAATCAATGACGATCTTGCCGTTGCTGCTGCTGGCCGACACTTCTCCCCCAAGCTGTTCCAGGGTAATGGAGCCGTTCGAGCTCGAAGCCTCGACCCCGCCGTCAATCCGCCGCAGCACAAGCGAACCGTTGCTTGTATCGGCATGGACCTTGCCTCTGACGTCCTGAATGACGACTTTGCCGTTGCTGGTGTCGGCGTTCAGCCCATTCTCCATGCCGGTCACATCCAGGGTTCCGTCGCTTGTGCTCAGGGTCGCGGCAAGCCGCGACGGAAGCGTCACATTGAGGTACGGTCCCTTACTAAATCCGAAGATCAGCGTTGACCACTTGGACGGCGCCTTCTGCTCCAGAATCAGAGTGTCCCCTTCCTCGCGGACGCTCCAATTCTTGTTCAGCGCCGCGTCGCTCTCGCTCTGGCTGGTTCCCGGCGAGCGCAGCTTGCCTTCATAGGTTACTGTCTCGTTCTCCGTTCCGGTGAGACGGATTTTGCCCGTGGTGATCGAAATGCGGACCTGCCGGATCTGCGCCCCGATCTCTTTCTCACCCTGTACCTGACTCAAATATTTCTTCCCGAACCATTCCTTCAGCGTCCCGTCCCCCAGTACGGAAGGCACCGCGCTGCCGAGCCCGATCGCAATGATCAGCACGATCGCCCAACCGTTCGTTCGGCCGCCGCCAGTGCGGAACAGCAGCCGGAACAGCGTCTCCAGTCCCAGCGCAATCAACAGGGCCGGCCATACATATCCCAGCGCCTGGTCATCAAGCGTTCCCAGCTGGATCAGCACCAACAGCACGCCGAGTGCGATGCATCCCAGCGCCGCCGTCAGACTGCCCGTTCTCCATTTCCCCATAATTCCACTCCCGTCTCTGTTACGCCAAGCCTTGCTCTTAGAAGCGAGCGTTCTTCCGCAGCATATAGAATCCATACCCAATCAGTCCCGATGCCAGCAAAATGGTTCCGATATTGATATCCGTCAGGAATTCCCACAGTCCCGGGAACACCGTAATGATCAGCAGCATGGTCCCGGCCAGGATGCAGCCTCCGCCTACCCAGACCGGACTGATCGGGTCCTGCGGGTAATCGGGCATCCCGGACGGATTCAGTCCCCAAGTACCGGCATACGGATCCGGCTGGTAGAAAGGGTCCTGCTGCTGATAAAACATCGTCCGCTCGCGTTCCTTGAACATCAGCTTGTTCCAGGTAGCCTTCTGAAGCGCGTCGAACAGCTGGTAGAACCAGAGCGCGGCCAGCGCAAAGGAGAAGACGCTCGGCATCGACGGAATGAAGATAATGCAGAGAAAGGCTCCGACCATGAACTGCATGCCTAATTTTTTGAATCCGAGGTACAGATGGCCCACACCCGGCACCATGGCCAGCATAAAGGTGAGCCAGCGTCTTTTTTTTAACAACATTGCCCATTCCTCCCGAATGATTGTTCCTGCTTCAGCTCGATCTATCGTGTTCCGGCATCTCCGAACAATTGAACGACCGAGTCCGACATTTGCCCGCTGAACGTGGTCAAGCCGTACCCGAGCTGTTCGAACACCCCGAATTGCATCAATGTAAAAGCGAGACAAGCTGCCAGCGCGTAATGCAGCCATGAAGCCCGGCGAATGCTTCGTTTGGGGACAGCCGGCGTTTCTTCGGCCCGCGAATGACGTTCTGTCTTCAGCCTGCCGATCTCTTCCAGCACGCCTGCGACCAAATCGGGCACAGCGCCCGGCTCGAACGCATCCGGCCGGTTCTCCAGTCCGGTCCACAGCTCACGCATTTCTCGCGCTTCATCCAGCCAATCGGCGCACTCCGGACAGCTCTCCAGGTGGTGACGAAGTTCCTGCTCCTGAGCCGGAGACAGAAGACCGTCCAAATAGAAGGGGATTGCTTCCATCACGTCCCAACATTTCATTGCCATCTCTCCCCGTTTCTTCGCATGATCTGTCTGGCGCGGTACAGCTGGGATTCTACGGTCTTGACCGAGACGCCCTTGGCGTCCGCAATCTCCTGATAGGACTGACGATTGAAGTAGTACAGCTGCACGACCGACCGGTACGGTTCGGCTAAGCTGTTCACCTGTTGGCCGAGTTCTTCCGAAGCTTCCCGGCGTATGGCGGCAAGCTCCGGCGTCTGCGAGGTGACATAGTCGCTCTCCTGAATCTCCGAGGAGGACCGGTGCTTCCATTCCCTGTCATTGGCGCGTTTGTAATCCAGACAGGTCCGGTATGCAATCCGGTATAACCAGGTTGAGAAGGTTGACTGTCCCCGGAAGGAGGGGAGCGCCTTGTAGGCTTTAATGAACACTTCCTGGGCCATGTCCTTGGCCGACTCCGCTTCGCCTGTAATCTTCACGCAGACCCGGTACACCATTCCCTGGTAACGCGCCACCAGGTGACCGAAGGCCTGCGTGTCTCCTTCCAGAACCGCGGTGATCCACTGTGCCTCTTCCAGCTTACTCCCCTCCTTCTCTCTATATCGTTGGACGCCGTTTCCGGGAGGAACCCTGCACTTTATTGAAAATTCGGACCCGTTCCTGCCGGACATTGGGCCGGGGGTCAAGCCGTTCAACAGACAACGGCTGTCTCCCCTTGCGGAAAGACAGCCGTTGTCTGTTGAAACCGGGCGAAATAACGCTATATAGTCGGGGCGCACCGTCTTCAGGACTGTGCGCGTTCCCGTTCTGTATAGGTCTTTCGCTTCTCGATCAGCTTGTTCAGCGCATCCAGGTAAGCGCGGGCGCTGGCTTCCAGAATATCGACGCTGAGCCCGCGGCCCTGGGCCGCTATTGGTCCCTGCGAGAGCACGACATGCACTTCGCCCTGGGCATCCTTGCCGTGACTGACCGACTTGATGGAGTAATCATCGAGGTTGACAGCTTCCCCGGTTGCTCCGTCGATGGCATTGTAAATGGCATCGACCGAACCGTTCCCTTCGGCGGAGACGGTAACCGGCTCTTCCTGCGGGCCCTTCAGAACAACCTTCGCCGTCGGCGTCGCTTCGTTGCCGTAAGTGACATAGATCGTCTTCAGGCGGAAGACCTCCGGCGTGTCGATCAGCCGGTCTTCCAGGAGCGCCAAAATATCCTCGTCGGACACTTCCTTCTTCTTATCGGCCAAGTCCTTGAAGCGGGCGAACGCCGCATTCAGCTCCTCTTCCGCAGGCGTGTAGCCGAGATCCTCCAGCTTGTCGCGGAAGGCGTGGCGTCCGGAATGCTTGCCGAGCACGAGCTTGCTCTCCTTGAGTCCGATCGTCTCCGGCGTCATAATCTCATAGGTCGATTTCTCCTTGAGCATGCCGTCCTGATGGATGCCCGACTCATGGGCAAAAGCATTCGCGCCGACGATGGCCTTGTTGCCCGGGACAGCCATCCCGGTCAGCTTGCTGACCAGCCGGCTCGTGCGGGAAATCTCCGACAGCTTCAGGGAGGTCTTCGCCTCGAACAAAAGACTCCGCGTCTCCAGCGCCATCGCTACTTCTTCGATCGCCGTGTTGCCCGCCCGTTCGCCGATGCCGTTGATCGTTCCTTCGATCTGATCGGCGCCGTTCTGGATGGCGGCCAGCGTGTTGGCTGTCGCCATGCCCAGGTCATTATGACAATGGGCGCTGAGCTGCACCTTCTCGATACCGGGCACCTGTTCCTTCAAATACTTGAAGATAGCGCCGTACTCGGAAGGGTACAGATACCCGACCGTGTCGGGGATATTCACTACATTGGCGCCTTCGCGCACCGCCATGCTGACGACCTCTGCCATGAAGTCAAGCTCGGTGCGCCCGGCGTCCTCCAGGGAGAACTCCAGCTTCCCGAAATACTTCTTGGCGTAGCGGATCGCCGCCTGCGCAGTCTCCAGCACCTGCGCCTTCTCCATCCGCAGCTTATGCTGCCGATGGATCGGCGAAGTGGCCAGGAACAGGTGGATGCACGGGTCCTGCGCACCTTTCAGCGCTTCCCGGACGGCATCGATATCGCTCTCCCGGGAACGGGACAGCCCGATAACCGTCACATTCTTGACAGCCCGGGCCACCGCGTTGACTGCGGCGAGATCGCCCGGGGAGGCGGCGGGAAAGCCCGCCTCCATCCGGTCTACTCCCAGCTTCTCCAGCTGATAAGCGATTTCGAGCTTCTCGCGTGTATTCAGGTTGACTCCGGGCGACTGCTCTCCGTCGCGCAGCGTCGTGTCAAACACATAGATCTTCCGCATGGCGGCCTCTTACTTCTTGATCCAGGCCATCATTTCGCGAAGCTGTCCGCCGGTTACTTCGATCGGATGAGCGGCTTCGTTGCGGCGGGTTGCCGTCAGGAAGGCGCGGCCCGACTGGTTCTCCAGAATGAAGTCGCGAGCGAACTTGCCCTGCTGAATATCGCTCAGAACGGCCTTCATGGCTTTCTTCGTCTCGTCGGTTACAATGCGCGGGCCGGTTACATAGTCGCCGTATTCCGCCGTGTTGCTGATGGAATCGCGCATCTTCGCCATGCCGCCTTCATAAATCAGGTCTACAATCAGTTTCATTTCATGCAGGCACTCAAAGTAAGCCATCTCGGGCGCATAGCCGGCTTCCACCAGCGTCTCGAAGCCCGCTTTGATCAGGGCGGTTACGCCGCCGCACAGTACGGCCTGCTCGCCGAACAGATCCGTCTCGGTCTCTTCGCGGAAGGAAGTCTCGATAACGCCGGCGCGGGTACAGCCGATGCCCTTGGCATAAGCAAGACCGATGGCCTTTGCATTGCCCGTAGCGTCCTGCTCGATGGCAATCAGTCCGGGAACGCCAAAACCTTCCTCATAAGTGCGGCGCACCATGTGGCCCGGCGACTTCGGAGCGACCAGCAGGACGTCCGCATCCTTCGGCGCGATAATCTGGCCGAAATGCACGTTGAAGCCGTGCGAGAACATGAGGGCGGCGCCGTTCTTCAGATTCGGTTCAATTTCGTTCTTGTACACAGCGGCCTGGGTTTCGTCAGGCATCAGGATTTGGACAACGTCGGCGCGGGATACCGCTTCGGACACCGGCAGTACTTCGAATCCGTCGTTCTTGGCGGTCTGGAAGGATTTGCCTTCACGCAGGCCGATGATAACCTTGAGTCCGCTGTCGCGCAGGTTCTGCGCCTGGGCGTGGCCCTGGCTGCCATAGCCGATAACCGCAATCGTCTTGCCTTTCAATACGCTCAGATCTGCATCCTGTTCATAGTACGTCGTAACTGCCATTGTCAAAATCCTCCTTTGATTTGGAACCCTGGTAAAGAGCGGGCGCTTCAGAGCCGGGCCTCGCCCGTCCGGAACCCGCCGAAGTCCGCGTTCCTGCTTCATCGCCGTGTCCCCGGCGACTTGGGCTCTCGGCCCTCAAGCTCCCGCTCTTTGACCAGAAGCCGTATATATTTAGGAATGAAATGATGCCTTACCTCTTCCTTGCAATGCCGCACAGCAGCAATACGCTAAAGCCGCAGACAGCGACACTCAGCCGTTGCCTCTCATCATGGCCGTAACCCCGGTCCGCGACAGCTCCTTGATGCCGTAGGGCTTCAGCAGCTCGATCATAGCGTCAATCTTCTGGGTATCCCCCACGACCTGGACGAGCAGGCTCATACTGCCGATGTCGATGACTGATGCCCGGAAGGTCTCGACGACGCCCATGATCTCCGGACGCTGCGGAGGCTCTGCTTTGACCTTGATCAGCGCCAGCTCTCGCGCTACCATCGGTTTGATGCTAAGATCCACGACTTTGATTACGTCAATCAGCTTGTAGAGCTGCTTCTCGATCTGTTCCAACGTGTGTTCGTCGCCGATGGTTACGATGACCATCCGGGAGAGTCCGGTCTCTTCCGACTGGCCCACCGTAATGCTCTCGATATTGAAGCCGCGCCGGCCGAACAGACCGGCCACCCGCTGCAGCACACCCGGTTGGTCATTTACCAGAATGGATATGGTCTGCTTCGTCACTGTCTATTCATCCCCCATCAGCATTTGATCGATGGTCGAACCCTGGGTAACCATCGGGTAGACGTTCTCGTCCTTCGAAACGACGAATTCTACCAGCACCGGTCCCGGCGTCTCCATGGCTTCCTGCCACGCCGCCTGCGCTTCTTCTTTGGTTGTAGCCCGAAGCCCCTTGACGCCGTATGCTTCTGCCAGCTTCACAAAGTTCGGACTGCCGGCCAGGTCGGTATAGCTGTAACGCTTCTCATAAATCAGGTTCTGCCACTGGCGTACCATGCCAAGCACTTCGTTATTGATGACTACGATCTTTACCGGGATGTTATGAATCGCACAGATCGCAAGTTCCTGGGAACACATTTGCATGCCTCCGTCTCCGTTGATGGAGACTACGAGCCGCTCGGGATGCGCCATCTGGGCGCCGATCGCCGACGGGAAGCCAAAGCCCATCGTTCCCAGCCCGCCCGAGGTGATCCAGGAACGCGGATGATTGAACTTGTAGTACTGAGCGGCCCACATCTGGTGCTGGCCTACATCCGTCGTAACGATGGCTTCCCCGCGGGTCGTATCATTGATCATCTCAATGACCCATTGGGGCTTCAGCACATGGTCCGAATCGCGGTAGCGAAGCGGATAATCCTGCTTCCACTGCGCAATCTGGACCCGCCAGGCATCCGCTTGCCCGGCCCGCCCGACTTCGCGGTTCAGCAGTTCCAGCACTGTCTTGACGTCGCCGACGATCGGAATGTCGGGAGCGACGTTCTTGCCGATTTCAGCAGGATCAATATCAATGTGCACAATCTTGGCCTTCGGCGCGAAGCCGTCCAGCTTGCCCGTTACGCGGTCATCGAACCGGGCTCCGATATTAATGAGAAGGTCACAGTTCTGAATGGCGTTGTTCGCCGTATAGGTGCCGTGCATGCCCGGCATTCCCATCCAGAGCTCCTCGGCGCTTGGAAATGCTCCCAGGCCCAGCAATGTGGTCGTGATCGGAATCTCCGTCCGCTTGACGAATTCCAGCATTTCTTCATGGGCTCCGGAGTAGATAACGCCGCCGCCTGCGATAATGATCGGCCGCTCAGCTTCGCTTATGGCCCGCACCAGCTTGTCAAGCTGAAGCTTATTCGGAACCGACCGCGGATTATAGCCCCGCAGACTGACACTCGTAACCGGAGTGAACAGCGTCTTCGCCGCCGACACATCCTTCGGGATGTCGATCAGCACCGGGCCTTTGCGGCCGGTTGAAGCAATGTGGAACGCTTCATGGATTACCCGGGGAAGATCCTCAACGCTGCGCACCAGGTAACTGTGCTTTGTGATCGGCATGGTGATGCCGGTAATATCGGCTTCCTGAAAGGCGTCCGTACCGATCAGGCTGGAGAAGACATTCCCTGTGATGACAACCAGCGGTACAGAGTCCATATAGGCTGTAGCGATCCCGGTGACCAGGTTCGTTGCGCCCGGGCCCGAGGTGGCAATACAGACGCCGGTCTTGCCGCTTGCCCTTGCGTATCCGTCGGCGGCGTGAATGGCGCCTTGTTCATGACGGGTCAGCACATGCTTGAAGTCGTCAAAGCCGTACAGCGCATCATAGATATACAAAACCGCGCCGCCCGGATATCCGAATACAGTGTCTACACCTTCCAGCACCAGGCTGCGAAGCAGAATTTCCGATCCCGTAATGACTTCCGGCTCCATCCACTTCTCTTTCAACTGTTCTGTCGATCGCACTTCCGGTATTTGCGCGCTCATCAGTTGTCCTCCTCTCAAAGCTCCGAAATTCTGTCCAACCCGCATTCGCATACAAAAAAGCCTTCCGTCGCCCACAATCGTTCTGACTGTGAGGGACGAAAGGCTTGCGCTTCCGTGGTACCACCCCAATTTGCGTCGCATTTCGCAATGCAGCGCCTCGGCAGGTCAATCCATAATCCATCGATGAGGGCAAATGCCCGATTATGGTTACCCAGGTTCGTAACGTGAACCCTACGATTTCCCCTAATCACTCCGCCATCCTTGCTGCGCGGACTTTTCAGGGAAACAGCTCCGAGGTGAGCTCGTATAAAAGGGGTTAAGGCGGAGGTTTCAGCAGTTCCTCCCGCTCTCTGGTCTCAAGAGCCCTTTAAACTTCGTCCTCTTCATTGCCGTTAAGGAATATCGTGAAAATGTTTAGACACATTATATGATTTCCTTACACGGTTAGTCAATACCGAATTTGACATCTGCATCCGCAGCGCCGCTTCGTGAGAAACACGCTTCTCCCCGCCCGACATATGATGGAACCATAAGGCCTATTAAGGGGGAAGACCGCATGATCCGTTATCGCAGACCCAGACAGGATGACCGGGTAATCTATAGTCTGATTGAGAATCAACTGGTTCCCCTGTCCAATCTGCCTCCGAAGACCCTCGCCCAGATCCGTAAAGACCTGCCCGGACGGCTGAGCCGGGGCGTTACGCTCGTCGCTTGCACCGATTACGAGAGCGATCCGTTCGGTTTTGTCCATTTTCTGCTTCACGGCGAGCTGCTCTATATCGATATGCTGGCTATCGCCCCGTACGCCCAGCGGCGCCGGTGGGGCAATCTGCTCATGGACCGGGCCGAACGGTTCGCATTCTCCCGCGGATGCCTGCGCTCCAAGGTCGCCGTCGACGAAGGGAATGAGGGCGGGGTTGCCTTTTACCGCAAGCTCGGCTATGCCGTCGCCCGCTACTCTCCCCAGTCCCTCAGCTATGAGATGGAGAAGCGCTTGATCTAAGCCGTCTTAAAAAAAGCCGTACGGGTATGGCCCTCCGCCGTAGCCGGGTCCGTATCCGCCATGCCCGGGACCATAGCCGCCGTAGCCGGGACCCGGGCCGTACCCGTGGCCGTAGCCGCCATAGCCGTAAGCATAGGGCGAAACGCCGACCGCCAGCAGGTCGAACAGCACCAGCGGAATAAGCGCCTTCGTTTGCACCTTTTTGCCTGGGGAAGGCTTCAGAACGAGACGATTGCCCGATATGCGCACCAGCTTGCCCGCAACGCGGGTTCCATCTTTGGTAACGGCGACGATGTGCTTGCCGATGAGTTGTCTTACTTGCTGCTTGGTAACCGGATGTGCCATGTCGTTGACCTCCTCAAAATGTGGTTCACCGATAAAGCAGAATATGCAGCCGTCACGGCCGCCGACTGCGCGGATGCCCGCATCAGAAGAGGGATATGCCAAAAAGGCCCCGCTCTCCGCCGAAGCGGAGGCAGGACCTTGGGAAAAAGGGTCGTTCTTTAACGTTTGCCCGGATCGTAAGGCTGACCCAGCGCCTTGGGCGCTGCGGAACGGCCGACCGCGCTGACCAGTACGATAATCGTCAGCACATAAGGGATCATGTAAATGAATTCCTGCGGAATGTCCTTGGACCATTCGAACAGGCCCACATAGTTGCGGATGGCCTGAGAGAAGCCGAAGAAGGCCGCTGCGCCGAAGGCGCCGATCGGGTTCCATTTGCCGAAGATCATCGCCGCAATGGCAATAAAGCCTTGACCGGAAATGGTGTTGTGGGAGAACGTCCCTGTAGTCGTCAGGGTAATCGTCGCTCCGCCCATGCCGGCAAGTATGCCGCTGAGCATCACGCCGACATATCGCATCCGGTTCACATTCACACCCAGGGTATCCGCAGCGCTCGGATGTTCGCCCACGGCGCGGAGACGCAGGCCGAACGGCGTCTTGAAGAGCACCAGATAGACGACGATGACCAGGACAATCGCAATATACGTTGTCGGGTAGGCATTGAAGATCCCGTTGCCGATTACCGGAATATCCGACAACCAGGGAATCTGGAGCTTGATGAACCCTTCGTCCAGATAAGGCGTCTCGCCGGCGCCGTCAAAAAGCAGCTTGACCATATACAACGTGCTGCCGGCGGCCAGGAAATTGATAACCGTACCGCTTATCGTCTGGTCCGCCTTGAAGGTAATCGACGCTACCGCGTGAATGAGGGAGCCGATCATACCGACCAGCATGGCGCACAGCAGACCGATCCATGGAGCCCAGGAACCGTAACCTGCATCCTGCGCATAGTAACCTCCAATGGCTGCGGCGAAGGCGCCGAATGTCATCAAGCCTTCAATTCCGATGTTGACCACACCGGAGCGTTCCGAGAAGATGCCGCCAAGTGCGGCAAATATGAGCGCCGTAGAGAATACCAGCGTCGAATTGAGCATTTGACCCAGTGTCGTAAGATCCATCTAGAGCACCTTCTCTTTCTTGCGCTTGAAATAGAACGGCTTGAGCACCCAGCGCACAATACCTTGGGCGGCAATGAAGAAAATAATCGAACCGATTACGATCCGGATCAGCTCTGGCGGCACGTTGGCGTCAAAGCTCATGCCCGCCGAGCCGTAGGTCAGGGAGCCGTACAGGATGGCAGCCAGGATAACGCCGAACGGATGTGTCAGTCCCAGCAGCGCAACGGCAATGCCGTCAAAGCCATAGCCCGGCGAAGCTGCAAATACCGACTGGTAGTGGAATACGCCCAGTACCTCGCCTGCGCCGGCAAGCCCGGCGAACACGCCCGCGATGAACATCGACTTCATCACGTTCCGGCCTACGTTCATGCCGGCATACTCGGCGGCATGCGGGTTGAAACCGACCGCGCGCATTTCGTAGCCCTGCTTCGACTTCCAGAGGTACACGTAGAAGAATACGGCACAGCCCAGAGCAAGGACCGTTCCCCAATGCAGACGCGCATTGTCAAACAGGTCATTCAGGAATGACATCGACATCGAGGCCGGAATGTCCTCGGACCGGTTCTGTCCCTTCAGAAGCACAAAGGTTCGGATCAGGTAATTCGACAGGAAGAGTGCAATCCAGTTCATCATAATCGTCGTGATAACTTCGTTGATGCCCCGTTTGGCTTTCAGGAAGCCTGCGACTCCTGCCCAGAGGCCTCCGAAGAGACCGGCGCCGATAATAGCCAGGGGAACCAGCAGGAAGGACGGCAGACCACCGAACTTGATGCCGATTAGCGATGCGGCGGTCATGCCGATCAGAACCTGGCCATCCGCACCGATGTTGAACAGCCCGGAGCGAAAAGCGAATGCGACGGACAAGCCGGTCAGCATCAGCGGCGTCATTTCACGAATCGCTTCGCCAAAGTTATAGGCGCTGCCAAAATCGTGCTTGATAAGCGCTCCGTATGCCGTAATCGGATTATAGCCGCCGATCAGCATGACGATGGCGCCTACCAGGAGGCCCATAATAATGGCAACCAGCGGCACGATATAGCTGTCGCTTGCAAATATTTTCTTAAGCTTATACACCCGTTGTTCCTCCCCGCTTCAGGCTGCCCGCCATCATCAGACCGAGCTCCTGATCGTTCGTATCCTGCGGAAGCACATCGCCGACAATCTGTCCCTCATAGATGACGGCGATCCGGTCCGATACGTTCATAATCTCATCCAGTTCGAACGAAATGAGCAGCACCGCCTTGCCTTTGTCGCGTTGGGCGATGAGCTGCTTCTGGACGAATTCGATAGCTCCCACGTCCAGGCCGCGGGTCGGCTGGGCGGCAATCAACAGAATCGGGTCTTTGTCTATTTCCCGAGCAATAATCGCCTTCTGCTGGTTCCCCCCCGACAAGGAGCGGGCCTTCGTCTCAATGGATGGCGTACGAACGTCAAAACCCTTGACAAGTTTCTCCGCATATTCGTCAATTACGTTCTTGTCCAGGAAGCCGTTCTTGTTGTACGGACGCTTATAATACGTCTCCAGCACCATATTCTCGCTGATTGAGAAGTCGAGGACCAGACCGTGCTTGTGCCGGTCTTCCGGAATATGCGACACATTCATCTCGGTTACCTTGCGCGGCGGCAGGTTGGAGATTTCGGTGCCCGAGACCTGAATGGAGCCGGAATCAATTTTGCGCAGACCGGTGATCGCCTGAATGAGTTCGCTCTGTCCGTTCCCATCTACGCCGGCAATCCCCAGAATTTCTCCCGCCTTGACTTCAAAGGTCAGGTTGTTGAGTACGGAGATGCCATCCTTGTTCTTGCTGTTGACATTCTCCACCTTCAGAATCGTCTCCCCGATTACCGGCGGCTTCTTGTCCACCTTGAACGTAACTCCGCGTCCGACCATCTTCTCGGCCAGCTCATTCGGATTGGTCTCGGAGGTCGTGACCGTATCGATAACCTTGCCGCGGCGGATGATCGTCACGCGGTCGGAAATTGTCATGATTTCTTTGAGTTTGTGCGTAATTAGGATGATGGATTTGCCTTCGGCTACGAGCCGCTTCATAATCGCCATCAGCTCGCTGATTTCCTGCGGAGTCAACACGGCGGTTGGCTCGTCAAATATAAGGATATCCGCGCCGCGGTACAGCGTCTTCATAATCTCCACACGCTGCTGCATGCCCACCGATATATCGTGAATCCGGGCGTGAGGGTCCACTTGAAGACCATACTGTTCGGATAGCTTCCTTACCTGTTCGGCGGCGGATTTATAGTCGATTTTAATGCCGTTCCTCGGTTCCATTCCAAGAATGATGTTCTCGGTGACCGTGAACGGTTCTACAAGCTTGAAATGCTGGTGAACCATGCCGATGCCGAGTTCTATTGCCTTATTAGGGCTGTCGATAACAACCGGTTTCCCGTCGATTTCGATGCTGCCTTCGTCGGGTTGATAGAGCCCGAACACGATATTCATCAGGGTTGATTTGCCAGCGCCATTCTCCCCCAAAAGGGCATGAATCTCCCCTTTCTCCAGAGTCAGGCTGATGGAGTCGTTCGCGACGATACCGGGAAAGCGTTTTGTGATTTGCTTCAACTCTACGACAGGAGCCGCAGCACTCATGGAATCACCCTCATTACAGAATAATAAATCTGAACCGGCAGACACAGACAGCGATCTACCGTCCCCGATAAGGACGGCAGTCGTTGCCTGAATCCGGCTTGAACCAAGAACAAGGCCAGCTATATAACCGGCCTTAGTTCTGTTAAATCCGTATTTATTTGTTGATTCTGACAGCAGTTCCTGGGATTATTCCGTCGGCACTGTGATGGAGCCGTCCACAATCTTCTGCTTGTACTCGTCAACCTTCTTCAGAATGTCTTCCGACACATTGGCTTTCGAGGTTTCCGGCAGACCTACGCCGTCATCTTTCAGACCGAGAACCGTAGTCGTACCGCCCTTGAACGTACCGTCAATTACCTGCTGGGATACATTCTTCACCGCTACGTCTACGCGTTTCATCATGGAAGTCAGCGTTACGTCATCGCCGAATTCCAGCGATTGGTCCTTGTCCACGCCGATAACCCACAGCTTCGTGCTGCCGCCTGCTTTGTTGCGGGCTTTGGCTTCGTTGAACACGCCGTTGCCGGTTGCGCCGGCAGCCGGGAAGATAATGTCGTTGCCTGCATCATACAGGGTAGCAGCGATGGACTTGCCGATATCCGGCTTGTCATACGCGCCGGCATACATCACTTTCACAGTTGCGCTAGGGTTAACCGCCTGTACACCCGCTTTGAAGCCTACTTCAAAACGCTTGATTACCGGGCTCTCCATGCCGCCGATGAATCCGACCTTATTGGTCTTTGTCGTCAGACCGGCAACCACGCCTACCAGGAACGAGCCTTCGTTCTCGGCGAAGGTTACGGATTCCACGTTCGGAGCGTCAACGACGCTGTCGATGATCGCCAGCTTGGAGTCCGGGTTGGCGTCGGCAACCTTCTTCAGCGCGTCGCCAAGGTCGAAGCCGATGCCCCAAGTCAGGCTGTATTTATCTCTTACGAACTGGCTCAGATTCGGCTCGTAGTCGGCATTCGACTTACTCTGCAGGTACTGAACCTTGACGCCCTTCTCTTTCTCCAGCGCTTGCAGCGCTTCCCATGCAGACTGATTGAACGACTTGTCGTTAACGCCGCCCACGTCCGTTACCATGCCGACTTTGACGTCGGATGCAGCCGGAGCACCGCTGTCCGTGGCCGGAGCCGCAGAAGCTCCAGCGCTTGGCGCCGTGCTTGCGCTTGCGTTTTTGCCGCCGTTATTCGCGTTGTTATTGTTGTTGCCGCAACCGGCCAGAATCACAACGAACGCAAGCAGCATAACGAGAGACAGCTTGGATACTTTTTTCATTGATCGGAATCCCCCTAACAAATTTGGATGTCATCTGTTATATACTTTGGACATGCCATTGCAACAAATTATACCTTCAACCCTAGGTAAAATCCAGCCTGTAAATGACCTGAGGTTAATAAAAATTTGTATTTTCGCTCGAGAAAACGCTTAACCTGTCATAATGCGTCATTTTTCATTCCGAGCATTGTCAATAATGCGTTTTGTTGCCGATTGGTCTCCTCCGCCATCGGAGCCCGTGAACGGTGTTAGTATTGCACATCCGCCCGCGTTCTATTAAAATATAGGCTTATTATTGAGCGAATCACGAAAGGAAATGACTGTATATGAACGAAGCGCAATCCATGTCGGAGACGCCTCAGCCCAAGTTCTGCCGCGAATCCCGGGTGTTCAAGACCGGGCGCGTCTTTCCCAATGACGTCAATAACCATAAAACACTGTTCGGAGGCAAACTGATGAGCAACATGGATGAAGTGGCCTCCATTTCAGCCATGCGGCACTGCCGGCACAATGTGGTCACCGCTTCAACCGACTCGGTTGATTTTCTGCTTCCGATCCGTCCCAGCGATTCCGTCTGCTTCGAGTCCTTTGTCTCCTCCACCGGGCGCACCAGCATCGAAGTCTTCGTCAAGGTAATTTCGGAGCATCTCTATACCGGCGAACGGGCGGTTGCGGCCACCGCGTTTCTGACCTTTGTCGCCGTGTCCCCCGATGGCACCCCTGTTGCCGTTCCGCCCGTTGTACCGGAGACAGAAGAAGAGAAGCTCATCAGCGAATCCGCCAAGGAACGCAATGAACTTCGCCGGGTCCGGCGTTCGGCTAGCAAAGCCCTTGCCGCGAAGCTCTCCGCCACCAAGTACTGGGAATAGGTTCGAGTTCCATCGCTTCATCTAATATATCCACCCAGCAAAAAAGCACCGCATCGCGGATTACCCGCAGGCGGTGCTTTTCAATTCACACGTGCTGATTAGGCGTTAATCTTCTCTTTGGCTACCGTAGCCAGGGAGTTGAATGCGCCGATGTCGTTAACGGCCAGGTCGGCCAGCATCTTGCGGTTGATATCCACTCCGGCCAGCTTCAGGCCATGAACCATCTTGCTGTAGGACAGACCGTTCTGGCGGGCGGCCGCATTGATGCGGACGATCCAGAGCTTGCGGAAGTTGCGCTTCGTCTGACGACGATCGCGGTAAGCATACAGTCTGGACTTCATGACCTGTTCTTTTGCGGTCTTGAAGAGACGATGTTTGGAACCGAAGTAACCCTTTGCCAGTTTCAGTACTTTTTTATGTTTACGACGAACTACTACGCCGCCTTTAACTCTTGCCATTATAATAAACCTCCCAATAAGTTGTGTTAGTCAGCGAATGCGCTATTTCAGGTTAGCGAGACCCTGTTTCAGACGTCTTACATCCCCCGGAGCCATTTCAGGGTTCGTTCCCAGAACGCGCTTGGCACGCTTCGACTTATGGGACAACAGGTGGTTCTTGTAAGCTTTGTAGCGGGTCACTTTACCGGTTCCGGTAATCTTGAAGCGGCCTTTCAGGCTGCTGTGCGTTTTCATCTTAGGCATGGTGTTTCCTCCTTAAAAATGTGTGAACCTGTATTCAGATTCCTGTAATGCTAATTAATTTAAGCCTTGGGGGCCAAAATCATAATCATGCTGCGTCCTTCCAGCTTCGGCTGACGCTCTACCGTGGAGATTTCGGCGGTCTCTGCCTTCACACGCTCCAGAATCTTCTGGCCGATGTTGGCATGGGCAATTTCACGGCCGCGGAAGCGGACGGAACATTTAACCTTATCGCCCTCACCCAGGAACTTGATGACATTGCGGAATTTGGTCTGAAAATCATGTTCCTCAATGTTGGAACGGAACCATACTTCCTTGATGTCCACGATCTTCTGATTCTTGCGGGCTTCCTTGTCCTTCTTCTGCTGTTCATAGCGGAACTTTCCGTAGTCCATGATACGGCATACAGGCGGCTTGGCCTGCGGGGCAACATTGACCAGATCCAGGTTGAGATCAGCGGCCATCTGCAGCGCTTCACGAATCGGCTTAATGCCGATCTGCTCGCCTTCCGCCCCAACCAAACGAACTTCCTTCGCACGAATCTCGTCATTGATCATGTGTTCCTTACTAATAACTCTCCACCTCCGGGTTCTGTCTGAATCTTCATCATTAAAAACGGGGTGCCGGAAATCCCCGACACCCCGTTTGATCAACGTTCATGAATTGGACATTCATAAGCATTGAGATCAAAACCAGTCGGCAGCGCCGATCAGGTGAGAAGCCGGTTGCTTCTGCTTGCAATCTCTTGCATTTAGCACACTTAAATAATATACAGCAAATCGGCGGTCTATGTCAACCCTGAAATCCAATTAAGCACCGATTCATTTAGCCCTGCTTGCTCTGCACTTCTTCCAGCCGGACGACGCGGGTATGCTTCGTATGGCTCCACTGCTTGTTGTTCTGGGTGAAGAAAGCATAGAACGTAATCGGGTACCAGGACAGCAGATAAATCGGGAACAGCAGCATGTAGGCATATACTTTGCGCGATTTCACCTTCTCCAGAATCATCGACACGAAGAAGGTAAAGACATTGGCGATAATCGCCACGTAGCTGAGCCACAGCGGCAGATGGCCGTACAGGTTGGCGATATGCGGACCGCCCAGCAGCGCATTGTCGATCCAGATCACCGCAGTCAGCAGAAATGTGAACAGAACGATGTACACGTTCAGCCCGTACAGCGCCAGATCGAACTTGGTCAGGCTGCGCTGCTTGATGCTCTGCCAGATCAGCGGGAAGAAATAGCGGCGGGCAACGGTAAAGTGCCCCTGCATCCAGCGGAGCCGCTGCCGGGAAGAAGCCTTGAAGGTGAGCGGCTTCTCATCGAATACTTTGGCATCGTAATTGAACTTCGGATAGACGCCCTTGGAGGCGCTGCGCATGGTGAACTCCAGGTCCTCCACGAGACTGGTCGCTCCCCAGCCCATTTCCTTCAGAAGGTTGGTCTCAAAACACATGCCCGTCCCGCCCAGGAAGTTCGCCATTCCGAGGTTGTGGCGGGAGAGTTGCCACAGACGGTTGATATACCAATAAGAGATGCCGTAAGCAGCCGTGATCCAGGAATCCTCCGGATTCTTGGTGTCGATATAGCCCTGAATGACCTTCGCTCCTCCGCAGAGATCGTTGTTCATCTCCAGCAGAAAGTCCGGGTGCGCCAGATTGTCGGCGTCGAACATAACGACGGCGTCATACTGGCGAGGCATCGCCCACAGCTCCTTGAGCATCCACTCGATTGCATAGCCTTTGCCCCGCTGATGGGGGTTCGTCCGGACACAGGCGTTCATTCCATGCTCCCGGACAATACGCGCCGTGCCGTCCGTACAATTATCGCAGATCACGAATACATCGTAGAGTTCCGCAGGATAATTGAGCTGTTTCAGATTCTCCATGAGCGCCCCGACCACCTGCTCTTCGTTATGGGCGGCTACAAGCACCGCAAACGACTTCTCCGGAGCAGCAAGCGCTTGTTTCTCTATTTTGCGCAGGCCGAACAGGGAGAAGGCAAACTGGTACACGGCAATCAAGGCCAAGAGGATTTGTAGCGTTACGAATACTGCGTCTAGCATGGTTGGTTAATGCCCCCTTTTGGTTGCCTTCAGGCTTCTGTTTGTGTGTCGCCTGAACCGGCAGTTGTAATCATGACCCGTTCCTGATATTCTCGGCGGTCGTCAGCCATTTTACTCATTCTCCTATAAACGCCTCCGCGCCGCTTGAATCATTGTAAGACCTAACGTTCCTTAAGTCAAAACTGTCAATCTTCGCCCAAAATCGACCTTCTCCTTGAAATCCCAGGGCTGAAAAACGTATGATGAGGGTACCGTCAGAACTTGATTTGATTACTTGGAAACAGGTGGAACCCATTGCGCAAACAACGTATTCTTATATTTTCGGAAGGCTTTGGAGCCGGCCATACCCAAGCGGCTTACGCCCTGTCCAGCAGCCTGCGCCGGCTTTCGCCGAACCTGCAGACCCGGGTGCTGGAGCTCGGAAACTTTCTGAATCCGAAAGTGGCTCCGCTGATTATTTCGGCCTACCGCAAAACGGTCATGACGCAGCCCAAGCTGATGGGTTATGTATACAGACACCAAAAATCGTTCAATCGTCTTACCACGCTTGCCCTGCACCGGATTTTTTATACGCATGCCAAAAATATCGTGCAGCAGCTTCGTCCCGACGTAATTGTCTGCACCCATTTTATACCGAGCGCCGTGATTTCCCGGCTCAAGCGCCTGGACCCGTCGCTCAAGACGCCGCTGTGCACGGTTATTACCGATTACGACGCCCACGCCACCTGGATCAGCCGGGAGGTTGACCGCTATCTGGTCTCGACCCCGGAGGTCAAGGCCAAGCTGCGGCTTCGGGGCATTTCGGCTTCCAAAATCCGGGTGACGGGAATTCCCGTCCATCCTAACTTCTGGGAGCATCCCGGCAAAGAGGAAATCCGGGAACGCTTCGGACTCCGGGATATGCCGACCGTCATGGTCATGGGCGGAGGCTGGGGAATGATGAACGACGAAGTCGTCAACAATTATCTGGCCGACTGGGGAGAACGGGTGCAGATTCTTTTCTGCCTCGGACACAACCAGCAGCTGCTCCACGAGATGAAGGCTGACCCCCGGTTCAACCGGCCCAACATTTCGCTGATCGGGTTCACCAAAGAAATCGACAAGCTGATGGAAATATCGGACCTGCTGATTACCAAACCGGGTGGAATGACCTGCAGCGAAGGACTGGCCAAAGGCATCCCGATGCTGTTTCACCATCCGCTTCCGGGACAGGAAGAAGAGAACTGCCGGTATTTCACCGCCGCCGGACTCGGAGAACCGATTACTTCCCTGGAGGTGGTCGGGGCCTGGATGAAGCGGGTAGCCGAAGATACGGACAACGTCCGGTCCGCCCGCCAGGAACAGCTCGCCGGCATCGCCCGCTACCATCCGCTTCAGAGCGCCCAGAGCATTCTGGAGCTTCTCCGGGGCCAGGAAGAAAGTTCTCTGAACCAGCCGCCGAGATAAATAAATAAATAAATAAATAAATAAATAAATACGATCCGCAGACCTATCTGCTCTATCGCAAAAATACGCCCCCGCGCCTGTCGTTATCGGCAGACGCGGGGGCGTATTATTGGAATAGGATGGGCGGACAAAAGGCTACAGCCGATATTTCGACAGACGTCCGGCCCGGTAGGCTTCAAGCGCTTCTTCGCCCACGATGGCCTCGCAGCGGTGGATGCGCATGCCCTGGCCGACAAACTTGGTTTCATATTCGGTCATCACATGCTCTTCATTGATGCCGCCGGCATGCAGATCCAGCGATAGGTTCGTCATCTGGAGACCGTAATCGGCGAAGGCGTTCAGCGAGAATTCAAACAGGCTGACCGAGTCCGTCTTCAGATGGATTTCGCCCCAGCCGTTCAGCAGACCGCGGTACTTGTCGAGAAACCGCGGATGGGTCAGCCGACGGCGCGCGTGCTTGCTCTTGGGCCACGGGTCGCTGAAATTGAGATAGATCCGCTCCAGCTCTCCGGGAGCAAAGACTTCCTCTGCGTATTCGATATTGGCCAGCGCAAGACGCAGGTTCGCCGGGTTCTCTTTCCCGAGCGTTTCATGCGCCGCTCTGGCCTTCTCCGCGCCGCGGCGGAGCAGTTCGTCGTACATATCCACGCCAATAAAGTTGATATCCGGGTATTTCACGCTCATTTGGCTGATGAACTGACCCTTGCCCATGCCGAATTCCACATGAATGGGACGGTCATTGCCGAACAGCTCATGCCATTTGCCTTTATAATTGCGCGGCTCCAGTACGACCAGATCGGTCTGGCGTTCCAGGCTTTCACGTATTCCTTTTCTTCCGCGTAGACGCATGCTTTCTCCTCGCTTTGCTCTAAAGGTTGCCGATAGTATATTCTGCCGAACTTGCCGCCAAAAGTAAAGAGAAATTCAATTCGGCCCAGATACAAAAAAAAGGAACCGCCTGCGCCGTCAGGCGCCGGAGATTCCCTTCTGCAGGCTATAACGTTTAACGCGACTCGGCGTTAAAATCAAATGTCTTCTCGAAGGCGTTGCGGATCTTCCGCTGCGCTTCAATCTTAATGCGGGGGTTGCCTTTGAATTCCACTCCGGTCAGCGCGAGCGCTTCGTCGGGAGTCAGCTGGACATCGATCGGGCCTTTGGCCGTCGGATTCGCCATCTGCATGTTCATCGTTATCACCTCTCGGGTTTAGGTTGGGCACAGAGACTGAAATTTATGAATACCGGAATCGGGAAACGGTGATAAAAAACAGTGCCTTCTTACAGTTCAAATATAACACGGCGTGTAAGTAACTTCAAGACATTTTAAAGCGTTTTCAACACTATTTTATGTAAAATTTTTGTGACCATAAAGGATGGGCGGCGGCTTCTCCGCTCCACTTTGCAGGCCCAATTTGGTACAATGTACGGGACTGGCCTATTTACACGATTGAAGAAGGAGAAATTATGTCTATATTGCAATCTTCCTCCTCCGCTCCGCTGTGGGGAGATAAACGTTTTCATACCTGGAATCACGAAATGCGCGAGCAATTCGATACCAAAGTGTTCAAAGTCATGCTGGACGCGGGCTTTACCTGCCCGAACCGCGACGGTTCGATCGCCAAGGGCGGCTGCACCTTCTGCAGCGCGCGCGGCTCCGGGGATTTTGCCGGCCGCCGGCGGGATGACCTGGTGACCCAGTTCAACACGATCCGGGACCGCCAGCACCAGAAGTGGCCGAATGCCAAATATATTGGATATTTCCAGGCCTATACCAATACTTACGCCCCTGTCGAAGAGCTGCGCGAGTATTACGAAGTGATTCTGGAGCAGCCCGGCGTCGTCGGCCTGTCCATCGCCACCCGCCCCGACTGTCTGCCTGACGATGTGGTCGAATATCTGGCCGACATCAACAAGCGGACCTATCTGTGGGTCGAAATGGGGCTTCAGACCATTCATGAATCCACTTCGAACCTCATTAACCGGGCTCATGATACCCGCTGTTACATCGAAGCGGTGGAGAAGCTTCGCAAGCACGGAATCCGCGTATGCACGCACATTATCCACGGATTGCCGCAGGAGACGCATGAAATGATGCTCGAGACGGTGGAAGCCGTCTCCCGGATGGATGTCCAGGGCATCAAGATCCATCTGCTGCATCTGATGCGCAAGACGCCGATGGTGAAGCAGTACGAAGCCGGACTGCTGCGCTTCCTGGAGCAGGACGAGTACGTCAAGCTCATTGCCGATTCGCTCGAGATCCTGCCTCCGGAGATGATTGTGCATCGGCTGACCGGCGACGCGCCGCGCGATCTGCTGATCGGTCCGATGTGGAGCCTGAAGAAATGGGAAGTGCTCAATGCCATCGACGACGAGCTGACCGCCCGGGACAGCTGGCAGGGCAAATACTGGAGGAAGCGCTAGATGGGCTTCCTCTCGGTGCTCGGCATGGCCCAGCAGCTGGTATCCCGGCGGCTGCAGCCCGGCGGGCGGGCGGTCGACGCCACCGTGGGCACGGGGGCCGACACGCTGTTCCTTGCCCGGACCGCCGGCAGACGGGGCCGGGTCTTCGGCTTCGATGTGCAGGAGCAGGCGCTCCGGCTCGCCCGGGAGCGCCTGGACCAGGCCCGCCTGGCGGGCGAACGGCTCGGCGAGACGACGCTGCTGCTGGCCAGCCACGCCGAAATGGCCGAGGCCGTGCCGGCTGATTGGCGCGGCGCCGTGGACGCGGTGATGTTCAACCTCGGCTATCTTCCAGACGGAAGCGCCGACAAGACGATCATCACCGAAGCGTCCAGCACGCTGGCTGCGCTGAACGCGGCCCTGTCGCTGCTCGCGCCGCGCGGCGTGCTGACCGCCGTGGTCTATCCCGGCCACGAAGGCGGCGAAGCCGAAGCCACCGCGGTCCGGGCCTGGGCGGAAGCGCTGTCTCCCAAGGACGGCCAGTCGATCGTCTATCGTCAGCTTCAGCGCCCGGAAGCGCCTTATTTGATTGCCGTGGAACGAAGCAGGCTTCCGCTCTAGCGAAGCCTCCCACCGCCGTAACATCATGATATGAATTGGCCCTCCGGGTCCAATTGATATAAATAAAGAATACGGAGAGGAATGGAATTCATGACACAGCCATATCCATTGAAATTTCAACCCGATTTTCAGGAACGGGTCTGGGGAGGCCGCGCGCTGGAGCGGTTCGGCCTGGATCTCCCGGACGGCGTCATCGGCGAAGGCTGGATGATCGCCGATCATCCGAACGGCGTATCGACTGTCGTGAACGGCGAGCTGGCCGGACTGGGCCTGGATGCCGTCCGCGAGAAGCTGGGCCGCGATTGGTTCGGCTCAAAAGGCTACAAGGAGGACGCCCGGTTCCCGCTGCTGGTGAAGCTTCTGGACTGCAACGACGATCTGTCCGTGCAGGTTCATCCGACCGATGACTACGAAGGGCTTCCCCAAGGCGAGCTCGGCAAGACCGAAATGTGGTACGTGCTGGACGCCAAACCGGGCGCTAAGATCATCTACGGCCTGAAAGAAGGCGTGGACCGTGAACAGCTTCGCGAAGCGCTGGAGTCCGGGAACGTCATGGACACGCTGCAGGAAGTTCCGGTATCGGCGGGAGATACGTTCTATATCCCGGCGGGTACTGTTCATGCCCTCTGCGCCGGCGTGCTGGTGGCCGAGATCCAGCAGAATTCGGACACGACCTACCGCATCTACGACTACAACCGTCCCGGTCTGGACGGCAAGCCGCGCGAGCTGCACATCGAGCATTCCCTGAACGTGACCGCCTACGAAGGCGCGGGCGCAACGTCGATGAAGACGGACGGAGCGAAGCCCGGCGAGTGGCTGCGTCTGGCCCATTCTCCTTATTTTATCGTGGAAAAAGGCCTGGTGGGCGAGAAGTGGGACCTGTCGGCCGCACCGGACAGCTTCACCATTCTGGTTATCTGCGAGGGCAGCGGTCACCTCACCTGGGAAGGCGGCTCCCAGCCGTATGCCGCAGGCGAATGCTACCTCATCCCGGCCAGCCTGAGCAGCTACGCCATTGAAGGCCAGTCCACGCTGCTGCGCGCGTACCTGCCGTAAGGCGAGGAACTCCATGAGCGAGCAGTGCTTCTGGATGACGGACCCGGTCGGCGTTGACATTCACATCTATTCCTGGCTGCCGGATGCGGGACAGCCGCTGCGCGGCGCCGTCCAAATTGCGCACGGCATGTGCGAGACGGCCGGACGGTACGCCGAATTCGCCGAAGCGCTGAATACAGCCGGATTCGCCGTCTATGCCGGCGACCACCGGGGACACGGCCGAACCGCCGGCGCCGTCAACCTGCTCGGCGACGCCGGCGAAGACGGCTTCTACTGGATGCGGCGCGATCTGACCGGCATCGCCGGGATCATCCGGGAGCGGCATCCGGAGCTGCCGCTCTTTTTAATGGGACACAGCATGGGCTCCTTCCTGGTTCAGAAGCTGATGGGCGAGGACGGGCCGGAGCTCTACGACGGCTTCCTGCTGACGGGAAGCAACGGACCGCGCCGCCTGCTTGCGCTGGGCGAATGGATGGCCCGTTCGCAGAACTGGCTCCGCGGGGATCTTCATCGGAGCGTTCTGCTCAACACCGTTGTCTTCGGCACCTACAACCGTTCCTTCTCGCCGGTCCGGACGGCGTTCGACTGGCTGAGCCGCGATCCGGAAGAGGTGGACCGGTACATTGCCGACCCGTACTGCGGCGCCATCTGCACGACCCGGTTCTTCCGCGATTTCTTCCGGCTGCTGCGGGAGCTGCATACGGAGGAGACGCTGGCCGGGCTCTCGCCGGACAAGCCGGTCTTCCTGTTCTCGGGAGACAAGGACCCGGTCGGCCTCGCCGGCAAAGGCATGATCGCGCTGGCGGACCTCTACCGGTCCCGCGGTATCCGCGACGTGGAGCTGAAGCTGTATCCGGGAGGACGGCATGAACTGCTGCACGAGACCAACCGGGCGGAAGTGACCGCCGATGTGCTGGACTGGCTGCAGCGGCACCTGCCGGAAAGTCCCTGCCCGCATAACCATCCCTGACCATTGGAACGCCGAGTTGACTACAGACATCGAGCACGGCCGCCGGTTCAATTTCAATGCACCCGGACGGTCACCAATAGAAGGTATGCCAGTACTAGAAGCACGCTTTAGAAGACAGCAAAAGACAGACCTTTCGCTCCGGCGAAAGGTCTGTCTTGGTGTTAGGGCATATCCGTCATTGCCGCCTGCAGCAGCGGCAGTCCCAAGCCTCTCCGGTCTCCCGCTTCCGAATGATAACCTTGCAGCCGCTCGCTCCCTCTCTATTCTGCCGGTACCGGCACAGCCGGCCAAGGCAGTGCCAGAAACCGGGGTCCCCCGCCTGCATGGGGACCCGCGCCGTTCTCCCCCTCCTGACCGTACAGCACGAGCAGGAGGGTAGCTGCATCGGCGTCTTCGGCGCTGCGGGAGGTGGCCTCTTCTCCAGCCTCTCCGGCTTCGCCTTCCGGCGCATCGAACGGAACGCCGGTCAGCGAATCCAGCACAGCGGCCAGCGGGAACGGCAGCAGCGACAGCGCGCCGGACTTGTGCAGCTCGCGCTCGGACAGGCCGAGCGCCGCCAGCTCCGGCGAATAGTGTTCCGGCGCGGCCGCAAGCGCCCGCATGGCATCCTGCCAGCCGGCTTTGTCCAAGGCCGGTTCCCACCAGATTTTGCGCGGCTTGTACCGGTGGCCCAGGAAATAATCGAGCTGCATCAGCCCCTCGATGACCGCCATGCCCGGCGTGCCCCGTCCGGTCAGAAAAGACCGCAGACGGATGAACAGATCTTCAAGCTGGTGGCCGATCTTCGACCAGCCCTGCGCCTCCCAGTAATCCCCGAACTCCTGGAAGAAATCGAACGGCGTTGCAAAGACCTTCCGGATCAAATATTTAACGGTGTAATCCATCCGGTGGTCGTTCCAGTATTTCTCCAGTACATCCTCCAGCCGCTTCAGCCGGACGATGTCTCCGAAGCTCAGCATATGGCTGCTCAGAATTTCATACGGCGCGGTGTCCATGTAGACGTAATCGTATTTGGCGGCCTGGGCCCGGAGGCCTGTGCCGCGCAGCATTTTCAGAAATCCGAGCTGCAGCTCCTCCGGCTCCATCGCGAACACGTCGTTGAAGGTCTTGCGGAACGTCGCATAATCCTCCATCGGCAGGCCGGCGATCAGATCCAGATGCTGGTCGATATTGCCGCTGCGCTTGATGGTCATGACCGTGCGCGACAATTTCGCAAAATTCTGGCGCCGCTTCACCAGCTCGTTCGTCTCGTCGTTCGTGGACTGCACTCCGATCTCGAACCGGAAGATGCCGGGCGGCGCATGCTCCGCGAGAAACGCCAGCACCTCGGGCCGCATGATGTCCGCCGTAATTTCGAACTGGAACACGCAGCCGCCGTGATTGTCGATCAGGAACCGGAACATTTCGAGGGCGTACTCGCGGTTGATGTTAAAGGTGCGGTCCAGGAATTTGATCGTCTTCGCGCCGTTCTGGATGAGGTACAGCAGGTCCGACTTCACCCGCTCAATATCGTAATAGCGGACGCCCACCTCGATGCTTGAGAGACAGAACTGGCAGTTGAACGGGCAGCCCCGGCTGGTCTCGAAGTAGACAATGCGCTTGCCCAGGGAAGGCAGATCCTCGGGAAAACGGTGCGGCGAAGGCAGGGTATTCAGATCGCTCTTCGGCCTGGGCGGGTTGACGACAACCGCGCCTTCGCGCCGGTAGGCCGCTCCGAACACGAAGTGAAACTTCCGTCCGTCCCGCAGCTCCTGCAGCAGATGATGGAACGTCTCCTCCCCGTCGCCGCAGACGATGAAGTCGATGCCCGGCTCCCGCTCCATGAAGACCACCGGCTCGTACGTGACCTCGGGACCGCCAAGCACAATGGCCGTCTCCGGCATAATCTTCTTGAGAATGGCGACCAGCTTCAGGGTCTCCTCAATGTTCCAGATGTAGCAGGAGAAGCCGATCACGTCAGGCCGCCGGGCGAACAGGTCGGAGACGATATTCATCGCCGGGTCCTTGATGGTGTATTCGGCCAGTTCGATGTCGAACTCGCGCCCGCTGTAGGCTTTGAGCAGCCGGATGGCCAGCGAGGTGTGAATATACTTGGCGTTCAGTGTCGCCAGAATGACTTTCATCGTTGTCTTCCTCTCTTGTCAGTCGTAATCCGCATGATCGCCGTCCCGCTGAAAAAACTCCAGAAACGCCCGGCCGTATTTCCGGTATTTGACCTCTCCGACCCCCTTGACGTTCATCATCTCGCGTTCGGTCTGCGGCTGCGCCACACTCATCTCGCGCAGCGTCGCGTCGTTGAAGATAATGTAGGACGGCACATGCTCGCGCTCGGCCAGCTCGCGGCGGATCAGCCGCAGCTGCTCGAACACCGTCTCGTTGACCGCCGACGGATGAACGTCGCGCGAGCCCCGGCTCCGGGACGATCCGCCGCTCTTCGCCGCCCGGGCGACGCGCTGGACGACCTGCGCCTGGCCCTTCAGCACATCGGCCGCCGGAAGCTGGAGCCGGACAATCGGGTATTGGCCTTCGGACAAGGCCAGATAGCCTTCAGAGATCAGCACATTGATGATCTCGGTGATCTCCTTCTCCGTCTTCGCAGACAGCGCGCCGTGCGTCGGCAGCTTGTCGAAGCCGTATTGCAGCACCTTCTGGCTCCGCGACCCCTTCAGGACGGAAGCCACCAGGGCGACGCCGAAGCGTTCGCGCATCCGGTGGATGCAGGAGAAGATCTTCTGCGCTTCCACCGTAATATCGACCAGCTCCCGGTCGTCGGTGCAGGAGCTGCATTTGCCGCAGGGCGCATCGTCATGTTCTTCGCCGAAATAATCCAGCATGGCGCTGCGCAGGCAGCGGGTCGTGTAGCAGTAGTCAATCATCTGCTGCAGCTTGCGGTAGTCGTTCTGCTTGCGTTCGGAATCCTGCGGGTTCTGCTCGATCAGGAACTTCTGGGTCATAATGTCCTGGGCGCTGAACAGCAGGATGCAGCTGCTCGGCTCGCCGTCGCGTCCCGCGCGGCCGGCTTCCTGGACATAGGCTTCCATGTTCTTCGGCATGTTGTAGTGAATGACGTACCTCACATTCGACTTGTCGATCCCCATGCCGAAGGCGTTGGTGGCGGCGATGACGCGGATGTCGTCGTACAGAAAAGCTTCCTGGTTCGCCGCCCGGTCCTCGTCGCTCATGCCGGCATGGTACCGGCCCGCCGGCACCCCGGCGGCGCTGAGCCGCTGGTACAGATCGTCCACTTCCTTGCGGGTCGCCGCGTAGATAATGCCCGGCTCCTGGCTGTGGCTGGCGGCGTAGTCCAGCACAAATTCCCGCTTGTTCTCCCCGCGCAGCACAGACATGGCCAGGTTGTCCCGGCCAAGGCCGGTCACGAAGACGCCGGGATCGCGCAGGCGAAGCAGCCGGACGATGTCTTCCATGACTTCGGGCGTCGCCGTGGCGGTAAAAGCCGCCACGATCGGACGCTCGGGCAGTCCGTCCACGAACGGCGAGACCGACAGATAGCTCGTCCGGAAGTCGTGCCCCCACTGCGAGACGCAGTGGGCTTCGTCCACGGCGACCAGGGAAATCGGAAGCTCCGCCATTTCCATGCGGAACCAGTCCAGTTCCAGCCGCTCCGGCGCGACATAGAGCAGCTTGAGCTCGCCGCGCCGCGCAGCCCGGAGGCGGTCGTTCGCTTCCTTGCCGCTCAGGGTGCTGTTGATGTAGGCTGCCGGGATGCCCGCGGTTGTCAGCGCGTCCACCTGATCCTTCATCAGGGAGATGAGCGGCGAGACCACCAGCGTCAGACCCGGCAGCAGCAGCGCCGGCACCTGATAGCAGATCGACTTGCCGCCGCCGGTCGGCATGATGCCCAGGGTGTCGCCGCCTTGCAGAAGGCTGGCGACGATATGTTTTTGTCCTTCGCGGAAGTCGGGATAGCCGTAATACTTCTGCAGTTCGGCCTGGGCCCGCTCCATCGTGAGACCTTGTGTATGGATCATAATTGCTCCTAACCTCTCGCTCGAATATACAACCTTTAGTTTACATAAAAACCAGCCCCAAGGCCAACACTTAAGCGTGAATATTCGCCCTTGACCGGGCTTGGGCTGTGCCGGGGCCGGCGGAAACCGCCTGCCCGGCAACGCGGAAGAAGGAGGAGGGTCGGCATGTCTACGCCGGACTGGAAGCAGCGGTACGACACGTTCAAGTCACGGCGGAATTCGGGCCGCGGCAGCAGCGAGGAGGATCTGGACGGCAGGGAAGAGAAGCCGCAGACCGAAGAACGGAGTGCACAGAACGCAGACAGGAGCGTACCGGACGGAGAGCGCGGCGAGGCTGCTTCCCCCGGCAGCAAGACGGCCTCTTCCGACCCAAGCGACGGCTCGCCGAACCCGCTGCCGGACCGCCTGCCCGTGAAGGCCGATCTGGAGGCGAATCTGGACCAAATGTCGGATATGCTCGGCATGAACGGAGATCTGGTGATTCGACGATTCCATCTCTTCGGCCGCTGCCGGGCCGCTGCGGTATTCTTCTCCTCCATGATCGAGACCGACCAGCTTCAGGATCATGTCCTGAAGCCGCTGATGGCCGAGCTGTCCGAAGGAGCGGAAGAGAAATCAGCCCGGGGCGACGGGCTGATCGGTCTGATCTGGAACCGGACCGTCCATATCGGCCAAGGAGTGCGGACCGGCAATCTGGCCAAGCTCCCCAATGAAATCGTGCAGGGCCGGCTCGCCCTGCTGATCGACGGGCATGAGGAAGCGCTGGCCTTCGATATCCGGCGGATCGAATACCGCTCGATTGAGCAGCCGCAGACGGAGCAGGTGATCCGGGGAGCGCGGGAGGGCTTTGTCGAGAAGCTGGAGCCGAACCTGACTCTGCTCCGAAGCCGCCTACAGACAAGCGAGCTCCGGATCGAGACCGCGCCTGTCGGCACCCGGAGCGCCTCGGTGGTGGCTGTCTGTTATCTCGACGGGCTCACGGATGCCGGTCTGGTCGAAGAAGTCATGCGCCGCCTGTCGCTGATCGCCACGGACGGTATCATCGACGCCGGCTATATCGAGCAGTTCATCGAGGATCAGCCGCTCTCGCCTTTTCCCCAGGTACAGTCTACGGAGCGTCCCGACAAGACGGCGGCTTCGCTTCTGGAAGGAAGGGTCGCCCTCCTGGTTGACGGCTCCCCTTTTGCGCTGATTGTTCCCGCGCTCTTCAACCAGTTCTTCCAGACCATCGACGATTATTCGGAGCGGTTCCTGATGGGCAGCCTCATCCGGCTCGTGCGCTTGATCGCCCTGTTCTTCTCGCTGTTCTTTCCGGCGCTGTACGTGTCGATCATCTCTTTCAACCCGGAGCTGATTCCGACTGAATTCGCCGTGGCCATCTCGGGCGGGCGCGCCGGGGTGCCTTTTCCGGCGGCCATTGAAGTGCTGATTATGGAAGTGGCTATGGAGGTGCTCCGGGAGGCCACGATTCGGATGCCGCAGATGATCGGCGGCGCGCTCTCGATTGTCGGCGTGCTGGTCATCGGGGAAGCAGCCGTATCGGCCGGGCTGGCCAGTCCCATCACGGTCGTGATTGTGGCGCTGACCACAATCGGCTCTTTTGCCACCCCCGCCTATAATGCGGCCATTGCCCTGCGGATGCTGAGGTTCCCGCTGGTGCTGCTGGCAGGACTGTTCGGCCTGTACGGGGTGATGGTCGGCAGTATTCTGATCTGCAATCACCTGCTGATGCTGGAGTCATTCGGCGTTCCGTATATGTCCCCGTTCATCTCGGGCAAGGCGCGGGACCTCAAGGATACGCTGATTCGGGTGCCGTTATGGTGGATGCGCAAGCGGCCAAGCTTCCTGCATCCCGAGAACCGGGTGCGGGTCCTGCCTTCGCTGACACAGCGCAGCATTGATCATCTGTTCGAGGAAAGGGGAGAACTGTATGAAGACACAGCAGATCTCGACGATCCGGGCCACCACGGTCATCGCTAGCGCCGTCGCGGGTGTCGGTATCCTCAGCTTCCCCCGCTACATGGCAGACGCCGGCAATACCGCCGCTCCGCTGGTAACGCTGGCCGGAGTAGGTGTGGCCCTGGTTGATCTGGTTATCGTCGCCCTGCTCTCGGCCCGGTTCCCCCGGGAAAACCTGTTCCAGTTCAGTTCCCGGCTGCTGGGCCGCCGCGCCGCCTGGGTCATGAATCTCGTATTGATGTTCTTCTTCCTGATGCTGACCTCGCTCACCGTCCGGCAGTTCGGGGAAGTGGCCTCAACCGTGCTGTTCCAGCGGACGCCCATTGAAGCGGTTATTCTGCTTATGCTGGTGCTGGCCACCCTGTCTTCCCGGCGGGGAATCGTCAAATTCTCCTATATCCATTACTTCTACTTTCCTCTGATTATAGGTTCTATTGCGTTTATCCTGTTGTTCTCGATCCGCAAAATCAGCGTTATTCACCTTATGCCTCCGGGAGGCGTCAATGTCTCCGCCAGCAAATTTATGAAGGGGATGCTGGAAACGTCCGCCCTGTTCGACCGCTCGTTCGTGCTCACGCTGATTGTGCCGTTCATGGAGAAGCCCGGGAAGGCAATGCGCGCCGGGCTGCTCGGAATCGGAATAACCGGGCTGATCTATCTCTCGATCACGGCGGCTGCCATCGGCATGCTAGGCGTAGAGGAGGTCAAACTCCTCTTCTACCCCACCCTTGAGGTAGCCCGATCGATCTCCGCGGGCGAAGGTCTGCTGGAACGGCTCGATGCGCTGTTCATCATTATCTGGGTGATCTCTGTCTATACGACGGTCTACACGACTTATTATATCTGCTCCTATCTGCTTCGCCATCTGCTGCATCTCCAGGACCAGCGGCTGGCTTCCAGCGCGCTGCTGCCGTTCATGTTCGCACTGGCCATGGTTCCGGAGAACATCTTTATCAGCTATACAGCCGCCAATCGCCTGGCTATCGCCGGCCTGGCCGTGCTGACCGGTTATCCCCTTCTTCTGCTTGCTCTTGCTCTTCTTCGCCGAGTAAAGGGGGACTCCGTATGAGCAGCGCCGCAGCAAAAAGAACACCGGCTGTACGGATCATCGCTCTGCTGCTCGCCGGTGTGCTGGCTTCGCTGTTCCTGTCCGGCTGCTGGGACGAGGTCGAAATCGAGGACCGGGCGCTTGTGCTCGGCCTGGCTATTGATCTGGCGGACGGCAAAGATCAACACCCCGATGAAGGAGTCACCCACCGGGCGGAAGAGAAGCTGCCTACCCGGAGAATTCATGTGACGGCCCAGATCGCCGTCCCGGGCCGCGTCCCGCTCGGTCCCGGCACCGGCAGCGGAAGCAAGGAAAGCCCGGTCTGGGTCGTGGAAGTAGAGGGCAAGACGCTCGATGACGCCATGAACAACTTGCAGCAGCAGGTAGCCGATCCCCGTTATCTGATCCATCTGCGGGTCATCGTCATCAGCCAGAGCATTGCGAAGCAGGGCATTCAGGATTTAAACGATTACCTGAGACGCAATCCGGAAATCCGGCGAAGCACCTGGCTGCTCGTCGCTTCCGACGGCCGGGCCTCCAAATATATGGACGTCAATCCGCCCCTTCAGCGCGTGCCCACGCTCTATATCCTCTCCATGATGGAGAAGGCGGTAGCCACCGGCAAATTGCCGCCGGCCTATTGCGGCGAATTCTGGTCTTCCCTTTCCCACCAGGGACAGGACGGCATCCTGCCATATATTTCGCTGCGGCGGAACGAGAATATTCTGATCAAGGGGTTGGCTTATTTTCGCAAAGGAAAAATGGTCGGGGCGACGACCCCGCTGGACATCGGCATCTACATGGCCGTGATGGGGATGGATCCCGGAGGCTATTCGGTTCTTCAGGAAGTCCCCGGCGTCGGCGTCGTCATGGTCCGGGTCACCAGCCGGTTCAGCCGGAGAACATCGGAGATTGTGAACGGCGTCCCCCATATCGCTTACGATATTCATCTTGAGGGCAATGTGGACGAACACTACAGCGAAGAGGTTTTTATTAACAATACCGGGACGCTGAACAAGATCGAGTCCTGCTTCGAGAAATACGCCCTGGAAAGCGCTGCCCTTCTGATGGAGGAGACCCAGAAGAAGCGTTCCGATATCTGGGGAACCGGGGAGTTCATCCGCGCCCACCATCCCGGTTATTGGGGAACGAAGATTGACGGAAGAGACAAGTGGAACGAGGAGTTCCCGAAGGTGAAGGTCTCCTTCCGGATACAGATAACCATGAAGCGCGTCGGACTCAAGGAACGCTGAAGCGAGGGAGGAATGAAGCGGTGATCCATACGTATGCTTATATGGCCCTCTCCTGTCTCTTCTCGGCCCTGCTCCTGCTCACGGTAGACTGCCGGATCTACCGGGTCAGCGGGCGCAGACGGGAATACCGGGTTGCCCGGCTGTTCGGCTGGGGTCTGGCGGCGCTCTTCGCGGGCTGCGTCACCTTCCTGATTCTGCGTTCCTAAGGACAGCCGGTTCTACCTTCCGAACCTCCGTTGTGCTATATTGGGGAGTGCGAAACCACCGAAGGACAAGAACGGAGAATTCCCATGACCAAATCCAATCATCGCTCTTCCCAACCGGCCGCCGGCAAGCGTACCGGACCATCCGATTCCAGGCCGCAACGCAAAAAGCCGGCCCGAACCAGCCCGGCTCCTGCCGGTCCCAAGAAGCGCCCCCCTGCGCCAGGCGCCTTCCGTCCGGCTGCGCCGCTCGTCTATACCTGCGGCGCTGCGGACGAGCTGCTGCCCTTTCTGCTGGCCAACCTGACAGGCAAAGGCCGCAATGCCGTCAAGGGCATTCTGGCCCGGGGCCAGGTGTCCGTGAACGGACGAGCCGTTACCGCCTATAACCATCCGCTGCGGAGCGGTGATACCGTAACCGTAGACCGGGAGAAGCAGGAACCCGCCCCGGTGCTGAGCGGTCTGTCGATTCTGCATGAAGACGACGATATCATCGTCATCGACAAAGAAGCCGGACTATTGTCCATGTCCGCCGGAGACGACACCGAGCCTACCGCATACCGGCTGCTGACGGAGCACGTCCGGGCGTCGAATCCTAAAGCCCGGATCTTCATCGTCCATCGGCTGGACCGCGATACCTCCGGCGTCATGATGTTCGCCAAGAGCGAGCGCGTGCAGCAGCTGCTTCAGAATAGCTGGAAGGAATCGGTCAAGGAACGCACCTACGTCGCGCTCGTGGAAGGCGCGGTCAAGAGACCTGAAGGACGGATCGAATCCTGGCTGAAGGAGACCTCGACGCTGAAGATGTATTCCGTTCCGCATCAGGGCGACGGCCAGCATGCCGTAACCCATTACAAGCTGCTGCAGAGCAACCGCCATTTCTCGCTGTTGCAGGTCAACCTGGAGACCGGACGCAAGAACCAGATCCGCGTTCACATGTCGGATATCGGGCATCCGGTGGCCGGCGACAAGAAATACGGGGCCGTTACCAAGACGGCCGGCCGCCTCGGCCTGCACGCCCGGGCGCTGTCCTTTGTCCACCCGTCAAGCGGGGAACTGCTGACCTTCGAGAGTCCCGTCCCGAAGGCATTTCTGAAGTATTCCGCTCCGGACAGCGCTGCCCGGAGCTGAGAGCGTCACGGCGAGCCGGGCAGCGGCGGAGCTGCCGTCCGCAGCGCTCTGCTGCTGCGTTCTGCACGCTCTCTCTGCCATTCATCCGAATGGCCCGAAGCAACCGGAAACGCCCCGCGGCCGTAATTGGCCTGCGGGGCGTTTCTTCATTGGCATTTGCCGTGCTCTATACGCGGCAGGAACCGTCCGAGCAATCGGCGTCTCCCCCGGCTTCCCGGGTCTCCCCGCTGCCCACGATCCGGAGAGAAGGCGCTTCTTTCTCCTCCGCCCGAACCATTTCCAGCACCTCGAGGAACACAGGACCCGGCTGAGCGCCGGAGATCGCATACTTGTCGTTGAAGACAAAGAACGGCACCCCGGTCACGCCGAGCGCTCCCGCCTTGGCGATGTCCTCTTCCACCCGGTCGCCGTAAGCGCCGGATTCCAGTATCGCGGCGACCGGCGCAGCCTCCAGACCGGTTTCTTCCGCCAGCCCGACCAGCACCCCGCGGTCGCCGAGATTCAGCCCGTCGGTGAAGTAGGCCCGAAGCAGACGCTCGTTCATCTCCGCCCCTCGTCCCTGCTCCGCCGCATATTGGCCAAGCCGGTGGGCGTCATACGTATTCGTGTGGACGACCCGCTCAAAATGAAAGTCCAGCCCGACTCCTCTCGCCTGCTCGGCAAGGCTCTCGTTCATCCGGAGCGCTTCCTCCTCGGCAATCCCGTACTTGCGGGCCAGCACCTTATGAATGCCGACGGTTCCTTCCGCCGGCGCCTTCGGATCAAGCTGGAAGCTGCGGTAGACCACTTCTGTCTCCGTACCCGGAGCAGTCTGCATCCCCAGCTGCTCCATCGCGCTCTCCAGTCTTCGCTTGCCGATATAACAGAACGGACAGGCATAGTCCGACCATACATCTATCTTCATTGCCGTTTCCTCCCAGGTTCAATGTGCTTGTGCGGCTCTTGCTTGTGCGCCTCTTGCTTGTGCAGCTCTAAGGCCTATTACGCTTACTATTATATAGTTACTTGCCGCAAAACACAATGGAATCTCCCTGGTCCGCTTCTTTACTCGCCTATGGCCCTCTCCGGCTCCGGTCCGGCCGTGCCGGCCGCCGTTCCCGGCAGGTCCGGCCGGCCGGATAGCGGGCGCCCGGCCGTGCGGAGCAGTTCGCCGAGCTGCCCGGCAACCGCCTCTTCCGTGTAGCGGGCCAGCACCTGCTCCCGCGCTTCACGGCCCATGGCCGCACGCAGCACCTCGTCGTTCAGAAGAGTGCGCATGGCTCCGGCCAGCGCCTCGGCGTCCGGCTCTCCCGCAAGCAGACCATTCTCGCCGTGCCTTAGAAGGCCCCTCACCCCCGGCACGTCGAATCCCGCTGCGGGCAGGCCGCAGGCGCCCGCCTCCAGCAGCACCAGCGGGAGGCCTTCATAGCGGGAAGGCAGAACGAACAGCTCCGAAGCCGCGTAGTAATGGGCGAGCCGTTCCTTGTCGGCAACCGCTCCAAGCAGCGCAACGCTGTCCTCGGCCCCGTTCTCCGCGATGCACCGCCGCAGCAGTTCCTCATCCGGCCCGCCTCCGGCGATCAGCACACGCAGTTCCGGCATTTCCGGGCGCAGCAGCGCCGCAGCACGGATCAGCAGGGTATGTCCTTTCTGCCGCTCGAACAGGCGGCCGGCCGTCATGACATAGCGGCAACTCTCGTCCAGCCCGAGCTCCCGGATGGCTTCTCTGCGGTCCTGCGGCCGGAAGATGCCGGTACGAACAAAGTTCGGAACAAGGCGGATGCGGTCCCGCAAATGCGGAAGCTCCCGCTGCATCCGGGCGAGCTCTTCTCCGTTCAGCACGGTCAGATAAGCCGCCCTTCGCAGCGTCCGTCTCTTAAGCGGCAGAAGCCAGGGATGAATGCTCCCTCCGTGATGGGCGGCAATAATCGGGATGCCCAGCCGCCGGGCCGATTGCGAGAGCCGTTCGAACCGGCCGTACGCATACTCCTGGGCGTAGATCAGCTCCACACCGTCCTGCCGGAGAAGCTCGTCCAGCAAGGGATGCACCGTTGCCGTGTACTGGGAGAGAAAGCGTCCGAAGGGCGTCCGGTCCGCCAGCGGAAGAGAGGCATACAGCCGGGACCAGCGGCCTGCCGGAATAAACTTCAGGATGCAGCCGGTAAGGCTGTGAACGGCTGTACGCACCGAGCGGCCCTTCTCGGTGAAGTTATAGATCGTAACCCGGTGACCCTGGCGCTGCCACATCGCCGCGTATTCGAACGAGAAATCATTGGAATACCTCTCGGCGTACTCTTCTTCAGTCAGCCCCAGTCCCCGCACATAGAAATCCTCGAAGCAATTGGTCGACAGAAAAATCCCTACATGCATTCAGCATCACATCCCTTCTCCATTATTTTCAATCCTTTTCCAGTATTATATAGTTCTTTGCGGGGAAGACGCAGTAGACGAAAGGGGTAGACGCCCTATTTCTCATGAAACGTTCACACAACTTCTGCGGGATCAGCCCGGACCGCCGCCCTCTCTGGTCCCGTGTCCTGCGGTGTGATAGTATGGATGTGACGAATGAATCCAGGCTTATGGAAGGTGAATTATGGCTATTACAAGAAAGGCGGCGCTTCTCTCCCTCGCCGTCCTGATGAGCGCTTCCCTGCTGGGAGGCTGCGGCAAGGAGAACAACGGCGGGGCTCCGGCCGCTTCGGCTGCCGCGGGCAATGCGGAGGTGACCGAAGAGAACGGAGCCCGGGCGATGGCACAGACCTATTACATCTACGACACCGTTGTGAATATCAAGGTGTTCGGAGACAAGGTCCAGCAGGCGAACATGGACCATATCCAGGAGATGATGGAACGGATGGATATGGAGTTCAGCCGGACGAAGAAGGACGGCGATGTGTACAAGATCAACGAAGCCGCCGGCAAGGAAGCCGTCAAAGTCTCCGACGAGACGCTTGACGTCGTGAAGCTCTCCGTGAAGTATGCCCGGGAGATGGACGGGCTGTTCGATCCGACCATCGGTCCGCTGGTCGATCTCTGGAATATCGGCAGCGGCGGCGAGAGCGTGCCGCCCAAGCAAGAGATCGACAAGGCCCGAGCGCTGACGAACTACAAGGACGTTATCATCGACGAAGCGGCCAATACCGTCAAGCTCGCCCGCGAAGGTATGGTGCTTGATCTTGGCGGTATCGGCAAAGGCTACGCCGCCGACCGGATCGCCGACTATCTGCGCGGCGAAGGTCTGGACAGCGCCATGATTAATCTTGGAGGCAGCAGCATTATCGCGCTCGGCGTCAAGCCGAACGGCTCGGAGTGGAACATCGGTCTTCAGGACCCGGACAAGAGCCGCGGCACCCAGCTTGGCACGATCAAGATCAGCAACGGCGAAGTCATCGACGCCTCGGGCGTCTATGAACGCTTCTTCATGCAGGACGGCGTACGCTACCATCACATCCTCGACCCCCAGACAGGCTACCCGGGACAGGTCGGACTCAAGAGCCTGACCATCATGAGCCCGAACGCTACGGATGCCGACGCTCTGTCCACCGGCGTATTTCTGATGGGGGCCGAGGAAGGCATGAAGTACCTGCAGTCGCTTCCCGAGAAGATCGACGCCTTCTTCATTACGGAGGACAACCGGATCTATGCAACCCCGGGCATTCGCGACCGGCTGGTGCTGACCGATTCCACGTACTCCCTCGCGAACTGAACTTATCGCGCCCCGCTTACCCGTCAGGCGCAAGACAAGAGAGCAGCCGTACCCAGCGGCTGCTCTCTTGTTGTCTCTGCGTTATTCGTCTCTGCGTTATTCGTCTCTAGCGCTATTCGTCGCTGCCGGAAGAGCCAAGCAGCAGGGGAACCAGCTCGCCGAAGTCGGCAAAAGCCAGCGTCGGGCCCGGTCCGGGCTCGGGTCTGCGTCCGCGCGGATTGTACCAGCAGACGTTCCAGCCGGCTGCGAGCGCCCCCGCCACGTCATTCTCCCAGCTGTCCCCGATATACACCGAATCCGCCGCTTCCGTTCCCGTAGCGGCATTGACATGGCGGAACAGCCTGGGGTCCGGCTTCGCCAGACCGACGGCATCGGAGATGAAGAACCGGCGCTCCGGCAGGAGCCGGTCCAGACCGAGAGCCCGAATCTTCTTCATCTGATGGGTCTCGGGGCCATTCGTAATAATCCCGACGGTCCGGCCCTCTTCGATCAGCCGTTCCAGCAGCTCCATCGCGCCCGGGTTCGGCTCGATATCGTACTGCCTGTCGATGTAGGCCTGCTGCAGAAGGGCCGCCAGCCCGGGGCCTCCCGGCAGTCCGGCTTCCTCCAGCATCCGTTCCCAGCGCAGCTCCCGGGTACGGGTCAGCTCCAGTCTACCCGAGAGATAATCGGGCCACAGCAGGTCGCTGAAATAGCGGAAACGCCGGAACCGGTGAATCCACTCCTGCTCCCCGGCGCGCAGTCCCCCGGCCTCCTCCATCGCCTTGCGAAAGGGAATCATCTGGTCGTACAGGGTATCGTCCAAATCCCAGAATACAGCGGTTCTTCTCTCTTCTCCCACAGCGTGACTTCCTTTCCCGGGCCGGCCCCTTCTAATCTCTGGAATCATAGAAGATATGCTCGGCCCTGATCTCTCTCCCGCCTGTCTCCAGGAGACCGAAGGAGTAGCTTTTCTCCCTCCGCTTGTCCGTCGGAGAACCGGGGTTGAACAGCAGCAGACCGTTCTCCCGCCGCAGCAGCGGCTGATGCGAATGACCGAACAGAATGCAGTCCAGCGGCTCCCCCCGAAAGGCCAGCAGCGCATTGCCCGGCGTGCCTTGACCCGAGTAGGGATAATGGCCGTGAACAAGCCCGAAACGCAGCCCGTCCAACTCCAGAATCTTGCGTTCTCCGAACCGGCTCACGATCCCGGGCCCGTCATTGTTGCCCGCGATCCCTTCCACCGGAGCCAGTTCCGCCAGCATGTCGTACACTTCGGGAATGACCCAGTCTCCGAGGTGGAGAATCAGATCCGCTCCCTCCAGAGAGCGGATCAGCGTCTCCGGCAGCTTCCGTCCGGTCCGGCTGATATGCGTGTCTGATACAACACCGATCCTCATTCCTGTCCTCCTTATCCTGATCGGGTGGCAGTACGGCCATCCGTCACGGTCCGCAGCGTTACGGCGCCGCCGCCTTGGCTATAGTCCAGAGCGAAGCCCAGCGCCTGGCAGAGCTCCGGCAGCGGAACCATCCACTGCCCCTTCCTAAGCTCCGGCTGCGCGCCGGGGAGAGCAACCGGCCAGCCGTTGACCTCCAGCTGCTTCTGCGGCACCAAGCGGCGAATGCGGTCGATGGCCTCCTGCGCGGAGCGGCGGTCGCTGCCGGCATTGATGCGGGGAGCGTTAACTGCGCCCCGCGTTGCCATACCTTCCCGAATGGTGAAATGCAGCCGGATGCCGACCGCCTCTGCGGCTTGCAGCGTCCGGGCTGCCGCCGATCCGTACGGATAGGCAATCGCCGAATCCGTATTGCCCAGCTCCTGTCTCAGCCGGGATTCGGCGTGAGACAGATCCTTTTCTACCCTCTGGTAATATTCTTCATTCGTCTCGTTCCGGTCTTCGCCCTGGATATACAGCAGCGAACTCAACGCCGGCCGCAGATCTCCGTCGCCGTCCACCGGCTCATAGCGGTGCAGATCATACGTATGGTCATAGAAGCCCATGCCATGCTTCTTCATCTCCCGCATCTGCGCCCAGGTCAGCTTCGGTACTCCCCCCCGGGAGGGATGGTCGACGTCGGAGACAATGACAAAATTAACCGCGCTGTAGCCATACCGGCGCAGAACCGGATAGGCCAGCTTGTAGAAGCTCTCATACCCGTCGTCAAAAGTCAGAAGCACCGCGTTATCCGGCACGGCTCCTTCGCCCTGCATGAAGCGCTCGTACTGCTTCATGGTGATTACCCGGTAGCCCTCCGACTTCAGCAAGGCCATCTGCGCCTTGAACCGGTCCGCCGGCAGAACTCCCGGCAGCCGGGGCTGCGAGCCTTCCGAGAGATGATGATACATCAGAACGGCGACTTCATTCCGATAATACACGCCGGGCGGGAGCTTCCGGTCACTGGCCCAGGAGATGTCGGAGTGGAGCAGGCGCTCCGCGAACGGCAGGCTGACCATCAGCTCTCCGTGCCGGCTGAGCACAGGCCCTTCGGCAGCAACCGGCCGCCCGTCCCGGATGAACCGGTACGGCTCCGGACCCCAGCCGTCCATCAGGCTCTGAACCAGGATGAAGATCACTGCGGCCGCCAGGACCGCCAACCCTATTCTTCTCAAGAGGAACGCCTCCCTACAAATGCGTTATCCTCCTCATGATAGAACTCAGGCAGCTGCCGAGGGTAACAAAAACGTCATTCCCTCCCGGCTATTTGAAATTGCGCCAGTCCTGCTTGCTGTTCTCCAGCAGGTGCCCGAAGTCATTGTCAAGCCGCTTCTGCTCTGCCCGGCGCGCCGCTTCCGCCTGCTCCCGCTCCGCCTCGCGGCGGCTGCGCTCTTCCTCCTTGAGACTGTCGGCCTGCGCTTTCAGCTTGCCGAGCACTTCCGGGTTCAGCAGGTCCTTCAGTGTTGCCGGACCCGCATCCGCCCCCGGCTTCTTCGGAGCCGGGGCTGTCTTCTTCTTCGCCATCGTCTAAGTTCCTCCCTGAACCAAAATTCGTGTTCTTGCCGCTTCTGTCAAGAATCAGAAGTCAGGATGCCGTCCGGTTCTCCGGCCCCACCTTGCGTCCCATAATGACGAGATCGCGCTTCACCCCGTCCAGCTCCGCGACTTCGGGCAGCAGACCCCAGCGCTCGAAGCCGAACCGCTTAAGCAGCGCCAGGCTCGGTCCGTTGTGGCCGAAGACGAAGCCGACCAGATTGGTCAGCCCGAGCCGGGGGCATTCCTGGATCGCCCGCTCCAGCAGCAGCGTGCCCGCTCCCGTCCCCCGCCACGCTTCGCCTACATAGATGCTAAGTTCAGCGGTTCCGTTATAGGCCGGACGGCCGTAGAACGACTGGAAGCTCAGCCAGGCGGCGACTTCCCCGTCCTGGCGCAGCACCCACAGCGGCCGGTGGTCGCTGTTATGCTCCCGGAACCAGTTCAGCCGGCCCTCCACCGAGACCGGCTCCAGATCGGCGGTCACCATTCGGCCCGCCACGGTCGAATTATAAATATCCACAATCGCCGGCAGATCCTCCAGCCGCGCGTCTTCAATTGCCGCATGCTTCCATTTCATTGACAATCCCCCCGATTTGGCCGCCCGCTTTGCATGAACCCGGCAGGCGGTGATACTCTGTATAGGACAACGTAATCCATTCACGGCCTTTTCGTCAAATCCCCTTATGAGGAGAATGAATGCAGATGATGGAACACAATGATGCCATACGGGAAGAAATCTACAAGACGGTAGCCGGACTGTCGGCCGAGACGCTGAACCGGAAGCCGGCCGAAGGCAAATGGTCTCCCATTCAGGTCATGGAGCATTTATACCTGATGGAACGGGGCATTACGGCCGGCATCGCGGCGGCCTTGAAATCCGGCGAAGCTGCGGCCGACCCGAAGCCCTACCGGCTGACGCTGGACCGCAGCCGGTATATCGACGCCCCGGCCGCGTTCGTGCCGACCGAAGAGCTGCTGCTGCCGGCCGACGTCCGCGCCCGGCTGGACCAGTCGCGCGCCGAGCTCAGAGCGCTGCTGGAAGCGAGCGACTCCAGCCTGTGGGCGCACCGGGTCTATCCCCATCCGGTCTTCGGACCGATGGATGTGGCCCAGTGGGTTGATTTTATCGGCGTCCACGAAGAACGCCATCTCGCCCAGATTCGGGAAGCGCTCGCCGCCTGCTAAGAAGGAGGAGATAGCCATGGCAACGATTGACGATTTCATGCAGCTGGACTTGAGAGTCGGCACGATTGTTACGGCCGAGCCGTTTCCCGAAGCTCGCAGACCGGCAATCAAGCTTGGAATAGACTTCGGCGAGCTTGGCGTCAAAGCTTCGAGCGCCCAGATCACGCAGCGGTATGCGGCAGAGGACCTGATCGGGCGGCAGGTGGTCGCTGTCGTCAACTTCCCGCCCCGCCGCATCGCCGGCTTCCGGTCGGAGGTGCTGATACTCGGCGGCGTCCCGGAAGAGGGCGATGTCGTCCTGCTGCGTCCCGACGCGTCCGTGCCGAACGGAACGCCGGTCGCCTGACCGGAGTATCCCGGCAGACCGGAGCATTCGGAAGGCTGCGGCCGGTTCAATCGGCTATAATAAACGGATAGCCGGCGATTTATTTAATAAGGAGATGGAGTTCGTTCATGAGTACCCCCCTGCACCAACTGGAATCCCGGATGGCCGGCGACGGCCTGGATGCCCTGCTTGTCACCGATCCGAAGCATGTCTATTATTTGACCGGCTTTGCCAGCAATCCCCACGAGCGCTTTCTCGGCCTGCTGCTGATCCGCGGCGAGAAGCCGGCGCTGATCGTTCCCGCCCTGGACGCCGAAGCGGCTCATGCGGCTTCTTCCGTCGGCAATATCGTCACCCATGCCGATACCGACGATCCCTATGCGCTCCTTGCCGCGCGCCTCGGAACGTTCCGGGGCCGGCTCGGCATCGAGAAGGAGCAGCTTACGCTGGCCCGGTATGAACGGCTACAGGCCGCCGCGCCCGGCTTCGACGCCGCAGACATCGGACCCGCTCTTCGGGCGATGCGCGCCGTCAAGACGCCGGAGGAGGTCAGCCGGATGCGCCGCGCGGCGGAACTGGTCGAGGAGGTGCTGCGCGGCGGCCTCGCCAAGCTTGCGCCCGGCACAACCGAGGTCGATCTGGTCGCCGAGCTGGAATATCTGATGAAGAAGCTCGGCGCGGAAGGTCCTTCCTTCGACACGATGGTGCTGTCCGGTCCCAATACGGCGCTGCCGCACGGTGTACCGGGAAGCCGGGTTATCCAGCCCGGCGATCTGCTGATGTTCGACCTCGGCGTATTCGCCGAAGGCTACGCTTCCGACATTACCCGAACGTTCGCGGTCGGCGAGATTGACGGCAAGCTGAGAGACATCTACGGCGCCGTTCTGGCGGCCAATGAAGCCGGGATCGCGGCATCCCTGGCGGGAGCCGCCTACGGTTCCGTGGACCGGGCAGCGCGGCAGGTCATCGAGGAAGCCGGATACGGCCCGTACTTCATGCACCGCGTCGGGCACGGGCTCGGCATGGATACCCACGAGTACCCGTCGCTGCACGGCATGAACGAAGACCGGATCGGCGAAGGCAACGTGTTCACCGTCGAGCCGGGCATCTATGTGCCGGGCATAGGCGGCGTCCGGATCGAAGACGAAGTCTTCATCGAGAACGGACGCGGCGTAACGCTGACTTCCTTCCCGAAGGAACTGACTGCGCTGACGCTGGGCTGACAGCAGCCGGAAGTCCCCTTCCTGCAAGCCAAGCAACCCCAAAAAAGCAGCCACCTGCGAGGTGGCTGCTTTTTTGGGTTAACCCCGTATCTATTTAATCCCGGCCGCTGCTCTGTACGGATCGTTCCATCGGCGAAGCAGCCGCGTCAGACCGCTTGTCCGGCGCCGCAGAGGTCTCCTCCTCCGGGAACCGGAAGCTTCGGGCCAGGTACAGCACCGGCGTACCCGCTGCCGTGAGCAGGAACTTGACGACATACGTCGTCAGCAGAATTTCGATCCATACCTCCATGCTGTAGAGCCCCGCGAATGCGATGGTGCAGAAGATCAGCGTATCTACAAAAGAACTGATCATCGTGCTCCCGTTGGAGCGAATCCACATCTGGCGGTAGGAGCCGAAATAACCGCGAATCCACGTGTACAGCCGAACGTCGAGGAACTGGCTGATGAAATAGGCCAGAAGGCTGCCCAGCGCAAGACGGGGCATAAGCCCGAAGATCGCCTTCAGCGATTCCTGCGCGTCAAGCGCAATCTGCTCGCCCTGCGGCTCGAAGACGAGAGCCATCTGCATAATCACGGTGGTCATGAGCAGCGTGAAGAACCCGAACCAGACCGCGCGGCGCGCTTCGGCGCGGCCGTATTTTTCATTCAGCAGATCACTGGTCATGTAGAGCGTAACGTACATGGTATTGCCCAGTGTCATCACGATGCCCAGCGGCATCTCGATGGTCTTGACGACCTGAATATTGGCGATAACGGTCGCGACCCCCACCCAGGCATACAGTCCCTTCTTACCGAACAGCCGGTAGCAGAGCAGGAACAGGCCGAAGTGGACGACGACGAACAGGACGCCCCACAACAAATTGAACATCACAAATAGCCTCCTAGTTTTGGTTACGCGGGATGGTTTCGAACCGCGGCAATTCTGCAAAACAGTATCACTTTATCACAAGCGGACCCCGAGGGCCATCTCTTTTTAATGGAAGATTCGTTTTATGTTACAGAAAGTGGTCAAAAAGTCCTGAATTAATTCTGAAAATTTCGCGAAACTCTTCATTTTTTTCAGCCTCCCTCCGAAGGAAATAGTATACATATCGGCCGTATTGCCTGTCCGCCGGGTCCCTGATTCTAGTTCGCAAGCCTCGTTTCTCCGCCTTCACCGCGGCTTGGATACTGCCTCTCGCGGCCCCCGGCAGGGCGGCTCCCAAAGGAGAGAAATCCCATGTTTCGGATGATTACGCGATCGGTTGGACGGAGGATTATGTTTCTGCTCTTTGTAGCCTTGCTCCTGACCTCCCTCACTCTGAGCATCAGCTTCTACCAAATCTCGATCAACACGATCGAGGACAACGTCCTTCCCCAGATCGACAGAACACTGAAAATCGCTTCCCAGGATGTTCTCAAAAGCTTGAACACCACGAATGCCCAGCAGGCGGTCGGCAACGACCAATCAAAGACCAATTTGAAATTCTACTTTCAGGAACAGGCCAAGACGCATGACGCCGAGACGATCCTCCTCATTGATTATCAGAACGGCAAGCCGGTTGTCGTCACCGGGGACCAGGAATCGGCCTATAAGGCCAAGGAGAGCTTCCCGATCTCGGCCGCTCTGGCGGAAGCCGCAGGCGGCAAGCCTTCGGTCAGCGACATGTACACGGACAGCCATGGCATACATAAGACCGCTTTTGTTGGCATACCGGGCACGGGACTTGTCCTCGGCGTGAGTTCGGATCTGGATTTCGTCAAGGATAAAATGAACCGGATTCTCTGGACCAGCATCGGCACGACCCTCATTGCGCTCGCCCTCAGCATGGCCGCCGGCTACCTGATCAGCCGCCGGATCACCAAGCCGATCCGCCAGCTGGCCGAATTTAGCAACCGTGTGGCGGAAGGGGACTTCACGGTCTCGATTCCAGTCAAAGGCCATGATGAAATCTCCCGTCTGGCCCAGAGCTTCGACGATATGACCAGCCGTCTGCGGATGACGATCGGCCAGGTGCTGGAGACGGCCGATACCGTCATGAGCAGCTCCAATGATTTGAAGCAGCGGGTTGACGGATTGAAGGAAATGGCCCAGCTCTCCGCAGCCTGCGTGACCGAGATCGGGTTCGGCAGCCAGGCGATCGCCGAAGCCGCCGCCGACAACGCCCGGGCGATGGAAGAGATCAGCCACGGCATCCAGCATATCGCTTCGGCGGCGGGCGAAGTCACCGAGCAGGTCGGACGCGCCGCAGAGGAAGCGAACAGCGGCAACGAAATGGCCCGGAATGCGCTGCAACAGATGCAGCAGCTCGCCGAAGCGTCCCAGCGCTCGCTGGAACAGTTCCGCCACATGAACCAGAGCTCCGAGCATATCGGCGAGATCGTCCAGAGCATCGCCGAGATCGGCAAGCAGATTCAAATGCTGTCGCTGAACGCCTCGATCGAAGCGGCCCGCGCCGGTGAGCATGGACGCGGCTTCGCCGTCGTGGCCGGCGAAGTCCGCAAGCTGTCCGAATTGTCCAGCTCAGCGACGGAGAAGATCCGCGAGTTCCTCTTCGGTCTTCAATCCGGCATGCAGCAATCGGTCGAGGAGGTCATGCAGACGAATGAGCGAATTCTCGAAGGCGTAAATATGACGAAGACGGCCAGCGAAGCGTTCGGCAATCTGGCAGTCCTGACGGAGAGCGTGACGCACAGCATCCAGTCCGTATCCGCCGCGACGCAGGAGATTTCCGCCGGGACCGAGGAGGTGACCGCCTCCGTAGAGGAGACCGCCAAGATTACGTCCAACTCCCTCGAAGGCTCGGAAATGCTGGAAGAGACCTACAAGCAGCAGAACAGCGAGCTTCTGGCGAACGCCCAGACGGTTAGCCAGCTCTACGAACAGGCGCTTCATCTTCAGGAAGCGGTCCGGCAGTTCAAGATTTAAGGCACAGAGTTGCCGGTTTACACAAAGCCAAAAAGGATATCCCGCCAGACCGGTTACCGGCTCTGACGGGATATCCTTTTTGTGTCATGCCTTTCTGCGCAGCTCTTCCCTTGCGCGCCTTCAGATCACAAGCGGACGGCCGCCGGCGGAGCCGGAGGCGGCGCGTTCCGCCGCACCTCTCGGGCGTCTCTCCGTCTGCTTGGTCTCTGCCTTTCGTTCCTCCCGCAGACGGCTCAGAAACTGCTCCATCCGCCGCAGGGCTTCGGCCAGCTGTTCCGGCGATGCGGCGTACGAACAGCGGATATGGCCTTCGCCGCCTTCCCCGAATACGCTGCCCGGAACGGCCGCGACGCCGCCCTCTTCCATCAGCCGGCGGGCGAATTCCGCCGACGTCAGCCCCGTGCTGGCAATCGACGGGAAGGCATAGAAGGCGCCTTCCGGCATCCGGCACGGCAGCCCGATGCGCCGCAGCCCCTCGACGAAGAACGTCCGCCGCCGGGCCAGCTCTTCCCGCATCGCCTCCTTCGCTTCCAGCCCCAGGCGGAGGCTGGCAAGCGCCGCAACCTGCCCGGTCGTCGGCGCGCACATCGCCGTGTACTGGTGCACCTTCAGCATGGCGGCGATGAGCGTCCGGGGACCGCAGGCGTACCCGATCCGCCAGCCGGTCATGGCGAATGCCTTGGAGAAGCCGCTGACGACCACGGTGCGCTCCTTCATTCCCGGCAGCGAAGCGATGCTGACATGCCGCCCTTCATAGGTCAGCTCGGCATACACCTCGTCGGAGAGCACCGCCAGACCGTGCCGCTGCACCAGCCGGGCAATCGGCATCAGGTCCTCGGCTCGCATGATTGCTCCGGTCGGATTACTTGGATAATTGAGCAGAATCGCCCGCGTCCGCGGGCCAATAGCCGCCTCCAATGCCGCTTCCGTCAGCTTGAAGCCATCCGCCGCCGAGCCGGAAGCTTCTACGGCAACTCCGCCGGCCAGTTCGATCAGCGGGGCGTAGGCGACATAGCCGGGGGAGGGAACGACGACTTCATCGCCCGGCTCCAGCAGCGAGCGCAGCGCCAGGTCCAGCGCTTCGCTGCTGCCAACCGTTACCAGCAGCTCGCTGCCCGGTTCGTAATCCAGTCCGAAGCCGCGGCGCAGATAAGAGGCAATTTCGCCGCGAAGCTCCGGCATTCCGGCATTGGACGTATAGGCGGTCTCGCCGCGGGCCAGCGATTCGCAGACCGCCTTCCGCACCGGCTCCGGCATCGGGAACGCGGGCTCGCCAACGCCGAGCGAGACGACATCCTTCCCCGAGCCGGCCTCGAAGAACGCCCGGATGCCCGAGGGCGGAAGGTCCCGGACCCGCTTGGCGAGGCGGACCGAGTCTGCGGGGTCCGCCGCCGTCCGGGTGTGCCCGGAGATCACGCCGCCTTCGGCACGGGCGGCCTCATTGTTGTCCAATCGGCTCCGCATGGGTCTGTCCCCCTCTCTCTGCCAGCGACAGGTCAAGAATACGGTTCAGCAGTTCCGGGAAGGGGATGCCCGCAGCCGCCGCGCTCTTGGGCAGCAGGCTGGCTTTGGTCATGCCCGGCAGGGTGTTCAGCTCCAGCACATAAGGCGTTCCGTCCCCGGCAATCATCATGTCGATGCGTCCGTAGACCGAACAGCGCAGCGTCTTCCAGCAGGCGAGCGCTGTCCGCTCGACGCTTCCGGCCAGGGGCTCCGGCAGTTCCACGGCCAGCTCCTCCGCCCCTCCCGCTTCATACTTCGCCCGGTAATCGAACCAGTCCGACGACTTCGGCCGGATGGCGATCACCGGCAGCAGCCGGCCGTCCAGGACGGAGCAGGTGATCTCCTCGCCCTTGATCCAGCGCTCCGCCATCACCGGTCCGCCGCAGGCGAACGCTTCCGCCGCCGCTGCGCGAAGTTCCTCCGCTCCCCGGACAATGAAGGTGCCGATGCTGGAGCCGCCCGAGACCGGCTTGACGACGACGGGATACCCGCCAAGCTCCTGAACCGACTCTTCCCGGACGTCGCCGGGACGTCTCCACACCACCCAATCGGGCGTCGGCACGCCGGCGGCGCGGAGCAGCGTCTTGGACAGGTCTTTGTCCATGCAGAGCGCGCTCGGCAGCACGCCGCAGCCGGTATACGGAATCCCCAGCGCTTCCAGCGCCCCCTGCACCGTGCCGTCCTCGCCAAAAGCGCCGTGCAGCGCCAGCAACGCCGCATCCAGTCCCTTCACCTTCTCCGCGAGTTCCTCCTTGCGGTCAATGACGACCGGCACGGCCTCGTACCGGCGCGGGTCCAGCGCTGCCAGCATTTCCGCCCCCGTCTTCAGCGAGACCTCCCGCTCTCCCGACACTCCGCCCATAATGACGCCAACTCTCATCCTGATCCTCTCCCTGTATGCGTTAGTGAATGCGTTAGTGAATGCGTTCGTCCATGCGTCCGTCTCCCTGCGGAGCGTCCGTTCCGCTGCTCTAAGTCCCGCCAAGCAGGCGGGCCGCTTCCTCTCCGATAATCCGTATGCCTTCCCTGATCCGCTCATCGTCCACCCGGGAGAAGCCGAGCCGGAGCGTGTTGCCGCCCCCGCCGTCCGTGAAGAACTGGTCGCCCGGCGTGAAGATCACGCCCCGGGCCAGCGTCGCCTCCAGCAGCTTCCGCGTCCCGAAGCCATCCGGAAAAGTCAGGAACAGATGCAGCCCCCCGTCGCCGGTAAGCCGGCTGTACGGAATGAACTCCCGGCAGCAGTCCAAGGTCCACTCGTATTTGCGCCGGTATTCGGCTCTTGCCTTGCGCAGATATTTATCCAGATTGCCTGTGGCCAGATACTGATAGAGCAGCGACTGGTCCAGCGTCGAGGTATGAATGCTGCGGGCGCGCTTGACGCTCTCCAGCGTGTCGATCAGCGCGCGGTCTCCAAGCACCCAGCCGACCCGGATGCCGGGGAAAAGGATTTTGGAGAAGCTGCCGATGTACACCACGCCGTTGCCGCTTCCCGCCACCGCCGCCAGCGGCGCCACATGCGCGCCGGAGTAGCGCAGCTCCTCGTTGAAGCCGTCCTCGATGACCGGCACTCCGTGCCGTCCAAGCAGCCGCATCGCCTCGGTCCGCTTGTGCGAAGACATGACGATTCCCGTGGGATTATGGTAAGACGGCACAAGATAAGCGCAGTCGAATCTTCGGCGCGCCAGCGTCTCCTCCAGCGCTTCCAGCGATAACCCGTCGTCCTCCATCGGAATGCCCTCGATGTCGAAGCCGTGCAGCTTCATGTTCTTGATCGCCGTATGATGCGTGGGATTCTCGCACAGAATGGCGCCTTCCTTGCGGTCAATCGCCGACAGCACGATGTCGAACCCTTCCGTGAAGCCGCTTGTAATCAGCAGATCCTGATTGGCGGTATCCACGCCCTTGCGGGCCATATAGCCGAGCAAATACCGGATCAGCGGCCGGTACCCTTTGGCATAGCCGTAATTCAGCAGCACTTCGCCTTCCAGCGCCATCCGGTCGAGAAAGGCGCGCTTCACTTCATTCATCCCGAACAGCCGCTCGTCGGGGGCGATGCTGGTGAACGAAATGACCTCTTTGCCCGCCCGGATGCCGCGCTTCATGAGATCAAGCTCGCGGGCGCTGACTGCGTACCGGCTCAGCCGTCCGCTCCAGTCGGTCGTCCAGGCCGCTTCGCCGCGGTCATTTGCCCGGTCTGCGAGATCAAGCGCCACATAGGTGCCTTGGCCCTTGACCGTATAGGCGAAGCCGTCGTCCTCCAGCGCCTCGAAGGCAGCGATGACCGAGCCCCGGCTGACCCCGAGCAGTCCGGCCAGCTCCCGGGTGGCCGGGAGCCGCTCCCCTCCGCGCAGCGCTCCCTGGAGAATAAGCCCTCTGATATAATCCTTGATCTGCTGATAGACCGGACGGTCTGCCGACAGCTCGAAATCGTTGAACATGAAATGCCTCCTGTTTCTGATCCTTATCTTGCCATGAATGCGGCGTTGGCGACAGAACCGCGGCCGGCCCGATTTCCGGCGGGCGCGGTCCGGTGCCGTACCCTTGCGTCAGCCGGGCATTTCGCCCGGTTGCGGGACAACGGCATCTTCCCGGCCTTGGCGCATCCGGGCTTTTGTGCCGAATTGCCTTTTCGGTTACAATTATAACCGTACATCAATTCGTTACATAATGGAGGAATATCCATGCTGTTCATCGACAACGCGGGCATTACGGACGCGTCCATCAACCTCGCCATCGAGGAATACGCCCTGAAGCATCTTCCCATGGACGACAGCTATCTGCTCTTCTACATCAACGCTCCGTCCATCATCATCGGCAAGCACCAGAATACGATTGAAGAGATCAACCAGGAATATGTCAAGGAGCACAACATCAAGGTCGTTCGCCGTCTCTCCGGGGGCGGAGCGGTCTATCACGATCTGGGGAACCTCAATTTCAGCTTCATTACCAAGGACGACGGCGAGTCGTTCCACAACTTCCTGAAGTTCACCCAGCCGGTCATTGATTACCTGCGCAGCATGGGCGTCAACGCCGAGCTGAGCGGCCGCAACGATCTCCAGGTCGGCGAACAGAAGATCTCCGGCAATGCCCAGTTCTCGACGCGGGGCCGGATGTTCAGCCACGGCACCCTCATGTTCGACCTCAACCTGGACGATGTCCAGGCTTCGCTCAACGCGAACCCGGAGAAGTTCAAATCCAAGAGCACGAAGTCGGTACGGAGCCGGGTCGCCAACATCAAGGACCTGCTCGGCAATCCCGAAATGACGATTGAAGAGTTCCGCTCGGGACTGCTGCGCTCCATCTTCGGCATGGAGCCGGAGGAAGTGCCGCAGTACAAGCTCGGCGACGCCGACTGGGCGAAGATCAACGAGATTTCGCAGGAACGCTACCGGAACTGGGACTGGAACTACGGACAATCGCCGAAGAGCAATGTGAAGCATGCCCGCAAGTTCGCCGGCGGCATTGTCGATATCCGAATGGAGATCAAGGACGCCCGGATCGAGGAGATCAAAATCTACGGCGACTTCTTCGGCGTCGGCGATGTGGAGGACGTCGAGAACGCGCTGCGCGGCAAGCGCTATGAAGAGGCGGAAGTGCGCGAAGCGTTGTCCGCGCTCGACCTGAAGCATTACTTCGGCCGGGTGGAGCCGGAGGACTTTATCGGTTTGATTTTCCTGGAGGAATAGGAACCGCCTTCTTCCGCCATCGCACAAGCAGCACAGACAGCCCGCCCCGGTCGATGTCGCCATCGACGGGAGCGGGCTGTTTGTGTTAGAGGCGGCCGGCGCCTGAATTCACGTATTCCTTCACAGTCTCCGCTTAACGGACATATTCCCGTTAAGCCGAGACGTCGGCAACCAGATTCTTCATCCATTTGCGCGAGTAGATGCGCGCCAGCCCGATAAAGAAGCGGACCAGCTCTTCCACCGACAGGACCATATAGACCCAGAAGATCGGCTGCTTCCAGACCAGCGACATCAACAGTCCGGACGGAACGCCAATCAGCCAGGTGGCGGCGGACTCCATCGCGAACACGAAGCGGCTGTCTCCGCCGCTGTTCAGAATGCCGCCGGCAAGGATCATATTCGACACCTTCACCCACAGGAAGAAGGCGAACACCCAGACCAGACGGATGCCGAGCGTATGCGCCTCGTCCGATACTTTGAAGAGCGAGACATAGAGCGGCGACAGCACGGCGATCAGCACGCCCGTCGCAATGGAGACGGATATGCCGAGCCGGATGAACCGCTTGGAATAATCCAGCGCCGTGTCCGGCTCATCGGCTCCGAGCTTGTTGCCGATGATAATGCCGGCCGCGCTCGACAGACCGGACAGGAGACCGATGCTCAAGCCCTGCAGCGGATACGTAATGGTCATGGCGGTAATCTCCGCCGTCCCCATCCGGCTGTAAATGACGGCATAGACCGTTTCGCCGAGTACCCAGATCAGCTCGTTGAGTACGATCGGATAGGTCGTGCCGAGAAAACGGCGGATGAACGGGCCCGAAGCGGTGAACCAGCCCCGGACATCGGTCGTTCCCGGCAGACGCAGCCAGAAGGAAGCCCCGATGATGAACCCGCATTCCAGCAGCCGGGCAATCAGTGTGGCGACGGCCGAACCCTTCAGTCCCAGCTCCGGGAAGCCGAAGTGGCCGAAGATCAGGCCGTAATTCAGAACGACGTTCACGATGACCGCGCCGGTGCTGGCGAACAAAGGCAGCTTCACATACCCGGTAGCCCGCAGAATGGACGAATAGATCATAGTCAGCATCGCCGGTATGTAACTGAGCGAGACGATGCCCAGGAACACTGCCCCTTCCGTCACGAGCGCTTCGTCTGTAGTGAACAGGCGGAAGCCCGCTTCCGGGAACAGGTGAATCGGTACCGTGAACAGCAGAGACAGTCCCAGGCCGATCATCAGTCCGAGCCCAAGCAGTCCCGAGATGCTCTTCTTGTCCCCTTTGCCCCAGAACTGGGCGGCATAAATTGAGACCCCGGTTGCCAGACCCGCCAGCGACACGGATACCACGGCATAAATTTTGTTCGAGATGCCGACCGAGGCGATCGCCACATCTCCGAGCTGGCCGACCATCAATTGGTCGGTCAGCGTCAGAATCGCCATGATCAGACTTTGCAGCGTCACCGGTATGGCGATTTTATAGATATCCCGGTAAAAATCCGTCCTTGCCTCTTTCATTGATTTCCATTCCCCCCGGCTAGACTGCTTTGCGATAGTGCAGCAATGTGTAATTCTTCTTGGGGAGCACCTCGGCTACGCTGAACCGCTTGGCCGAGTCCAGGTCACTGTATCCCTTGCCGTCCACGAGCGTAATGTTGGTTCCTCCCCCGATAATGACGGGAAGCTGCATCAGAATGATCTCATCGACAAGATCCAGATCGAACACATTCCAGTTCAGGAATCCGCCGCCCTCAATCATCAGACTGTGCACCCCATACTCCGACTCCAGCCGCCGGAACAGCTCTACAAAATCGACCTTCTCCTGCCCGCAGACGATGACTTCCTTATTCCGTTCCTTCAGCTGCGCGATCTTCTCCTCATCCCGCCCCTGCTCGGTGGTGACAATAAGCGTCCGTCCGCCGTCGGACAGCACGTGGCTGTCCATCGACAGGTTCAGGCTGGTGGTCGGGATAATCCGCAGCGGATTGCGGTTGTCTTCGTAACGGTTCGTCAGCATCGGATTGTCCGTTACAATCGTATTTTTGCCGACCATAATGCCGTCAACCTGCCCGCGAAAACGGTGAATGAACTCCACATCCTCCGGTTCAAACATACTGAACAGCGGCTTGCTGGATTGCCCCGCGCCCAGAGTCATCTTGCCGTCGATGGATACTTGGCTGAATATTGTCGTTCTCATTATCCCTCTCCCCTTCTGGTTCCCTGGTCTCCCCTGATCTCTTCCTTGTCTATTCGCCGCCGAACCGCTCCGGCATCAGCGTGCCCGGTTCCCCGCCGCCGAAATCCGTCTCCCTTCCGCTTGCTCCTGCATGAACCGGGCCGTCACCACCCCTTCCTGCTCTTCGATTCCCAGCAGGCCTTCTCTCATGGCCTCCCAGACGGCCTCCATCACCGGCTCCACCGGCATGCTGCGCGTATTCGCCATCTGCCGGATCAGCCGGGCGCGAACCGGCGGCGCCTCGGCTTCCATGGCAGCCCGCACGCCCGGATGGACCGGAATACGCTGTACGCGCGTCGCCCATTCTCGCTGCTTCTCCTCGCTCAGCATATAAGCGGCCAGCTCCAGCAGTTCCTCCCCCTGCTCCGAGGCCAGCGCCTCTCCCGGGAAGACCAGCCCGATGGAGGAGGTCATCGAGAGCGCCCGGTTTCCGCCGATGGAAGGCAGCGAGGCAACATCCAGCCGATTCTCCATGTGCTGGTGAAGATAGTTGAAGATCCATTCGCCGCAGATGATTGCTCCGACTTCCCCGGCGATGAAGCGGTCCAGGAGCGCCGTCGGACCGTGCAGACTCTCCACCACCCCCTGCTCCAGGCCGCTGCGGACCAGCTCCAGCGCCTTCGCCATTTCCGGGGAAGCCAAATCCGGCTCTCCGTTCTTCAGCGGCCAGCCGCCGCAAGCCGTCAGGAACGGAATGAAGCAGTAGGGGTCCTTGAGGTCTGCTCCCAGCGGAACCACTCCCCGGGCCCGGAGTCCCTCTGCCGCGGCTGTGAGCTCTTCCCACGAACCGGGCGCCTCCGGGTAGATCTCCCGGTTGAAATAGAGGACCAGGTGGTTCCCGCGCAGAATCGGCACCCCGTACTGGCAGCCGTGAGGCCGCATCGAGGCGATCACCTCGTCATCGGTAATTCCGGCCCGCTCCCAGAAGGAGTCCGGTACCTGCGAATATTGGGCTCTGCCGCCGTATCCGGCCAGATCGGCGGGAACGAGCGCCGCCATCGGCGACGGGCCGCCGTCGCTGATCGCCCGCAGACGGATGCCCAGCTCCGTTATATTCATGACCTCGGGAACAACGGACAGCCCCCGCTCGGCCGAGTAATCCCGGCAAATGCTCTCCAGCACCTCGATCGAGGTATCCCCTTTGCCGTCAAATTCATGCCAGACAACGATCGGCTTCGTGCCGGTATTCTTGGAACTGTTCAATGGATTCCTCTCCCTCTTCTCTAATCTTGGGCACCAGCCGGATCATCAGCAGCGCCGCCTGATACGGTCTCATCACATAAATTTCTTCGCCGTCCCCGTCCGTCCGCAGCTCGCCGGCATCGCTCTCCAGCAGCAGCTCGGTTCGGGAGAGTCCCGGGCCGATCCGGCGCGTTCGCAGAATGCTCTCTTCCTCGGGATTCAGATTAAAGCAGGCGCAGAACAGCTCGTCTCCCGCGTAATAGGAATAGATCAGAATCTGGTCCTGCGCATCCGGCATGTAGAAGTTGGCGGGCTGCAGCAGGCTTACGTAGCGCCGTTTGATCTGTCCCAGCTCTTCCAGAAGGGGGAGCAGCGTTGCCGGGCTCAGCCAGTTGATCTTCATGGTATTGAAGAAGGCGCGCGGAATATCCGCCCCGTCCGTGTTGTCCGCCAGTCCGCAGTTGAGGGGCTGCTCCTCGAACACTTCCATCCCGGTCGTCAGGTACGGAATCCCGTTCGGCAGAAAATAATTGAATACCGTCATCAACCGGGAGAGCGGCTTGCCGCCCCGGCTTGTGATCCGCGGCGTATCCGCCGTCTCGGAGCAGGCGAACACATGAAGCTGAAGCTCGGGAAGCTCCTGCACATAATCGCGCAGCCGTTCAATCCGGATGTCGCTCATGACATTCCATCCGCTGCCCAGCATGACGTTATAGCCTGTCCGCGCGGCTTCCCGGTGGTTGCGGTTGAACAGATCCTCGCTGATCAGAATCGCATCCGGGGCATGCCCGCGGATCGTGCGGAAGATATCCTGAAGCAGCGGAACCGGAAGCGTATGCCCGATATCGATCCGGAATCCGTCGATTCCGTAGGTCCGCATCTGAAAAGCGGCCGCTTCGGTCAGCATTTCCCACAGCGATTCGTTCGGCTTGCTGCCGGGATACAGATTGCATTTGATCGTATCGAACAGCGCATACGGGGCTTGGTCCTCGCTCAGATACGGCAGCACCAGGGGAGAAGGGTCTTCAAAGAGCCGGAAAAAAGCGACATCCGTCCAGATCGGCTGCACATCGTTGATCCAGTCCGAGTGGGCGGGAGCCGTTGTAACGCCCATCTCCGCTTCCGCCAGCCGCAGGAGCGGCTCACCCGTCAGGCGGGACCTTTCTTTCAGTTCGTTCCAGAGATCCGGATTCAGCTCATGGGGCGGTCTGCGGAAGAAGGTCAGGAACCGCCGGGTCTCCGGGCTTGCATAGACGGTCTCCAGCTTGTCCGGCGTGCACTCCGTGAAGAAGTCCAGACCCTCAATCTCCGGCGGGCGAAAGCCTTCCAGCGCCCGGGTATCGATCCAGTAGAACCATTCCGGGTGCTCGGCAAGAAAGCTGTTGTCCCGGGCGCTGACACGCGGAATAAAGTCGAACACCACTTTCATCCCCAGCAGGTGGCAGGCCTCTACAAGCGTAGCCAGCTCTTCATCCAGCGTGAGGCCGTTCATCTCGTCGAGCAGCGGATCATGCAGCTTCGGGTCCAGCTCATAGAGCGAGTAGACGGCATAGGGAGAACCAAGATCCCCTTTGCGGTTCAGATCGCTTGGCCGGGTTACCGGCAGCAGGTACAGGATATTCACATCCATCCGTTTCAGCAGAGGAAGCAGAATCATGAAGCGAAGAAAAGTCCCGGATTGAATGCCCCCGCTGTGGTCATAATCCCAGGCGGCGGAATAGCGGGGCAGGGCGCAGTAGATCATGCTCTTGTCCAGATCGGTCTCCCTGGCGGGACCGTGCTGCAGGGACAGCTCCAGCAGATAACGGAGATGTTTCTGCAAGAAATCCGCCGGATCAACCCGAATCTCTCCCTCCTTCCGTTCCAGAACGTCTTCATATCCGCATTCATTCCATAACTCCGGCAGCCAGAGCGGCTCTTCCTGCCCGGCGGGGCGGCTCGCGAAATACTCCAGCATGCGCATGACGCGTGCGTGTTGTCCAGCCATGCGGCAACCTCCTTTAAATGGGTTCCGTGTCTTACGAGAAGGCAAATACCGTCTTGATCGCTTCCGTTCCGTCCGGAGAAGCCGTTCCGTCCAGCAGTTCGGCTATCGCGGCAGGAGCCTCGCCGAGCGCGCAGCGGCGGTTGACCAGCCCTGCAAGCTCCGGCGCCTCTTCGACAAGGCGCAGCGCTTCTCCGAACGTGTTCAGGTATTCGCCTGCACCGATCAGCCGGATGGCCTGCTGCGCATACATCGTAGGCGACAGCGGGTAGCGGTAGGCGCCGTTGATCGCCATCGGCACGATTGTGCCGCCCCGGTCCACCCAGCGTTCCGCCGTCGCCATTTGCGTCCCTACCGTGTCGATTACCGTATCGAAGCCCCGGTCGCCCAGCAGCTCCCGCACCCGCTCTGCCGTCAGCTCCTCCGGTGTCAGCGCGCAGTCCGAATATCTCCGGGCTGCGGCGAGGCGGCCTTGGCGCAGCTCGGTGGATACCGTGAAGCAGCCCAGGCGGCGGGCGGCGAACTGGCAGAGAAGCCCCATCGGACCCGAACCGAGAATCAGCACCGACTCGCCCTCGCCGATGCCCGCTTCGCGGAAATGATGCAGCACGCAGGCAAGCGGCTCTGTCAGAACGGCCGCTTCCCAGCTGACCTCCGGCTTCAGACGGTGGAGGAAACGCTCCTCCGTAACGAACGAAGGGGCAAACGTTCCGTGACGGTTCAGCCCGGCAATCGGCATGCCGGCTTTATCTTCGCCGATGCACAGATGAACTTTGCCTGACCGGCAGAACCGGCAAAGTCCGCAGCTCTGGTTGGGATCGACGACTACCCGGTCCCCGGGCGCAAGCGACCGGACCGCCTCGCCTACCTCGCTTACGATTCCTACCGCTTCATGTCCCCGAATAATGCCGGCTTCCCCCGGCTCCTTGCCGGCGACCACCGCCAGATCGGTGCCGCAGATCCCCGACAGCTTGATGCTGACCTTCACTTCGTGCGGGTTCTTGATCTCGGGCTCCGGCATCCCCTGCTCTTCCAGACGGTCGCCATTCCAGACGAGCGCGCTCATCCGCCGACCTGTCTCCGGCCGGCTAGTCGCTGCTTCCATCTCGACATCTTCCTCTCCCCAAAGGATTTGTGCAAACGTTTGTCTGAATTACAATTCAAAATACTACCACCTGTTCCCCAAAATGTAAGGGGAACTTTGTCGAATATGATGATTGATTTATATTTTTTTACTTTTCATGTCGTCAAAAGGGATTAAATTATATTTTCAACCAATTCATTTCGTTTCAAAGTATCGAATCCTTCCTTTTTACATAGGGCAAACGTTTTACATAAGGTTAAATTCGACTCGTCTCCCGAGGGAGTTATCCGCAGTTTATGGAGAATGAAAATTCATGAAAATTTACAATGCGACTAAAGACCTGCCGAATTCCGAAAAAAAACCGGTCCGGGGATTCCCGGACCGGTTGGTCTTGGTTAGAAGGTCTTCATTCACAAGGTTTATTTGCTTACTGTGTCTGTTTGCTGCTGTCTGCCGCTTGAGTCCCCGAAGGCGTCATTCCGCCCTGACGGTTGCCCGGCCGTCCGCCGTGGCCCATTCCGCCTCCGCCAAAGCCCTGGTTCGGCGTTGTAATTCCCGATTCATTGACCCAGGTAGCGCTGCCGGTCACTTCGAACGCCACCACCTTGGTTCCGCCGCTGTACGTGCCGTCCTGGTACAGGCCGTCAACCGCCGTCCCTGTCGCGCTTCCGCCGGTATACAGGGTGTAGCTGCCCTTCTTCAGTTCCGGCGAACTGATGACTACGGCGCGGTAAGCCTTGGCCGGAGCGAAGGTGAGGACCGAATTGCCGTCGGCATCCTCCAGATGAACCAGCTGGCCGGCTTGCTGGGTTTCGGTGAAGCTCATGGCGATCGAATACTGGCTGGAGCTGTCCGATGCAGACTGCAGCATGCCTGCGCTGCCCGCCGCCACGAGGAAGCCGCCTGTCATATTGAAGGTCTGGTCATAATCCAGCGATCCGTTGCCGTCTCCGGTCGGTCCGTTCACGATGACGGTACCGCCGCTCATCGCCACCGAACCGTTGGAATCCATACCGTCGCCTTCTGCGTTGACCTTCAGTGTCCCTCCGCTGATGTTAAGCTGCGATCCGGCATTCACGCCGTCGTCCGAAGCATTCACCTCCAGATCTCCACCGGTAATGTCAATGGTGGCTCCTTCTATAGCTTCATAGCTCTTGCTGACCCGGATGGTTCCTCCCGCAAGCGTTGCCAGATTGTCGGCATGGATGCCGTCGTCGCCGGCAGCGATGTCCAGCTTGCCTTCCCGGATCGTCGCATTGCCGTTGCTGTGAACGGCATCGTCTGCGGAGTCGAGGGTGAAGGTGCCGCCGTTGATATTCAGATCGCCCCCGGATTTCAAAGCTTTCGTGCTGGCCGTCTCGGTCTCTTCCGATTCGCCGGTTGACGCCTGGCCGGTGGTCTTGTCCGCCCCCGCAGCGGATTCCTTCTCTGAAGCGCCGGACATGGCCTCTCCGTCTTGCCCGGGACCCATGCCTCCCTCCGGAGGCGCCGGCATCGAACCGTCCTGCGGGAGTTCGCCGTTTGGCATGCCTCCCGGGAATCCGCCTTTGCCGCCGAAGCCTTCCTCCTGCGCCCTTGCCGGCGCGTTCGCGCTGCCTCCACCGGCTGTCAGCTTATACGTCCCGCCGTCGATGACAAGCTGCGTCTCGCTCTGGATCGCGTCCTTCTCTGCCGTAATCTCGAAGGTGCCCGAAGCAAGGGCAACCTGTCCTTTGTCCGCGTCCTTGTCATTGGTCGATTTGATGCCGTCGCCCCCGGCTTGAATCGAGATGCTTCCGTCCTTGACGGCCACCAGGTCCTTGCCGACAATACCGTCATCCTTTGCCGTCACGGAGATCGTGCCGGATACGATTTTGACATCGTCCTTGCCCGCAATGCCGTCGTTGTAGCTGGCCTTGACCGTCAGTTCGCCCGTACCGTTGATCGTCAGATCCGCCTTGCTGAACAGCGCTGCGCTCGGTTCGTCCGAACCGTCCGCCAGAATGTAGGAGGCGCCGTCGGTCAAGGTGTTCTCCGTGCCTTCCGCCAGCGTCAGGGTAACCTTGTCCGCTTGCTGAATATAGATCGGGGCGCTGTTCTTGTTCGTAATGGAAGCGCCGTTCAGGATTAGATGCACCTTGTCCTTATCGGCTGCGCTGACCGCAATCTGTCCGCTGTCCAGACTGCCGCTGACGATATAGGTGCCTGCCGCGTTGATGGTTACGGTACTTCCGGAGACTTCGGCCCCGGAGCCGCTGACGGTCGCTCCGCTGCCGCTCAGCGCAATCGTTGTCGCTGTGTCTGCGCTCCAGGCGGCATCGGTATCCTCTTCGCTGAAGCTGACGACATCGCTGACCGTGATCTTGGAGGCTGTGCCGGATGCCGTCTTGGCCGCCCCGCTCGAAGCGGAGGCCAGTGCCGCCGCCGTGGAGATCGCTTGGGAGCCCGAACCGGCGGCATTGTTGCTGCCCGAACCGCAGGCCGTCAGGGCCGCTGCCAGCAGCAGAACCAGTCCCGCCTTGCTTCCTATAATAAATTTATTCATATCTTCTCATCCCCTCTATGCTTGTTCTCAGTATTCCGTCATGGTCGGAGCCATGGTGAGCGAGAGATCCAGGTTGCCGTTCCGGGTGCGGATGGCGTCCAGGAACTCTTTTTGGCTCGTATTCTCATTCAATGTGACGCTGTAGACCAATTCGTACAGGCTGCCCAGCTCTGTCGTGCGGATCTTCTTGAGCTCATAATCCACCTGGAATCGGGCGAACACCTCGGCAAAAGCTTCCTCATACCCCAGGTTCTCGGGTATCGTCACCTTTAGCGTCTTCTGCACCGACTTGCGGACTCCAAACCGGGTGTAGCTCAGCAGGAACATCACGGCGCACAGGATGACGGTGAACAGGACCGCGTATCCGAACGCTCCGACGCCGCAGGCCAGACCCGAAGCCATGGTGAACAGGACAAAAGCAATGTCCTTCGGATCACCGGGCGCGCTTCGGAAGCGGATGATCGAGAAGGCGCCGGCGAGACTGAACGCCCGGGCGACGTTGCTGCCGATGAGCAGAATGATAATGGCTACAATGGCCGGCAGCAGCACCATGGTCAGCGTGAAGCTCTGGGTGAAGCTGCCCGGCGTCGTTCTCATATAGGTCAGGCTGATGGCCGCTCCGAGGATCAAGGCAACGGCCAGGGTCAGCAGAGCGTCGGTGAAGGTCAGTTCGGCGGACGTTACGGTGGTATTAAAAATGGAATCAAGCATACAACATAATCTCCCTTTCAGATGCGCTGTCTTTCAGCATTTTTTTGTATTCATTGCCGTATTTGGAGAAGCTCGTGCGGTACAGCCGGTGCTCCGAGAGCAGGTTGGCGAGCCAGACCGGAATCGTCTTCTCGGCCTTCACTTCCATCAGCCACTGGCCTTCCGGCAGCAGCAGCTCGCCGTAGGGGCCGCTCTCCAGCTTCAGATCGTACCGCCGGCTGCGAATGTTGGTGTCGAAGGTGATCCGCAAATCCCGGTTGTCTTTGCAGAACATCGCCTTGCGTTCATAAGACAGGTACACTTTGGGCAGGAGTTCATAGCGGGAGAGGAAGTATTTCAGCTCTTCGATTACCTGCTTGTTCATGCCATCCCGGTACTCCGGCTCGATGCCGGTGCGGACGAAGTCGTAGGCTTCGTTCAGCTTCAGGGAGGTGCGGCGCTTGTTGACCAGGCCGAACACTTTTTTCTTAATCTCCAGGTAGACCTTGCTGTCCCCGTCCGGCACGCCGTAGGCGCGGAGTCTGAGCTTCTCCTTGTACTTCGGCTTGGCCAGGCTGTTGCGGATCAGAGTGTCATGCTCGGTATCGTAGTAGAGATTCGTGATCGAGTAGAACTCATGCTGCTTGTTGTACGCATCCGGCTCCATGTACTCCAGCAGGTCGCCGTAGAGCTTCTGATAAGCCGCGTGGTCGAACACGTACTTGTTCTCGTATCGGTTGAAGACTTCAATCGCCATGGGGTTCAGATCCTTTCTGTTTCGGGTTCGGGAGATTGCCTTGTCTCTTGCCCATGTCTGTATGTTAGCGGGCGAACCTTTAACGAATCTTAAATGGATTTACATGGCGTTTATCTTTTTTTAATACGGCGCTGACAGTTGGGTATATTTCGGAAAAACGCTTCGCGTCGCGGGCTTGGGGCCTGCGCCAGGGCTTGGCGAGTGTTTGTGGGTGCTTGAGCGGAGGGCGCGGTGGAGGGCGTGATGGAGGGCGCGGTGCACTCCGAGAGTGCTTGGACTTCCGGTCGCTGTTGTTTTTGAATTTCGGGGATTGGAAGGGTTAGCGGGTGAAATTCAAAAACAAAGGCGAACGCTGCCGCTCCTCCAGTTCCAAGCCCTTCTCCATGCTGTCCGCCCTCCTGGCAGGCAGAACAGCGCCAGCCTGTCGCTATATTAAATGGCCTTCCACGTTACCCTGGCCGGCCGCTTAGAAGGAGCCGCTTGGTGCGAACCCCAAGCTCCCATGAAATCCCCGGGTCCTTCGCACCTCGGATTTTGGCGAATCCCGTCGATTTACTCTCGTTCTCGAAAATGTCAATCCATAACAGTTGCTTTTTTGATATGCTGAAGAGGAGAAAGTGCGCTAAGGCATCTCCCGCCGAGATGATTTAGGGTAGTTATCGCTGTCGCACCCTGCATGGGGTGCGTGGATTGAAATGGGCTTCCGCCGTCCAGCTCCTGTATATGTGATGCGCGTCGCACCCTGCATGGGGTGCGTGGATTGAAATCGAAAAAGCCGGGAACCACAAGACAGCCAGATACCGTCGCACCCTGCATGGGGTGCGTGGATTGAAATTTATTGGACTTTAACCATATTGTTAACTTTTGAGTCGCACCCTGCATGGGGTGCGTGGATTGAAATCGAGCGTATAAGCGGTTGCTGCGCAGAGGCCGAAGTCGCACCCTGCATGGGGTGCGTGGATTGAAATCATTGACCTGATGGACGTTGATACGGATTGTCGAAGTCGCACCCTGCATGGGGTGCGTGGATTGAAATCACCCAATCGGGGTTTCCTAAAAGGTCCCCCACGTCGCACCCTGCATGGGGTGCGTGGATTGAAATGACGGCGATGATTCAAAAGGTATACGGCCACCTGCGTCGCACCCTGCATGGGGTGCGTGGATTGAAATGGCCGACGGCTCTCGGACCACGCCTGCCGGAGCGCGTCGCACCCTGCATGGGGTGCGTGGATTGAAATCATCCGAAATGGGAGGCTGCGGCTAAATCGGCTCCAAGTCGCACCCTGCATGGGGTGCGTGGATTGAAATTATATGACCAAGCGATTAGCGAACCCCGAAAAGAGGTCGCACCCTGCATGGGGTGCGTGGATTGAAATTCATGCCTGGAGAGCAGCGAAGAGCGGACCGCGATGTCGCACCCTGCATGGGGTGCGTGGATTGAAATCGCTTCCCGTCTCTTGTAATCGGGATGCGTTGTGTCGTCGCACCCTGCATGGGGTGCGTGGATTGAAATAGGCGGCTATCCGGGCCGCTCATGATGAGGCGGCCAGTCGCACCCTGCATGGGGTGCGTGGATTGAAATTGTACAGACATCATGTTCGCATACATACCAATATGTCGCACCCTGCATGGGGTGCGTGGATTGAAATTTTTGTGGGCGCGAAGGTAGGTTATCTATGCTCCTGTCGCACCCTGCATGGGGTGCGTGGATTGAAATGGTTAGCCAGATCCCACGCAAGCCCAGGGGATACCGTCGCACCCTGCATGGGGTGCGTGGATTGAAATTACAGAGGCGCCGCCGACGGACGCTGACCGCATCGCGTCGCACCCTGTATGGGGTGCGTGGATTGAAATGTCGGGTACGCCCGTGAGGTCTGGCCCGAAGTGCGTCGCACCCTGTATGGGGTGCGTGGATTGAAATCAGGCCATTATTCAGTGAAGAATCCGATTCTAGCCAGTCGCACCCTGCATGGGATGCGTGGATTGAAATGACCCACCCCCTACGGGCAAAATCTTGCATTGATCGTCGCACCCTGCATGGGGTACGTGGATTAAAATCGCGCCTGGGAAGCTACTACCATGCGCCTTGTCTCCGTCGCACCCTGCATGGGGTGCGTGGATTGAAATTCCTTATACCATCAGAGAGCGATTTCGTTCTCCCGATCGCCCCCTGTGGGGTGCGTAGACTGAAATAGGATAGGATTGGCCATCGTTCGGATATCTTGTCTCTTGGGGGATGGTTAGATGTACATGAGAACCACGATTGTATTATCCCTGTTTCTGCTTCTGACCGCTGTTCCTGGCTCTTCAGCGGATGCGGCGCCCGCTTCCCGTGCAGGGCTCGACAGCAGCCTTCGGGATGCCATTCTAACGGAGCTTATGCTTGACGGCGGCGTGCCCCGGCAATCGGTCGGCATCGCGGGTCTTAACGGTTCTGATTTTGACTCCGGTCTCAACCGGATGTTGTCCAATGGCAGGGTGAAGCCGGACACGAAGCAGAAGATCGAACCATTAAGGAACGGAGAAGTCTTTCGTCTTACAATCGGCGCAGACGGCGCTCTTCTGGAAGCAACCAGCTCCAAGCACGGCGACATTCGGGCAGAGATCGAGAAGCAGCCGGCCGCAGGCAGCCGGGAGGCTGCTGTTGACTCGGCGTTCCGGACAACCTCCCTCGGCAGTCAGGGCAGCAGCAGCGGCAGGCAGACGGGCGCTTATCACCGGCTGCAGACTCCGGCAAGCGGTTCCACGATCTATAACGGACTCGTAGCGGATTCGCTCACCTTCCCCGGCTATCCGATAGCCGAGGCCTACGATCAGGGGGAAGCCGCCTACCTGTACGCCGGTATCGACGGAATCGCAGAGGTCGGATTCGCAGGCATCATTTCGCAGATTACGCCTGCCGGCTGGTATCCGGTCTTCCATGCCAGAGTCACCCATCAACTGGAGCGCGGCGACGACAACGGCAATCTGCCGCTTGCGGCATCGGAATACACCTATGTCCACCGTTCGAAACGATACCGGAGCGGCGACACCGTCAGCGGCTACAAGGTCTATTATTACTCCACCGACAAGAACTTGACGATTCGGGAGCAGATCAATTACAGCGATGTCTATATCGTTACGTTTCTGGGGCAGCCGTCGACCGGACGCTCGGTCAAAAGAGTCACCGCCCTCGCCATGAACCGCTCTGCCTCCGCTTCGTCCAGCTATCATTATTCGTTCACGACGCCAGCCGTCTGGAGGAATATGCGCTTTCTGATTAACAACAGCGCAGACGTGCTCTATCCCGACGAGATTCCGGGTCTTGCCGACGATGTCTGGCTTCACGGCGGACGTATCGAATACTTCTCCAACCGCGCGAAGGACCGCAGCCGGATCGAGAGCTATCGGTTCCTGAAAGAAACGGGCCCGGCCTGAAGAGCCCCCTTAAGGTTCATTAAAGCTTATCCTGCTATAATGATCCCTGTACCGCTGAACCATAGGGAAAGGGGATCGCCCCATGCGAATATTGATTGTGGAAGACGAGCAGCACCTGGCCGAGGCCGTAACCCAGATTCTGAAGAAGCACAACTACTCCGTGGACGCCGTCCACGACGGCCGAAGCGGGCTGGATTACGCGCTGAGCGGCATCTATGACCTGCTGCTGCTGGATATTATGATGCCCGAGCTGGACGGGATCGGCTTGCTGAAAGCGCTGCGGAGCCAGGGAATGGCGACGCCGGTCATTTTTCTGACGGCCAAAGGCGAAATTCACGATATGGTGACAGGGCTGGACCACGGCGCGGACGATTATATTGCCAAGCCGTTCTCCTCGGAAGAGCTGCTGGCCCGGATCCGGGCGGTGCTGCGCCGCAGGGGCGAAGTGCTGCCGGACGACGCGCTGAAATTCGGCGATCTGGAGCTGAACACCACCAGTCTGCGGCTGGCCGTGAACGGCAAGGAGATGAAGCTCGGGCTGAAAGAGAGCGAACTGCTGGAACTGCTCATCACCCGGCGGCAGGCCGTGACGTCCAAGGAGCAGATTATCGAGAAGCTCTGGGGATTTGATTCGGAGGCCGAACATAACAATGTGGAGGTCTATGTCTCTTTTCTGCGCAAAAAACTGACGTTTCTCGGGTCGGAGACCCGGATCTCGACTATCCGCGGCGTCGGTTATGTGCTTGAGGGGAATGCCTGATGTTCAAAAAACTCCGAAATCGCTTTCTGATTGTCAATCTGGTCACGATTTCTCTGACCATGCTGCTGGCCTTTGCGGCCATCTATTTCATCACCTACCAGGATGTCAGCGGCGATATTTCGCTGGACCGGCAGAATATTGTGGAATTCTACGAGAAGTTCCCGGCAGACCGGATCAACGGCGGCCAGGAGCCTCCTGCGGATACCCAGGTGCCGCCGGCAGACAGTCCGGTAAGCGGGACCGGGACAGCTGATGCGGTCTCGCCGGGAACCGGAGACGGAGGCCTGCTGCATCAGGGCGGGCGGGGCGTGCACGGAATCGGCGGGCCGCCGCCGGAGCGGTCGGTCTCCTTCATGCTGCTGACCGACAGCGACTGGAAGGTGACCGCCAAGGAATCGCGGGTCCCGGTGGACGACACGCTCTACGAAGACGCGCTTCAGAAGGCGGTGGCGCAGAACCGGAACACGGGCGAGTTCACGCTTGACGGCAGCCGCTGGACCTTCGAGATTCAGCCGACGCCGCAAGGTCATATGCTCGTCTTCCTGGATATTACCGCCCGCCGCGACATTCTGACCGAGATGATTTATACGTTCAGCATCGTGGCCGTCGTCATGCTGGTCATTCTGTTCTTCGTCAGCCGCACCTTTGCCAACCGGTCCATCAAGCCTGTGCGGGAAGCGTTCGACAAGCAGAAACAGTTCATTGCCGATGCCTCCCATGAGCTGAAGACTCCGCTCGCCGTCATCAACACCAATACGGAAGTGCTGCTTGCCAATCCGGATGAGACGGTCGGTTCCCAGGCCAAATGGCTCCAGTACATCAAGTCGGAGACCGAACGCATGTCCCGGCTGACAAGCGATCTGCTCTACCTGACTCGGATGGACGATGCCCGGATCGGCGAAGTCCACGCGCCTTTTGATCTGAGCGAAGCCGTGATGGACATTATGCTGACGATGGAGGCGGTCATCTACGAGCAGAATGTCCTGCTGGACTATGACATCGCCCCCGGCCTTACCGTGGAGGGCAGCCGTGAAGGGATCAAGCAGGTGGTGATGATTCTGCTCGACAATGCCGTCAAATACTCCGGCCCATCCGGCAAGGTAGCCTTGACGCTGAAACGGCAGCAGGGCGAGACGCTGCTGACCGTATCCAACACGGGAGAAGGTATCGCCCCCGAGCATCTGGAGCGTATCTTCGACCGCTTCTACCGCACGGACACCTCCCGGTCCCGGGCACAGGGCGGCCACGGCCTCGGCCTCGCGATTGCCAAGTCGATTGTAGAGCAGCACAAAGGCCGCATCTATGCCAGAAGTATTCCCGGCGAACGAACGACGTTCTATGTGCAGCTCTCCTGAATCTGCGCGACCTGAAGCAGCCCGAACCGGACAAGCCGGTTCGGGCTGCTTCAGGTGGAACGGAGCCGCGCGGTGAGCCGGGCGGCAGAGAAACGCTACAGGCCCAGCAGCTCCCGCCGGTCCCCGTCGGGGTCTGCCGCTACGGCAGGCGGCCGGCCGAAGATCATCGTCTCCCGCCGCTTCGGATCATAAGCCGGCCAATCCTGAAGCGGCGGCCGGCCGTGCGCGAATGCTGTCCAGGCCTCCTGCATCTTCGCGGCCAGCTCCCAAGCGTCCGGCGGCAGCTTGACCCCGTAGGCTTCCAGCAGGGAGAGCGTCCCCCAGACGAACGGGATTTCCGCAGCGTGAATGGCCTGCCGAAGCAGCGGATGGCTGTCGTCCGTCCAGTCGAACCGGTACATCCAGACCGGCGCATGGGCGCTCTGGGCGGAGGCGAACTGCACGGCGCCGCGCCAGAAGTACAGCTCGGTCATCATCCGGGCCTGCCCCCGCCCGTCCTTCGGGTACAGCGGAACGAGCCTGGCCGCATCCGTCATCCCCGTCATGACCGACAGGGCGTAGCCGAGCGCCGCCTCGGGCATCGGCGGCGAATCCGGGCGGAAGAACATGCCGCCCTCGTCCCGGTTCGTTCCGATCAGCAGCGGAATCTTCGCCGCAGCTCCCTGCTCGGCCGCGGCGGCCGGCGATACCGGCAGCGACGCCGGGTCCAGCACCGGCTGGAACGGGAGCATCATCCCGCCGAGCGATTGCTTCATCCGGCTCATGGCGGCAACCAGTTCTCCGGCCGGCAGTTCCCGCAGCTTGTGCGCCTGACCTGCGCTAAGGCCCAGCTCGGAGAGCAGACCGGCCGCAGACCGCTGCGCCTGCCGGGGCGCCGCAGCCTGGGAAGCGCCGCTCTGCAGGATCGCCCGGCTGAACAGCCCCCGGGCGGCAGGCATAGCCATCAGCGCGGCAATGCTCATTGCGCCCGCGGACTCCCCGAATACCGTCACGCGCGCCGGATCGCCGCCGAAGGCGGCAATTTCGCGCTGAACCCACTCGAGGGCGGCGATCTGGTCCAGCAGGCCGACATTGGCTGCCGCATCCGGCACCCCGAAGGCGCTCCAGTCGGAGAAGCCGAACGGACCCAGACGGTAATTCATTGTAACCACAACCACCCGTCCCTTCCGGGCCATCTGTTCTCCGTTATAGAAGGGAAGACTTCCCGAGCCTGTCTCGAAAGCGCCGCCATGAATCCAGACCATAACCGGCAGCGGCTCCCGCTCCGGCTCCGGCTCCGGCAGACCGGGCGCCCAGATATTCAAATAAAGACAGTCCTCGGACATGTCCCCAACCTCTCCGATTCCGCCGGCCGGCTGCGGGCAGGAGGGCCCGTATGCCGCGGCGCTGCGGATTCCTTCCCAGCCGCCGGGCGGCGCGGGAGCCCGGAAGCGAAGCGGTCCCACGGGAGGCGCTGCGTAGGGAATGCCTTTCCAGGAACGGACGCCGTTCGCCGCCTGTCCTTCCAGGCGGCCTTGACGCGTCGTTACGATAAGTTCTGCCATAGCAGGAGCACCTCTTTCTGGTAGAAGGATGGAATGCTCTTCCATTATAGAACCGGCACGCGGCGAACACAAAAACGGCCGGGATTCTCCCGGCCGCCTGGCCGCCTCTACCTTGGCAGCACAAACGCATACATCGCCAGAGCTGCCGTCAGCAGCACGCAGACCTTCTCGACCGCGCTTCCCTGCTTGGTGCCGGTGCTCATCAGCTTCAGCCGCAGCTTCAGCGGAAGGGGCGGCAGCGGGGTAATCCCCCGCTGGGTCATGGCATCCGCCAGCAGATGCAGCAGATAAGACAGGCCGCCGGCGATCCAGAGATGCCGCGGATCGGCGCCGAGGCGCAGTTCCGGCAGGCCGCTGCCTGCGGCAAGCCCGCCGCCCGCCGCATAGAGCAGCAGCGCCCACGCTCCGGTGGCATAGAACGTATGGGTCAGCCCCCGGTGCGGAACCAGTGTGGCGAGAACCAGCACACCGCCGATGACATAGTTCCAGGGATCGAAACGTTCGGCAAAAGCCATCAGACCCAGCGCAGCCAGCAGCATCGCAAGCTGGCGCAGCCGCCGGCCCGGCAGGAACGCCACGCTGGCGACCAGCAGCGACAGCGTCAGATTCCAGGGCCATTCCAGGCCGCCCTGCCAGTAGAGGCCAATTCCGGCGGCCAGCAGGACAAGCTGGAGCACGCGGATGAGCCAGGGCGGCAGCGCCCCCCGTACCAGCATCGAATTCGGCTCATCAATATCGGGCAGTACGGAGCTGACCGCCGCCACGGCGATGGCCGGAATGGTGATCCGGTAACCGGCCAGTTCCATGAGCGACAGAGTGACGCCGGTTCCGATCACGAGATGGGAGCGTCCCATCATGGGCGATCACTCCTTTCTTGGCAGTTCAACAATAGGAACAAGTGTGCGGCTATCGCAGTATAGCAAGCCGTAGGATTTTTGTCCAGCCGTCCGATTGCTTGTCGTTCCCCCGGATATAAGATACAATTTGGTCAACTTGCCTGCAGAAAGGATGAACTGCCGTGAACCGCTCCCGCTGGGCGGACCTTGGCCTTCTGCTGGTGGCGATGATGTGGGGCTGCACCTTCCTGATGGTGCAGGCCGCAGTTCGGGTCCTGCCGCCGCTGGCCTTCAACAGTATCCGGTTCCTGGGCGCGGCGCTGCTGCTTGCCCTGATTACGGCGCTGCTTTACCGGGAACAGTGGCGTTCCGTCACTCCCCGGATGGCGCTGCATGCCCTGCTCCTGGGCGGGACGCTGTTTCTGGGCTATGCCTTCCAGACCGTCGGCCTGCTGTATACGACGACATCCAATACCGGGTTTATTACCGGCCTGTCCGTCGTGCTGGTGCCCTTTCTGTCGCTCCTTCTGGCGCGGACGAAGGTCTCCCGCTACACCTGGATCAGCGCGGCGCTGGCAGCGGCCGGCCTCTACCTGATCGCTTTCGCGGGTTCGGCCTTCTCGCTGAACAAGGGCGACGGCCTGGTGCTGCTGGGCGCCGTCAGCTTCGCGCTTCAGATTGTGCTTACCGGCTTCTATGCGCCCCGGCATCCGGCGCTGCCGCTGGCGATTCTGCAGATGGCCGTGGTCGGCCTCCTCAGCCTGGCCGCTTCGCTGCTTCACGACGGTCCGGCAGCCTTCGGCGGCGCCGGCGAGTGGGCCCGGCGTCCCGAAGTGCTGATCGCGCTGCTCGTCTCCATCGGACCGACCAGCGCCTTCGCCTTCTGGATTCAGACCGCCTGCCAGCGCTATACCACGCCTGCCCGGGTCGCCATCATCTATTCCACCGAGCCGGTGTTCGCCGCGATCACCGGCGTGCTGTTCGGGGGCGAGACGCTGGGCCCCGCCGGAATTCTGGGATGTGCCTGCATTCTTGCAGGCATGCTCCTGGCCGAGCTCGGTCCCGGCGGCGGAGAGAACGCCGCCGGAGGCATTGACGCCGAAGACGCCGCCAGGGACATTATCGCCGAGGATGAAGCACTTCCGCCCTCCGCTTATCAAGCCGCACCGGCCGCAGGCGGCCCCCTGTCTGCCGGCCCTACCGAATCTTAAAGGAGAGAACATAATCCCATGTACAAATTGATTGCCATTGACATCGACGACACGCTCATCAACGACGAGAAGGAAGTCACTCCCGCTACGCAGGCGGCGCTGGAAGCCGCGGTGAACGCAAGCGTGGTCGTGACCCTTGCTACGGGACGCGCCTACGCCTCCGCCCAGGCCGTCGCCCGCCAGACCGGGCTGAATGTGCCGATCATTACCTACCAGGGCGCACTGGTCAAGAACCTGATGGACGAGAAGGTGCTGTATGAGCGTTATGTGCCGCAGGAGGCGGTGCATCGGCTTTTTGAATACTGCATCGAGCATGACCTTCATCTTCAGACCTACATCGACGACAAGCTCTACTCCCGCGAGGAGAATCAGAAGCTGATCGACTATGCCGCGCTGAACCGGACGAAGTATTACATTGAGCCGGACTGGCACAAGCTGGTGGACCACCAGACGCCGAAGCTGCTTATTATCGACGATCCGGCGTTCCTGGATGAGCTGGCGCCGAAGCTGCGCGAGCTGCTCGGAGACAACGTGCATATTACCAAATCGAAGCCGAACTTCCTGGAGATCATGCACCGCGAGGGTACAAAAGGCTTGGCGCTGGAATTCCTGGCCGATTACTTCGGCTGCGACGTGTCCGAGACCATTGCCGTAGGCGACTCCTGGAACGACCACGAAATGCTGGAGACGGCCGGTCTCGGCGTCGCCATGGGCAACGCCATTCCCGCGCTGAAGGAGATCGCCGACTATATCACCCTCAGCAACAACGAAGACGGCGTCAAAGCGGTCATCGACAAGTTCATTCTCGGCGCGCAGGAAGCGTAGGCCGCAGCGGCCAGCCTTTTGGAACGGCGTTCTGCCTCGAACCACTCGCCATCCAGGCGGAGCGCATCCCGGAAGCAATGCGCACCAGCGTACCCATACAGCAAGCCCCCGTCTCCACTAAGGAAGCGGGGGCTTGCTGTGCATTCCGGGCCTTCGCCGTTAGCCGGTCTGCCCTTCTTTGGTATTAGCTCTTGGTACGGCGGAACAAATGCCGACCAGACGGTTGCGAAGCTATGGCCGCCGATACCGCAGCAGGCCCTTGCGCTGCCGCTTCAGAAGCTTGCGCCACTCCACTTCTCATCCATAACCAAATGGACAGCGCATAACATACCGCAGCGAAGAGCGTAACCCCCACAAATCCATTCCACTGTGCATAGAGAATCCCCGCGATGTAAGTACCAAAGGTCGTTGCCGCATACATGGTCGCATTGGACAGAGCGGCGATCGTTCCTCTCGCCGTTGTCGAGAGCGTCTGCAGGAGCGCCATCATGATAGGGAAAATTGTCCCTGCGATAATATACAAGAAGAAGTAGGAGACTTTAACGAGCGCGGGGGAAGTCGTGGTATTAAGCAGAAGATACAAAATCCCCATAATTGCGATGCCGTACAGCAGCGTGTTGCGCTTGCCAAGCTTAGCTACCACATTGCTGCCGAAAAAGCTGCCGATAATGTTGCCGAGTCCCATGAAAATCAGCACGTTCCCAATCTCCGAGACAGTGAGGTCGAACTTGTCGGCCAGCCACGTTCCCAGGAAACTGAACACAGCGAAGTTGCCGGACTGGAATACAAAATAGGCCAGGAAGGACTTTTTTGCTTTTCCCTCCCCCAGCAAGGTGCCGTATCGTCCGACAATCGAAGGCTGCTTGCCGGAAATCGCCGGTTTGAAGTCGGGGACGATCCATATAATCAGGAGGAACAGCAGGAACGCACAAGCTCCGATAATTAAGAACGGCATCTTCCAGGACTGGACAGCCAAATAGGTGCCGATCGGCACTCCCAAGGTTTGCGACACCGCCAGACCGGCTGTCGCAATCCCCATAGAACGCATAATTTTTTGCGGCGGAACAAGGATCGGAATGGTGGCCCAGACTTGCGGCGATGTGAAGGCGGCGAACACCCCCGCCAACTCCCGGAGCAGGACCATCGTCCAGAACCCGTTGGCTACACCGCACAGAAATGTGGATACGGAGAATCCAAGAATGCCGAACAGCATAACCTTCTTTCGGTTCAAGCCGTCCGACAGGGGCCCTGCAATGAGAGCAAACAGGGCGAATCCGAGCGCGTAGGCGCCCACCAGCCAACCCGATGCCTCAACGCTGATATTGAACTCATGTCTCAGCGTAGGCAGCAGAGGCGAAGTCAGAAAGGTGTCTGTGCCGATGATGAACATAATCAGGAAATACAAGCTCAGTATTTTTCTCATAGTCCCTCCAGTACTCAATGGACTGCACAATCCGGGTTCCTCTGCGAATCCATGACGGATAGGCACTCGATTCAAGTGCTAACCATCTATCCTCTCTCACCCCTATATAACTAAAATTGGATATGATGGTTTTGTATTCCGAACATAACATCATATAGTGCGTTGGTCAATATTTTTATTATAAAATATTTCTATCCCGCTTCTCCTTGATTGTCAGTGTCGGATGGCCTGGTTATAATTAGAAATACACAACCGCGATTGAGGTGTTGGGATGATCTCATTGGAGAAGCAAATCTTGTATATGATCCAGCATCGTCACGTAATTACGGCAGCCGAGCTGATCGAGATTTACAAGGATCGCGGAAAGACGGAGCAGACGATTCGCAACGCGCTGTCCTCCCTGAAGCAAAAGGGGTATATTCTCGCGGAGGAGCGAAGATACACGCTGACAGAATCCGGTACCGCTTTCATCCAGAGTCTCCAGCTCAAGATTTCCGGCTCGAACAGCGAGTGGGACGGACGCTGGCATGTCGTCATGTTCCGGATCCCGGAACAATTCCGATCTCTTCGAAATACGTTTCGGCGAGAGCTGGTGCAAATCGGCTACGGTCTTTTGTACGACGGCGTGTTCATTTGTCCCTATAACCGTTGCGCATCTGTGATGCAGGTTGCGAGACAGACGGGTCTGGAGAAATGGATTCGTATGGGCAGCCTAGATCTGGAGCATGGTCCGGTCACGGCAGACTTAGCGGAACAGATCTGGCCTGTTCAAGCCGTTAATGAGAAGTACGGGCTGTTCAGTGCGTGGGCGAGCGCCCAAATCGATAAATGGTCTGCTGCCGCTGCCAATCCGGCGGCGGAACCATCGCCATGGAATGTGCTGCTGCTGGTGTTGGAGCTCGGGGAGAGATTCGGTGAAATTTTGCTGGAGGACCCTTTCTTGCCGGAGCAGTTATTGCCGAAGCCTTGGCAAAAGGAACAGGCCTGGGAATTATACAACCAACACTTAAATCAGCTTGTTCCTCTCCTTCGAAGCGAGAGTCATTTATTCTCTTTAATCGTTCCAATTGATTAACGGGTTGATGTTAAAAGCCGCTCCTCTCTCCACCGAATGCGTAAAGGAACGCGGCTCTTCTTGTTTCCAAGGCCTCTGAACCCGGCTTACCCGAACTCCGCGCCCCGCACCTTCGCATAGATCCGGGTGTCCTCCCATCCGCCGGCAGGACTCTTCTGATTGCGGCGCAGCACGCCTTCGAGAACGAAGCCGCAGCGCTCGGCGACCGCGGCGCTGCGGCGGTTCCGGCCGCTGCACCGGATTTCCAGCCGGTTCGCTCCCAGCTCGGCGACCGCCCAATCCACGATCCCGTTGACCGCTTCCGTCATATATCCCATTCCCGCGCAGGAAGTGCGGATCCAGTAGCCGATCTCGAACCGCCGCAGCGACCAGTCGATCCGGTGCAATCCGCTGCACCCTACGAAGCCGCCGGTCTCTCTATCGTAGAGCCGCAGAGGCAGATCGGTCCGCTGCTTGAATTCATCCCGCCCCAGACGGGTCACTTTCTCGGAACTCTTCGGGTCGGGTTCAGTCTGCGCGAATGCCATCCACGGGCGCAGCTCCTCCAGGCTCTCCCGGATCGCCGCGCATAGATCAGCGCCGTCCCCCGTACGGGGAGCACGAATCAGCAGTCGATTCGTCTCGAAGCTGTCCGGGAAGGATAGCCATTTCGGGTCAAAAGCTTCGGAACCGGCTGGAACGGTCATCGTGACAAGCCTCCTTTTGTCGCATAAGAGTCTTCTATTCCTGTATTATAATGGACAGCAAAGGAGGATGGCTATGAGGTATACGCGCGGAGAATTGGCCCGGAGGACGGGCCTGCACAGCGAGACGCTGCGCTATTACGAGCAGCTCGGGCTGATTCCGGCCCCGGCCCGCTCGGAGTCGGGCTACCGGATGTACGGGGAGGAGACGGAGATACGGCTGGGCTTCATCCGGGACGCCAAGGCTCACGGGTTCAGTCTCAAGGAGATCGCCAAGGCGCTGAGCTTGTCGGGCGGAAGTCTGACTCTGGAGGATTTTGAAGCGCTGATTGCGCGCAAAAAAGAACGGCTCGACCGGCAAATCGACGCCCTCCGGGCCGAGCATGACCGCCTATCCGCTCTCTATGCCTGGCTGATTCCCGAAGCGGAGCAGGCCACCGCCGAGATGGGACGGCATGTCGCACAGTGGCTGGACAAGGAGCAGTCCTGACGTCCGCCTACCGAGCCGACATTGCCGGATAACGGAGGGGCCGAGCACGGGAAAAGGCCCACGAAGAAGGGCCGCCTAACGGCGGCCCAGCTTCAGCGTCAGACCCGCAGTCGCCAGCGTGACGCCGATCGGAAGCGGGTATTCCTTATTCAGATCAATATCGTGGGACATATGCGTGTATACCGCCTGTCCCGGCCGGACCGCCTTCAGCAGCTCCGCCGCCTCGGTCATATCATAGACGGAGCGGGTCGACAGCTCGGCTTCTTCTTTGTAAAAGCTTGTGCCCAGCACGAGCAGATCGGCGTCCCGCATCCGCCGCGTCTCTTCCTCCCCGAGCGAAATGGAATCGGGGCAGTAGACCCAGGCGTATCCGTCTTTTTCCAGCCGATACGCATAGGAATAGCCGTTCTTCCCGTGGCAGACGCGCCAGGCCGCAATCCGCCAGCCCTGAAGCTCGAAGCCTCCGTCGGCTTCGTGGAAGTCGATATGGCTTCCCAGCCACGGATATTGGCGCAGCATCAGCGGAATCACCTCGGCCGGGGCATAGAGCTGCCCGCGCACGCCGAGCCAGCGGCAGGCATCGGCCCATTCCGGAAGACCGCCAATATGGTCAAAATGCCCGTGCGTCACCAGCAGCGTATCCATCCGCCGGATGCCCCGTGCTTCCATCTGCCGCCGCCAATCCGGCCCGCAGTCGATGACGAAGAAGTCTTCGCCGTTCTCCACCAGCACGGACGAGCGCAGCCGCGCATTCTTCCCGCCGGTTCTCGCCTCTTCGCACACCCCGCAGCCGCAGTACACCCGCGGCGTCCCCATCGCATCGCCTGTTCCCAGAAATACCAGTCTGTCCATACGCCTCTCCTTTGCCTGTCCGTTGGTAAGCTGTCTGTCTATTGTAGTGTATTTTCAGCCGGAAGGCCAAGGGTGCGGGCGACGCCCGGACAGCACCAAGAGCCGCGCCCTCTTCAGGCGCAGCCTCTTGATCGTTCTTCTATATTCCCGCCAGCACCTGATACCAGACGCCGCGCTTGGAGTAGAGGGTGCTCCGGACTTCGTCCCAGCCGCCGAGGTAGGAGATATCGAACAATCCCGGCGGTACCGGATAACGGTCCGCGTTGGCTTCATAGACGGACTTCTCCACCGGACGGAAGCCGTGCTTCGCAAAGATCTCCTGCGCCTGCGGCGTTGCCAGGAAATCCACAAGCGCCTGGGCTGCCTTCCGGGTGCCGTGTTCCTCCGCGTAATGATCCACAACGGCAGCCGGATTCTCGATCAGAATCGTATCGTCGGGAATAACGACTTCATATTTCACCCCTTGAGCGATGCGGGCCAGCAGCTCGTTCTCATAGGTGACGATGACGTCGCCCACCCCATACTCGAAGGCCGCCATGGAGGCCCGGCCGCTTTTATCGAGGGATTCCACGTTGGCGTGCACGCTCTTCAGAAAAGCTTTTGCCGCCGCGGGGTCCTTGACTCCGCTCTTGGCCTCCGAAGCCTTCAGTCCCGCCCCGTAAATGGCGTTGATATCCCACTGGGCCCCGCCCGACGTCTTCGGATTCGGGTACAGCACCTTTACGCCCGGCTTCGCCAGATCGGCGAAGTCCCGGATGCCCTTCGGATTGCCTTCGCGGGTGCCCAGCGCCACAACCGAGCGCGTAATCATCCCGTTTACCCCGCTGCGGCTCCGCCAGTCGTCCTTCACCAGTCCGGCCTTCACCAGCTTGTCGACATCGCCCTCCATAGCCAGCAGCGTCACATCGGCCTCAAAACCGCCGGCAATCGCCCGCGCCTGGGTACCCGAGGCTTCATATGATTCCTGAAATGCGATGCGCTGCCCGGTCTCTTCCTTCCATTTCGAGGCAAAAGCCGGCAAAATCTCTTCCATCGCGTCCCTTACGACGCTGTAGGCGCCGATGACCAGCGTTAGGTCCCCCGCAGGCTTCCCTTCCGGACCGGGGGCCGCATTGCTTCCTCCCCCGCAGCCCGAAGCTGCCAGCGCCAGCAGCAGAAGGCTTATTCCTATGTGCAGTCGTCTGCTCCTCCAGAATCCCTTCATGTCTACCCTCATTCCCCGGCCTAAATATATACCGGCATCGGATCTTCCTTCAAGCCGTTCTCCTGAATCCAGCTCTTCTCGTCATTGAACATATAGGCCCGGTGAACCAGCACCGAGATCTCCTGCCCCGGATGCAGCGTCTCTTTCTCCAGCGAACGGTAAGTGACCAGCTTGTGGCCCTTGACCTCGATCTCCAACAGCCATTCGCTTCCCCGAAAATGCAGATGCTTCACGACGCCCCGCTCGGTCGCCGATATTACCCGGAACTCGTGCGGCTCGCCGACTTCGATATATTCCGGCCGGATCAGGGCTTTGGCCGGCGCCCCGGACCCTGTGCCTCCGAAGCCCTTCAGCTCGGACGCGTCTTCAATCAGCGTCGATTCGCCGATGAAGGTCGCCACGAACGGCGTCTTCGGCTCTTTGTAGATGTCCCAAGGCGTGCCTTTCTGCTCCAGCCGTCCCTGATTGATAATCATAATCTCGTCCGCGACCTCGATGGCCTCGTCCTGGTCGTGGGTGACGAAGATGGAAGTGATGCCGACCCGCTCGATCAGCTCGCGGAGCCAGGAACGCAGCTCCTGCCGGATCTTGGCGTCGATGGCCGCGAACGGCTCATCCAGCAGCAGCAGCTGCGGCTCGGGAGCCAGCGCCCGGGCAAAGGCGACGCGCTGGCGCTGGCCGCCGGAGAGCTGATGCGGGTAGCGTTTTTCAAAACCCTTGAGCCCTGTCAGCTCGACAAGTTCCATGACCCGCTCGCGGATGACGTTCTTGTTCGCCTTCTTCACCCGCAGTCCGAACGCGATATTCTCGTAGACGGTCATATGCTTGAACAGCGCGTAGTTCTGGAACACGAATCCGATGCCCCGCTCCTGCGGCGGCAAATCGTTCACCTTCCGGCCGTGGAATACGATCTCGCCGGCATCCGGCGACTCCAGCCCGGCGAGCATGCGCAGAATGGAGGTTTTGCCGCCGCCGCTCGGACCCAGCAGACCGATCAAATGCCCTTTCTCGATTCCGAAGCTGACATCCTTCACCGCATGAAAATCCCCAAAATGCTTGTTCAGTCCCCGCACTTCCACATGCATATCAGCGCACTTCCTTTCTCTTCTTGCTCCATTCCATCAGCAGCAGCAGCCCTACGGAGAAGGCCGCCAGCACCAGCGCCAGCCCTCCCGCGGCGGTCACATTGAAATTCTCGACATCCTGGTAGACCAGCGTCGTCGCCGTCTGGGTCTTGTTCATGATATTGCCGGAGACGACGAGCACCGCCCCGAATTCGCCGAGCGACCGGGCGACGGTCAGAATAACGCCGTAGAGCACCGCCCACTGGATCGACGGCCAGGTCACCTTCCAGAAGGTGGTCCAGCCGTAGGCTCCGAGCGTTGAAGCCGCCTCTTCCTGCTGGGCGCCGATCTCCTGCAGCACCGGCATCACCTCCCGCACCATGAGCGGGAAGGTCACGAACAGGGTCGCAATGACCATGCCCGGAAAAGCATACACAATATCGACCCCGATCCCGGCCAGCCAGGCGCCGGCCGGACTGTCCGGGCCCAGCAGCAGCACGATCATCAGGCCGCCGATGACCGGCGAGACCGCGTAGGGCAGATCCACTACGCTGTTCAGAATGCCCTTCAGCCGTTTCGGCAGCCAGGCGGCCCGAACGAGATACAGGGCGGTCATGATGCCGAATATCGTATTCAGCGCCGTCACGACCAGAACGACAAGCAGCGTCATCATCAGCGCGTGCAGCGCTTCGGGGCGGGTCAGCGCCGACCAGAACCCAGAGAAGCCGTCAGCGAAGGCGCCGGACGTCATTTTAGCCAGAGGAGCCACAATCAGCAGCAGGAATACGGCGTAGGTCAGTCCGATCCACAGTCTTCTCATGCCCGTCTCCCCCTCATCTGCACCACGTGAATGAGCCAGAGAATCAGGAACGAGAGCGTCAGCAGAATGACCGAGACCGCAGCCGCTCCGGCCGGATTGTCGCTCTCCACCTCGCCGTAGATGAACACCGAGGAGACGAGCGTCCGGCCGGGAATATTGCCCGCCACGAGCACAACGGCGCCGAATTCCGCCAAGGCACGGGAGAAGGCCAGCATGCCTCCGCTAATCATCCCCGGCATCATGGAAGGCAGGATAATCTGCCCGAACACCCGCGGGCGCCCGGCTCCCATCGTATAGGCGGCTTCCTCTTCGGAAGCATCCAGTTCCTCCAGAAGCGGCTGTACCGCGCGGATAACGAAGGGAAAGGTCACGAATACCATTGCGATTACAATGGCCGGCTGATGAAAGACGATTTCCAGGCCGAGCGCTTCCGCGATCTCTCCTGCAAGACTTCCGGGTCCGAGCAGCAGCAGAATCATGAGTCCGCCGACGGCGGTCGGAAGCGCGAACGGGAGATCCACCAGACTGTTGAGCAGCGCCCTGCCCGGGAACCGGTAGCGGATCAGCACCCAGGCGATCATGGTCCCCAGCAGAACATTAATCAGAGTCGCGATCAGCGCCAGCCTTAGTGTCAGCAGAACGGCCTTCCACGCGATGGGATCGGAGACACTCTCCCAGAAGCCTTCCAGCCCTCCGGTGAATGCATTGTAATAAACACCCAGAATGGGACAGACGATCAGCAGTACGAAATAGAGCAGTACGGTTGTCCGGAATCCCCGGGTCCAACCCTTGTGTCTAAGCAGCGAATTCAAACACAGATACCTCCCCGCCTCCGGTTGACCGGTCGGTTCGCCAGGCATGCCGCCAAGAGACCGATTATTATTCCTATTAATATACTTGGTTTTATATGTATTCTTACTTTACCAAGGAAGAAGCTCAGCGTCAATTGGTTTTACGAGCAAATTGTGTAAGGTTCGGGCTGCAGCGGGTATAATGGGGTAGATGCGGCCCGTTACGAAGTTATGGAGAGGAGAATAAGCTTATGCTGTATACGGTTGAAATTTCAACAAGCAAGCGCGACGAAATGCGGGACATCACCCGCGACTGCCTGTCCTATGTCCGGAAGAACGGCGTCCAGCAGGGACTGCTGCTCGTCTACTGCCCGCATACGACGGCCGGCATCGCGATCAACGAGAATGCCGACCCCGACGTGAAACATGATGTGCTGATGCGTATGGATGAAGTCTATCCTTGGGAGCATCCGAAATACCGGCATGCGGAGGGCAATACCGCTTCCCATTTGAAATCGATCACAGCCGGGACTTCCCAGACTATCATTATCCATGAAGGCGAGCTGCTGCTCGGCCGCTGGCAGGGCATCTACTTCTGCGAATTCGACGGCCCGCGGCGCCGGCAGTATCATCTCAAGATTATGGAGGGCTAACTCTGCCTGCGCCGGGCAGGCATGGAAACGGATTGAGAGCTTTTGCATAGCAGAGAAGCATTTCGTCACCGATTCACAGTCCTAAAGCACCGGCGCGCAGCAAAGCCCCGTCCGTCACAAACTGCGGCACAACACCTTAACATGCATGCGCGCCAATGCCTCCACGTCTTCAAACCGCACCTTGTCTTGAATATAGTAGGATATAAAACCATGAGCGGAGAGAAACAGCGTCCTCGGGATATTCTGCCAGTCGCCTGCGACATGGCCTTCTTCCTTCATATGCTGACGCACGATATCCGCGAACAAGTCGAAACATCGTCCCTGTTCGTTGCGACAATAGGCCAGCAGTTCTTCGTCCCGGATCATGAACATGATTTCGTACTGATACGGATGGTCGAGTCCGAATCGGATAAATTCCAGCACGAGCTGCTCCACCTTGGTCATGCCCGGTTCGGGAGGGTGATCCATCGCCCTGCCGAGAAGCTCGGCGACATAATTGAAATCCTCCACCACAATGGCATAGAACAGCTCGGCCTTCTCTTTAAAGTGATAATAGAGCGATCCGTGACTGTACCCCAGATGCTGACCGATACTGCGCATGGAGATCGCCCGGTAGCCCTTCGTGATGAACAGATGCCTGGCTGCTTCCAGAATCCGCTCCCGCGACAACTCCTGTTCCACTGCTCTTCTCGCCATTTTATCTATTCCCCTTCGTTAAAATAAAGCCTCCTGCCTTCCGTAATTACGGCTTGCCCCTGCGTCAGATCCGTCATCCAGGCGGTGAAATTGCCCTTCTCCCCCTCCTCCGGCAGGCACAACAGTCTGACTTTATCGCTAAATTCGGTATTGCCGGTCTTGACGCCGCGTCCTCGAAGTTCGTTCTCGACCTTGCCCAGCCAGGTGTATTCCAGCTCGACGAATATCTCCCGCCGAAGCACACGCGTAATCACCTCGCCCGCCTCCAGCGCCAGAACGGCGCCATCGGTATAAGCCCGGATCAATCCGCCTGCTCCCAGCAGAATTCCGCCGAAATACCGGGTCACGACGATTGCCGCATTCTTGACGCCCTGGTTCCGGATAACCTCCAGAATCGGCTTGCCGGCCGTTCCGCTTGGCTCCCCGTCGTCGGACGCCTTCTGAATTTCGTCCCGCTCCCCAATGACATAGGCGGAGCAGTTATGAGTCGCATCCCAATGCTTCTTCTTGATGTCTTCGATGAACCGCACCGCTTCCTCTTCGCTCTCCACCGGCATAACATGGCCGATAAAGCGCGATTTGCGGATGATGACTTCCTTGGAACCCGGGGCGCGCACCGTTCGATACTGCTGCAGCATATGCGTTCATTCCTTATTTGGCTTCTTCATTCAAGATACCGGAAGGAGCAGTCCGGGCGTATACCGCCTCTGTGGGACTGCTCCTCTCCAGTGGATGAATAATAGGTTGCTTGTGATGCTTGTGATACTTCCGGTGCTATTCGGTCAGACGAGCTTCCAGTTCGGCTTTCTCCTTCTCATAGCCCGGCTTGCCGAGCAGCGCGAACATGTTCTTCTTGTAGGCTTCCACACCCGGTTGATCGAACGGGTTGACGCCGAGCAGGTAGCCGCTGACGCCGCAGGCAATTTCAAAGAAGTACACCAGGTAGCCGAAGCTGTAAGGCGTCTGATCCGGAATCGTAACCACCAGGTTCGGAACCTGTCCGTCGGTATGGGCCAGAAGCGTGCCCTGGAAAGCCTTCTTGTTGACGAAGTCCACGGTCTGTCCGGCCAGGAAGTTCAATCCGTCCAGATCGTCCGGATCGCTCTCGATGGTGATGTGTTCACGCACGTTCTCCACCTGGATGACGGTCTCAAAAATGTTGCGGTTGCCTTCCTGGATGAATTGGCCCATGGAATGCAGGTCCGTCGAGAAATCAACCGATGCCGGGTAGATGCCTTTGTAATCCTTGCCTTCGCTCTCGCCGAAGAGCTGCTTCCACCATTCGGAGACATAGTGCAGGGATGGCTCGTAGTTGACGAGGATCTCCGTGGTCTTGCCCTTGCGATACAGCGCGTTGCGGACGGCTGCATACTGGTAAGCCTGGTTCGTCGCTACGTCCGGATTGTTGAAATCGTCGGCAGCAGCGGCTGCGCCCTTCATCATCTCTTCGATGTCGATGCCGGCAACGGCGATCGGCAGCAGGCCTACGGCCGTCAGAACGGAGTAGCGTCCGCCGACGTCGTCCGGAATGACGAAGGACTCGTAGCCTTCTTCATTGGCCAGCGTCTTGAGCGCGCCCTTGGCCTTGTCGGTCGTGGCATAGATACGCTTGCGGGCTTCATCTCTTCCGTATTTCTTCTCCAGCGCGGCGCGGAAGATCCGGAAGGCGATAGCCGGCTCGGTTGTCGTTCCCGACTTGGAAATCACGTTGATGGAGAAGTCTTTGCCTTCAATAAGCTGAAGCAGGTGAGTCATGTAGGTCGAACTGATGTTATTGCCGGCAAAATAAACTTCCGGCGTGCCGCGTTTGCCCTTCTCCATGTTGTTGTAGAAGGAGTTCGTAAGCGCTTCGATCGCGGCGCGGGCGCCGAGGTAGGAACCGCCGATGCCGATCACGATCAGCACTTCGGAATCGTTCTGAATCTTCTTCGCCGCTTGCTGAATGCGGGCGAATTCTTCCTTGTCGTATGCATGCGGAAGATCGATCCAGCCCGTGTAATCGGAGCCCGCTCCGCTCTTGCTGTGGAGCTGCTCGTGAGCCAGCTTGATCGGTGCGGCGAAATAGTCGACTTCATGCTGGCTGACGAAGGATAGGGCTTTGCTATAATCGAATACGGCTTTCTTGGACATTGAAATGGGTCCCTCCTGTTAGTTCTTTCATTTGGACACGGATGGTCGCAACTTTCTAATAGGATACTTTAATTTGCCATCACTGACAAGGGCGCCGGTCACTGCGGCAGATGCCCCTTCCTTTGTTCACTTGTTCACTCCCCCGCTGCCGCGTGATAAAATAGAACCCATTAGGCCGAAAGGAGTGTTAGCATTTCATGAAACGTATTGGATTTATTGGCCTTGGCACCATGGGAGCCCCGATGGCTTCCAACCTGCTGCGCGCCGGATTCCCGGTAACCGTGTATAACCGCACGGCCGCCAAGTGCGAGCCGCTGGCAAGCGAGGGCGCAGCCACCGCCTCTACGCCCCGCGCGGCGGCGGAAGGCCAGGACACGCTGATTACCATGATCAGCAACGACGTTTCCATCCGCGAGGTCTTCTACGGGGAAGACGGCGTGCTCGCCGCGCTCCGTCCGGGGATGATCGTCATCGACTCCAGCACCATTTCTCCCGGCCTCGTCAAGGAGATCGCCGCCGCGGTGGAAGAGAAAGGCGCGTCCTTCCTCGATGCGCCGGTAACCGGAAGCAAGCCGGCCGCCGTTGAAGGCACGCTGGTCTTCATGGTCGGCGGCAGCGCCGATGCCATTGAGCAGAGCCGCGATCTCTTCGACACGATGGGCCGGCTGCTGCTGCATATGGGCGACAACGGCAGCGGAGCGGCGGCCAAGCTGGCGCACAACGCCATGGTCGGCATCCATAACGTGGCGTTGGCGGAAGGCTTCTCAATCGCCGTCCAGTCCGGGGTACCGGCGGACAAGTTCCTGGAGCTGGTGAAGAACGGCTCCGCGGGCAGCAAGCAGGCCGAACTGAAGGGCCGCAAAATTATCGACGGCGACTTCAGCAACCAGTTCTCGCTGGGTCTTATGCTCAAGGATCTGAAGCTCGCTTCCGCGCTCAGCGATGCCGGCGGCGTTCCGACGCCGGCGCTGGAGCTCGCCAAGAGCCTGTTCCAGGCCGGCTATAACGGCGGCTTCGGCGAAGACGACCTCTCCTCGGTCGTCAAGGTGTATGAAGCCTGGCTGGGCCGCCGGATCGGCGAATAGGCCGGCAGGAACAGGCCGGGAAGAATGACCAGCAAAACCGGACCGTCCGCGCACTCTGCGCGGGCGGTTTTTTTGAAGCGGAGCGGGAAGGGGGCGGCTTTCGGCTGCAGCGGATTGCTTCAGCGAATTGCCGCAGCGGACTATAAAAAAGCGTACCGGCGGCAGCCGGTACGCTTGGGTTCAAATCTCGCGGAGTCCGGGGAAGCGTTACAGCTTGTCCGGGTAAGAGCAGCAATAATCGGTAACGGTGAAGACCTCCAGCGCGAATTTGGAGTTGCCCGGAACGTGGAAGGTTTCGGGGCCCTTGATCTCCTGCCAGACTTCGGCGCCGGGAAGACGTACCTTCAACTCGCCGGACAGAATTTCCATCGTCTCCGGTCCTTCCGTTCCGAATTCATAGACTCCGGGAAGCATGATGCCCAGCGTCACCTTGAGGCCATCCTGCAGAGTAACAGTACGGCTCGTAACCTTGCCGTCATAATAAATGTTCGCTTTCTTCTGAACGGTTGCCTGCTCGAATTGTCCCATTGTCCCCAGCTCCCTTATTCTTCGAATATAAGCTTACAGCAGCGCTTTGACGCGGCTGACTACATTCTCTACCGTGAACCCGTATTCCTTGATAACCGTGTCGCCCGGAGCCGAAGCGCCGAACGTGGTGATGCCGAGGATATCGCCCTGGTCGCCGACGTAGCGCTCCCAGCCGAAGGTCTGGGCCATTTCCACAGCCAGGCGGGCCTTGACGTCCGGAAGAAGAACGGAATCGCGGTACGCCTTATCCTGCTGCTGGAACAGCTCCCAGCTCGGCAAGCTGATGACGCGGACCTGAATTCCTTCTTCGGCCAGAGCGGCCTGCGCCTTCACGGCAAGCTGCACTTCCGAACCGGTCGCGATAATCTGGGCCTGCGGCTTGCCGTCCTTCGCATCGGAGACGACATATCCGCCGCGCTTGATGTTCTCGCGCACGTTCTTCGTAGTCCCTTCCAGGATCGGCAGGTTCTGACGGGTCAGAACCAGTGCAACCGGGCCGGACTTGTTCTCCATGGCATACGCCCAAGCTGCCGATGTTTCATTGCCATCTGCCGGGCGGATAACCGTCAGACCCGGAATGATGCGCAGCGAAGCAAGCTGTTCGATCGGTTCATGGGTCGGACCGTCTTCGCCGACCGCAATGCTGTCATGCGTCAGCACATACGTCACCGGCAGCTTCATGAGCGCCGCCAGACGGACGGCCGGACGCAGGTAGTCGGTGAACACGAAGAAGGTGCCGCCGAATACTTTCAGACCGGTATGCAGAGCGATGCCGTTCATCGCGGCAGCCATGCCGAATTCCCGGACGCCGAAATAAATATTGCGGCCGTCGTACGACTCCGGCGTGAACGCAGGCAGACCCTTCAGATGGGTCATGGTGGAGCTCTCCAGGTCGGCGGAACCGCCGAACAGCTGCGGAACGCCTCCGGCCAGGCCGTTCAGCGCGTTGCCCGAAGCGACGCGGGTCGAGACCGCTTTGTCTTCCGTGCTGTAAGTCGGGAGCTTGGCATCCCAGCCTTCTGCCAGATCGCCGTTCAGCACCGTGGTCAGCTGCGCGGCAAGCTCCGGATAGGCCTTCTGGTAAGCCGCAAATTTCTCGTCCCATTTCTTGTTCGCTGCAATGCCCTTCTCTTTCACTTCGGCAAAGCGGGCACGCACTTCATCCGGCACGTAGAAATCTTCTTCATAGACCCACTTGTAGAATTCCTTGGTCAGCTTCGCTTCCGCCGATCCCAGCGGGGATCCGTGCGTACCGCCGTGGCCGCCGATGCCCTGCTTGTTGGGGCTGCCGTAGCCGATGATTGTCTTGACTTCGATCAGGGTCGGCTTACCGGTCTCTTTCTGCGCTTCTTCAATGGCGCGGCCGATGGCCGGAAGATCGTTGCCGTCTTCCACGCGCAGCACCTGCCAGCCGTAAGCTTCAAAACGCTTGGCCACATTCTCGGAGAAGGCCAGGTTCAGCTTGCCGTCGAGCGAAATATCATTGGAGTCATAGAGAACGACCAGCTTGCCGAGCTGAAGATGGCCTGCCAGGGAAGCCGCTTCCGAAGAGATGCCTTCCATGAGGTCGCCGTCTCCGCAGATCGCATACGTATAATGGTTAATGATGTCATGGCCTTCTTTGTTGTACGTTGCGCCGAGCTGCGCTTCCGCAATCGCCATGCCGACCGCCATCGCGATCCCCTGTCCCAGAGGACCGGTCGTGGCGTCAACGCCGGCGGTATGTCCAAACTCCGGATGACCCGGCGTCAGGCTTCCCCACTGACGGAACTTCTTCAACTCTTCCATTGGAAGATCATAGCCGCTCAGGTGCAGCAGACTGTACAGCAGCATGGAGCCGTGTCCGGCGGAGAGAACAAAGCGGTCGCGGTTCACCCATGTCGGATGCTCCGGGTTATGGTTCATCGTCTTGGCGAAGAGCTGATAGCCCATAGGAGCGGAGCCCATCGGCATCCCCGGATGGCCGGAATTCGCCTTCTCGATGGCGTCGATGGCCAGAGTTCGGATCGTGGTGATCGCAAGGTTGTCCACCGTGGAGTTCTCGTCCTGCGGCAATGCCTGCTGTTTTGCCTGTTCTTCGGTCATTATTATCCTCCTCAAGACTCATAAATGTCATTTTGACTATTATTGTATCACTAAAGTGGAAGCATTTCCAATAGTGTTTTTTGAAGCCGCGCTCCTGGGGGCACGCTTATTCAGTGTCGTATGCAGGCCGTTATTTTATGCGGATAACACCTTTTGTTTCTCTGCTTATTTCACCCGATGATTCCGGAAGTAATCATCCCAGGCCCCACGGATTTCGACCACAACGCGGTCCACTTTAGTGTGATAGGCATTGCGGGCAGTGAATGTAAAAGCGAGCGGTCCATCGGGCAGTAGGGCAAACGCCGGATCGGACATTTCTCCGGTCCAGAGTGTTCTGTCTTCATTCAGCGGATGAAGCTCAGTCTGCCTCCCGCCGTCCATCTGCGCAGTAATCGTATCAGGCAGACCCGCAGCGTCGGCATAAAGCACAAACTTCTCCCCGGCCCAGAACACGCGATATCCCCGTGGCAGCTCGGCATTGCCGCTCTGCTTCAGGTTGTACTGCTGCCGGTTCGCATTCCAGTCGTCCGTGTGCTTCACGCTGCCTTTGACGCTGAGCAGGTTGACCATAAGATAACGGGGATCGGAAGTCGTGCTTCCGTAACCGGCTCCGTCCGGCCCGTCATATACGGTGACGCTGACCTGGTACACCTTGTTCTCGACCAGCGCATTCGCCGGAACGGTCCACTGGTTCGCGCTCGACGCGGTAAGCGGAGACTCCAGAACCGGCGCATCCGTCGCAGCATCCCGGATATGAACCTGGTATCGGTGCTGCTCGTCGCCGTCCGGATCGGCGTAATTCCACTTGATTACCGGCGTCAGGGTGCTGGCAATCGTCGGTTTCGCGGAGTTCTGACTGGACGGAGAGGCGAGCTCTACGGTCGGCAGCCGGTTCTGAATTATCAGGCTATGCGCTTCTTCACGGGACAGGCCCAGCGAATCCGTCACCACTTGACGAATTGTAAATGTCCCGTTCGTGCTGAACTTCTTTTCCCATTCTGCCCCTGTGCTTATCAGGCTCTCGCTGCCGCCGCTTGGCTTCAAGGAATAGCGATAAGTGATCGTGTCGCCCTTCGATTCATCATCGTCATAGGCGGTGCTGGTGATCCGCAGCGTATCCGTCCGGTAAATCGGAACTCCGGCTGCATCCCGGCCGGTGTCGGTGATTAGCGTAAACCCGGGCACCGGCGGATTATCCACGATGAATGCCCGCTCGTTCGACGGCTCGGACCAGCTCTGCTTGGAATAGGCACGCCCGATGACGGTATAGGCAACAAAACGTTCGAACTTCATTGCCGGGCTCTGCCACTTACGCGCCGTGCCTGCCGGATCGGTGTTCTCGGCGGTGGTGTAGAGCAACCCGGCCTTGTCGTAGAATTCCAGCCGGTACTTCTCCTGCGCGTCGTTTTCGGGGTCCGAGTATCCCCAGGTTACAAGCGGATCGCCGTCCTTGACGGCATCCAGAATGGCTGGATTTGTCGCGGTTCCACTTGGGGCCGTTATCGTCATGGCCGGAGGCAGATTCGGCGCAACATTCACCTTCAGCACGGCAATATTGGACTTGGCCCCGATCGGGTCAACCGCCCAATGTTCCAACGTGTAGACACCGGGCTGGTCATAGGTCATCTGCACATTCGGCGTGCGCCTTATCTCCTTCGCCCCGTCCGCATCCGTGATGCGCCAATAATACTGGAGGTTGGCCGCGTCTGATGAATCCCCGTCTTCGTCGGCCGACGCATAGGTATACGTCCGGTATTGAACAGCCGATTCCGATCCGCCGATCGCGGCGACCGGAACGTGGTTCAATACCTTGAAGAGCCGGGTGGCGTTGGAGCTTAAGCTGCCATCTGACGCCGTCAGCCGCATTTCCCAGCCTTCCGATACGGCCTGTCTTTCGGTCAGCCCCATTTGAGTGATCAAGCTGCGAACGCTGACGTTCTGGTTGCGGTTGCTGCCGGCAAAATAGTAACCGCCGCCGTTCAGCCGTGCATTCCATTTATAGCTTACGGCGTCGCCGTCTGCGTCCGGATCGGGAGTCGTATTCTCCATCGTGACGACCGAATCCCGGTACAGCTCTTCCGGCATCGCAAAAGCCGCAACCGGCGGCGCGTTGGTCACCTGAACCGTCTGCGAGTACAGGCTGGACCACAGGCCCCAGCTGTCACGCACTTTCAGGGTCAGCGTATAGCTGCCGACGCCGTAGGCGGCGATATTCGGCGGCGTTGTCACCGGTCCGTGGGAGTGCCACTTTGTTCCTTCTCCGCTCTTCTCAAGCGTCCACTCATACGTATCCAGCGCATCATTATCCGGGTCGAAGGAGCGGTCTGCCACAGTGGTATTCTTGCGGTAACTGACATTATTCGGCGTCACTGTGAAGAGCGCGACCGGAGGCATATTGCCAGGTTCGCCTACACCGACTTGATACCAGTCGCTCCATACTCCGATTCCGTCCGGTCCGTCAATGTCCCGCACCCGCAGCCGAATGTCATAGGCGTCATTGGCCGGAAGCACCGATAAGCTTCCCTCTGTCCAGGTCTCGTCAGACTTCTTCTTATACTGCCACTGACGGGCGTAAATGCCTTTGTTCGGAGCCGAGACATGGTCCAGATCATAGGACTGATCCGCAAGCGCCACGTTTCCGTTATTCAATCTGGCCGTGAACAGCGCCACCGGCTTACGATGAACCAGGAACGTCATGCTGGACAGGTTGTCCCGGCTCCATGCCCGGAACTCGTCGAACCGGTTGTCGTTCAGCGGGTTGTCCCGGTTCTGAAATCTCGCTGCGTAAGCGCCGCTGTATGGAAAAGAAGTGTACCTGCTGCTTCTCCACAGCCCGTTATCTGAAATTAGCCCCATCGGATTATCGAAGAATCCGGGGTCTTGTTCATACATGTACCGTTCTGCGTATTTGGGGTCGTTCTCATAATCGCTATAGCTGCCCGATATGGTGACAGGCTCGTTAACCAGATAATACGCTTTGTTCTTCAGCCGCTTCGTTACGGTGAGGCTGGTTGAGGCGACTGCCTTCATCTTGAAGGGGTCTACCGCTTTTACCTGTATCGTGTACGTGCCCGGCGACAGGCTGTCCGTCAAGGTATCTATCGGGATGCTGAAATTCTTGGGCGATCCGGTAGCGGGTATGGATATTTTCCGGTAGAACACATTCGGAATTTCGGCAATCAAATCGAGCGTATCATTGTCGGGGTCCTGCACATAGCCCTCCAGGTTGTAAGTGCTGAACCCCGACTCGTTCATGATGCTTCCCGGAAGCGAAGTCAGCGTCAGTTTCGGTGCTTTGTTGGTCGTCAGCGGGATTGTAACCGTATCGGTAATGCTGTAGGGATAATGATTTGTACGGTTGAAGTTCATATTGAACGTATCATAAGAGTCCGTATATTTTAAGGTAAGTATTAGCGCTACTGGCTTCTTGGCCGGATCAAGCGGAAAGTAGGAACTGGGTACAATGTCACTTTTAGAGTAATCGAGCTGGTAATAGTCCGGATGATTAACGGGGTCAGGGTACCATCTTTTATAATAGCCCATTGGATTCTCCCGGATCTCACTAGAACCATTATGATACCCGCTAAGATCGCCATTCTCGTACATACTGTTAAAGGTGCCGCCATGCACGTTGGATAATTGTTCTATGGTGCCGTCACTGTATTTAAGATCCAAATTCTGATCCCACCAAGTATCATACCCATGCCAGGCCCGGTCCCGCGTCCAATTCTTCGCCAGCTCTCCCAGAGGTTCCCGATGAACCTCAACTCTGGTCGGAGCGTAGATGCCGGTCATATCGAGATAGAGAAGATGCTGGATCTGGTCGTATTTGATTTTGTACGTGTTCTCTCCGAAATCCGCCTCCATCGTACTCGCATACCAGTCCGGGTCTCCGGGGTAACTGGCGGGCCTTGAAGCCGTATAAGAACGGGCCGGAATGGTGACATCGTTATACTCGATGATTTCCCCGGCAGCTTGTACCTTCTCCGGAGCCGGACTGAACCAGGGAAGCAGCGCCAGAGAAAGGATACCTGCAAGTACTCTGCGCCAAATGGTCTTTAAATTCATCTACTTTCTTCCCTCCTACCAGGACCAGTCCACTACCGGGGCGCGGTTATATACCGTCAGGATCTTCTCGGTGGCACTTTGTGAATCCGTATTCGCGGATCTTCGGTCCGCAGGCGTTACAAACTCCTCCAAGGTCGGCTGATCGAACTCTTCCGTCACCGTCAAGCGGATCTCATACCGGCCTACAGCTGCCGGATTGAAGGCAATGCGGCTCTCGTTAGCATCGCTGAGTGTAGACCAGGCTTCGTCGCTGAAGCTTCCGTCATTATCCGAATCATAGCGGCACTGCCAGAGCCGGTGACCGATGAAGTCATAGTCCGGCGAAAAAGACATGTCGTCCAGCACCGCGGCGGCCTTGTTGCCCTGTTCCGGGTCCCGGTAAGCCTGGTTTGGAACTGAAAGGTACGCGGTCGGCGGTTCGTCCGGCGCGATCTCAAACGTTATTTCAGCGGTATCCGAGTAGCCGACATTATTCACGACATAAATCGTAGCCCGGTACGTTCCCGCTTTCTTGATGACCAAATCCTTATCGCTCACGCCGGTTAGCGTGCCGCTGTATTTAATGTCACCCGCCGTCCCCCCGCTGACCGCCTGGATCGTGAACCGGGTCTTAGAGGAGTCTACCGGGAAATGTTCGGCAAGATTTACGCTGGCATCGTGGAGCGTGATCTTCCGGTTCTCTTTCTTCGTGCCGAGAATTTTAACAGCTGCCTTCGGCCTTGGAGCATTGATATTCACTTTGGCCGTAGTGCTGCCGCTAAGATTATCATTGTCGGTTACCAGCAGGCTGATTGTCCGGCGATTCCCCACCTCGGATAGCGGATACCAAGTAAAACCGTAGGGGCCGGTGACTGGCTCTACCGCCGATCCGGTGCCGTAATCATAATCCGTGATTGCTCCATCGGGATCGTAGGAGTCTTTTCCATAGACCAGGAACTCCTGGCCGGCCATGACAGAGTCGGGAACGCTAAGGACGGCGACCGGTCGCTTGTTGCCCCCGCCGGATGGCGGGTTTCCCGCAGAATCGGTTACGCCTACCGTTGCTTTCATCGTCTGGCTTAACGTTGTAACACTCCCGTTCAGGGTGTCGATCGGCTTCGAAAAGCGGACCGTAACGGTCAGCGTGTATTCCTGCTCATATTCCCCCGTGGGAACCCTGCCTTTAGGGATGACCAAGTTGGCGAAGGTCTCGCTGCTCTTGAGCGCCTTGATATAATTCTTCTTCGTATACACGGTACTGCTGCCAGACTCCTTGGCATAGAACACCCATTCTTCGATGTTAGAAGAATTATTGTAGGCCAGTAGCTCGCCGTTAATCTTCAAACTGACCGGGATATCCTTGCCCTGGTTGCTAGTCGGGTTGGGGTTAGGGGCAAGAACGGTGACAGTCCCGTCCAGAGTCGGTTCAGTAGCAGGCTTGTAGTTGAAGGTGACGGTTCCGCCGTAGCTGTAGGTGGTGAGTTTGGCGGTGGCGGTGTAATGATAATTCACAGTAGCTTTGTAGAATCGACCTTCTACCCAACCAGTAACGGGTATGGTAGCCGCATCTGTCTGATCTTCATAGGTAGAATTTATTAAGGGGCTACCCTCGGGACCAATAACGTAGTTTGTGATGATTTTCCCTTTTTTGAATTTAGGTTCTCCTTTCAAATAGTCAGAACCTGATACAAACACAGGTTTTACTGTAGAATCAACGACATACTGATTTTCTACAACCGCGCCATTTGTTGTATACCAAACTCGCCCCACCGTACTTTGATTGGATGCCGCAGAAACTAGCGTCATAGGCGGATACTTGGAAGGGGTTGTCCAGTCACTTGCATTTTTTATTTCGTAATCCAAAGTATCCTTCGCTTCGTTGTAATTATTGATTTGCCATCGTCTGCCGTCTGCGTATAACCAGACGCTGTTCCCGATGTTGGTTGTGAATTCTATCCCTGGCTTCTCTTTATAACCAAAAACATCAACCGTATCTGGCTTGCTGATGCCTTTCAGTGTGACTTTAATCTTACCGTTTTCGAGAGCCATACTGACCAGAGTATTATCGCCGCTGTAATTCAAACTGCTTGTCGAAATCGACAATGCGCTTACTCCGTTGGGTAGATCGAGATAAAAAACCTTGGCGCAATTGTCACTTCCACGAAGTCCGTTGGATAACGGAATTCCAATCGTTGCAAACTTTGTATCCGCAGCTTGGGCATCTGTAACAGGTAGAGTGGGGATTAGAAGTAAAAGGATCAGTAAAACTAGAAGTAATCTTGATTTTCTCATTCTGTCTGCTCCGGATCATTAGCTACATACTTTAAGGAAGAACCCCCATATTCAAGGAAAATCAAGAAATAGTCGAGATTGCCCTTATAAAGATAAGCCTGATAAGTAGTCAACGATTCGCCAGGGTTTAACGTGAAGTTTCTAAGCGCTTCCTTGCTATTTTTAACCTTAAGCATAGTTTGCGGGGTAGCATCGTAAGCCTCCCCTTTTGTATCAGCAAAGAACAATCTCCACTTGTAGAGAAGATCCGGCACCCCGCGTTTTACAATTTTTTGCGATTTATTTGTAATCGTAATCTTGGTCCAGATGAAGTATTTAGGATTGGTTACCATCCCATTGCCATCTACGAACTTATACTTCTCCCGCAACGCCACCGCCGCAGGCGAATTGTAATCATAGATCATAATCTTCTCCAACGTATAACTGAACCCCCCGGCCGTTACCGTCACCGGCAGCTCCACATCCTTCTTCAGACCATACTTGGACAGGTTGTCCAGCATGACCGGGGCCGCTGCTTTAGCCGGGCTGGCAGCTGTCGTTGCAAGCTTCACAGGAGCGGCGGTTGCTTGGGATGCGGTGAATGGGGCGGCAATCAATGCTGCTGCCAAGGCTGCTGTCAGTACGTTTTTCATAAAATATAAACTCTCCCTTATAGTTATTTAGTCTTGGGCTCTGGGCTTATTAGGGCAACCCGCCCGACTTAAGCGGGTTGCCCGATAAACCCGGAGTTATCGTTACTAATCCGGCTTGTACTCCTGGATGGCAGGGACCCGGATGGGTTCCTGCGAATTTAACCGGGCAATCAGTTCGGGATGGCAGGTCTCGATTACCGCTATGACGGACGGACCCAGCAGGTACTTGGTAATGCCGTATTGGTCGTCCTCATAGAGCATGGGGAATTCCGCTCCTGAACTCTCGTCCAGAACCTTGAACTCTACGATTCGAACTGCCGCATTCAGCGGACTTCCGGGAAGGGGTGCCAGCGTGCGGTCGAGACCGAGGTTGGCCTCCAATCCCGACTTGAAAATCTCCAGCGCAGCCGCGCGGTCAATAATGATCCGTCCCTCCGCCAGTTCCCCGGGTTCCAGCGCTCTGGAGGCGTCATGCACCGCCAGATTGTTCGCGTCCTTCAAAAGCGCGCGCTCCGTATCCCATTCCTGATTCTGGGTCTGAAACAACCAGGCATATACGAAGATCAGCAGGACAAAAGCAAGCTTAATGATGTAGTCCATGTCCGGGCCCTCTCATTCCACGTACTCGCTCATAACCGAGCCGTGTCCGTAGTACTCTTCCGGTTGCTTCGCTGTGCCAAAGAAGTACGGGAACATTGGAATTCGGGGAACCCGAATATACACATCGATCCGGGCCTCGCGATTCTGCACGGCTTCCGTACTGCCGGTCACTGAAATGGAAGACGGCGAGAAGCCCAGCGCCTCGAGGTTATGGACAACCTCATTCTTCAGAGAAGAAGTCACTATGCCTTCAGTCGCAGCCTTTTGGGCCAGATAGGACGTATTGGCTTTCACCTGCAGGTCCAGCAAATAATCGATATAGGTGAAGATCGGCTGCAGCATTATAAACAGGATCAGCCACATGAACAAGGCACGAATTACCGTCTCTTTCATGGCCGGCCCCTAGTAATGTTCTACTTGCTTGACATGCGAAATGATACCGTCCTGGCTGCTGCCGATGATATGTACAGCCGCTGCGATGAAGATGCCGGCAATAACAAACCCGATGGAGAGAAACAGCGCCACGGAAATCGAGTCTTTCTTCATGCCGGGTATCCACCACTTGGGGTAACGAAATCGGAAGGAAGCTGAAGGCTAACGGCCGGGATAGCCGGACGGTTGTCATCCGCATCATTAATAACATCCCGCACGACCGGAATCAGCACCGCGATAACAATCGCGACACAGAGGAATCCGATGGCGATGAACAAACCCGTAGAGATGGCGTCTTTTTTCATTGTTAATTTCTCCCTTTTCATTTTATATTTTTTAAGGATACTCGAATATGACAAATATTCATCGGAAGAGATCCACTCCGTTAAAGTTTCCTTTGATCAGCATAATGTACTGCATAGCGAGAACTACGATCATCAGAAAAGTAGCGACGGATGGAATCACATTGATAACCGATGCGACGTCTCCGATCATGGACCAGCGCCGCAGATACTGGTCGCTCGACATCCGGGCAATCATATGTCCTTGTTCCCGCAGATACGCTGCCGCTTCCAGATCGTCGTCCATCCCTTCGGTTGCGAGCAGAATGGACCGCACTTCTCCAATCAGGGAGTGCCCGCTGCCAAACCGGCTGCAGAACCACTCAATCGCCTCCTCATTCCCTTCGTCCACCGCCACTTCCGAAAGACGGTACAGATCCTGCCGCAGATAGTGAAAGTGTCCGGCCGATTCGGCGCAGAATTGCCCGAACTGGACATAGCCTCTCCGGCGCAGCCGGTTATTCTCATAGAGACGAAGAAAAGAGATGAGTTCGCTGTCTTTTTGCAGCAGCACTCTTCGGTTCATCCATCTCAGCAGCCAGCCCATCGGCATGAAGCGCGCCGGACTGCTTACCAAGAGCAGCATAAGCACGGTCAGCCCATCCGAAGCCGCCGGCGGCTCTTTTCGCAAGAAACAGCTCAGGCTCTGCACACCGAGATAGAGCAGCAACGCCCCGTACCGGAGGAGAGATACGCTTCTTGCCGAGACCGTCAGCCCCGCTCCATCCAAAAGCTGCTGAAGGCTGCTGGCCTTCAGCCGTTCGCCAACCGCCTCCCATCGCCGTCCGAGGCGCTTTAAATAGCGTTCTCTCCCGTTCTCCGCCCCGATCAAGGCCATACAAGCCAAATACAAAACACCCAGAATGGCGACCAGCTGCAACAACCGGCTCATGGCATTCCCCTCCCCTAATGGTAATCCAGCTTCGGCTTCGCCAGGACGGTGCTGACTGCGAAGGACAGGAACAGACCGGCCGCGATGACCATGAAGAAGATCAGCCCGGATCGGGTCTGAAATTGCAGCCGGAAGTATACTCCTGGCCTCAGCATGTACATGAAGGTTCCCACCGAACTGAATAGAACGATCAGATTGCCGTACAATCCGAGACTGATGGCGTCCCTGGCATTGGCCTTGACCGCAAGAATCGTCTCGCGCTGTTCTTCCATAGACCGGGTAAGCGGAAGCAGCGCATTCTTGAGATAGCCTGTTCCTTCCCGCTCGGCATACCGCAGATCGGATACAAAGGCAGCGGCAAATGTTGTGGAAATGGAAGATGCGAACCGGATGGTCTCCTCCCGAAGCTCATGCTCCGTGCTGTACCCGGCAAACGAAGCGGCAAGCCTCTGAAGCGGATAGCGCAGGATGTTGTCTCCGGCCAGCGAAGCCGCGGTCTGTTCCAGCAGCGCATCGACCGGCAAGTGCGTATATTTGGCTGCAAGTTTGACAACCTCCAGCAGGTCGTAGCTTGCTTTGACACGGGTGCCCGCATACCGGTAACGAAGCCTGAGATAAGGCAGGAGCGTAGCCAGCACGGTGAGGAACAGCGCCAGCCGCCATGATCCCGTTCCTGTCCGGGGCGAGGCATGGAGGGTACCGCTCAGCAGCGCATTGTGAAATCCCAGGTAGCCGGGCAGCTCCCGCAGTGTGACCCAGGAGGACAGAAAGACAGTCAGACCAAGCAGAACGGTTCCTGCCAGAAAACGGACTACCGCTATACCCGGAGCATAAAGGGGCGAAGCCAGATAGAGCAGATTGTCCAAATGCCGGCAGAATCGGCACTTTCTTTGAATTTCAGTCCACCTTTCTCCCCCCTCCTTCTCCCGCCGCAGGCCCCCGGTCCGAAAGCCAAGTCCCTCAATCACCGGTACGATCAGCGGCTGAACCAGCAGCCACAGTCCGCAAGCCGCTACGAGATGAAGCGTGAACCGCACCATCGCCAATACTGCCATTTCATCGCTCGCCTCCCTCTTCGCGGAGCACCATGCGGGATTTGAGACTCTCCTTGCGCGGATGGCGCAGCGGCTTCCCGCCGGCCAGCCGGGATAATTCACTTTGGAAGATACGGGCGGAGTCCCGGTCTTTTCCGTTCATTTTGACCCTCATGCACTCGCTGATTCCTTCATGATACCGCCACTCGCCGGCCTCCTTGTCCCAGCGCATCAAATCATGGGCATACACGGAACGGGAGGCCTCGTCGTACACGATCTCCGAAATCCGGCTCAGTCTCTTCTTCCCTGCTCCGGCGCTCTCCAGAATGTAGACAAGCTCGCAGGCTTTCAGCGCAGAGACCAGATGCCCCTTCAGGCTTCCTCCAACCCGGGTCGATACGGCAAAAGCGCCCTGATACGGAATGTCCTCCGGATCAACCGTATGGAAAGTCCCCGTCAGCCCGTCATAGCCCTTCTCGCCGCTCCACAGGTAGAACTCCCATTCGTTGTAGCGCATCTCCGTCATGAAGATAAGATTCGGATCATGCCGCAGCGACTCCATGCCGACTTCCATCAGCTCCTCGTTGGCTGCCTGAATCGGGATAATCCGGTGGCCTTTAATCTGATGGGGCAGCGTGGATTCAGGATGCTTCTCGATCATCACCACGCCCATGCAGGAGTCGGCTCCAAGCAGTTGTTCCCCTACAATCGTGTTGGCAAAAGTCGTTTTGCCCGATCCCACGGCTCCGGCAATGACCGTATTGCGGAAGGTTCGCGCCAGCGCGCGAATCATCGGGACGGCTTCCCCGGGTACACACCCGGTTCCCGCCTGATCGTCGAGATCGAGGAACTCCACCACCTGGCGACGCATCGACAGCGTTGTAAAGCCGTCCCATACCCGGGGCTGCACCCAGATGGCCAGCCGGATGAAGCGTCCGGGCCACAGCGGGTCATCCATTTTGAACTCGGCGGAAGGATGATCCTTGTTCAGCCTCTGCGCAGGATCACTCTTCAGCAGCGCTCTCTTCAATTGCTCTACCCGCTCCAGCGACGGCATCTCATAGGGGTAGGGCACAAATTGCCCTTTCACGTTGTAGAAAATCTGACGGCCGATAATCTGAAGCCCCGTTGACTCGCTGTAAGCCCTGTCCGTAAACCAGCGGTACGCCGGCCCGAACCCCTTCCATTCATGGAACAACGCTTCCGCAGCGCTGTCGTAAGCCTCGGGGAACCTGCCGCTGAAGGGCGTCTTCCTCAGATACTTCTCAATCTCGTTCATGAAAAAGCTGACCGCCTGCGGCTCACCGACCAGCGCCCGGCCGTTCAGCTCGAAATAACTGCCGTCCTCACGCTCCAGTCCGGCCCCCAGCTCGCGCTTCATCACAGACAAGAATTCCTGAAAATCCTCTTGTCCGGCCGGCCTGCTGCGAAGAAGGCTGGCTTTCAAGGAGAACGGCTTTCGCCGGCCGCCTACGGCTGCGGAAGCAGAATGTCCCCTGCCGGCCGTACCGGGAGCCTTGATCCATTTCGCCAACGGGACGCCGGGCCGGCCAAGAGCCGGTCTTCGTATTGCATTCATGCCAATACCCCCTTCTCCCGGCCGCGGCCGGAGAGCCCGTAGGCGCACAGCATCGCTTTTACCTTGCTGTCCAACAGTTGAAGCTCCCGTCTTCCCAGCGGTAGACGTTCTCCGGCCGAGGCATATTCGGGCAGCTCCAGCAGCAGCTCGCAGCCTGTCCGGGCGGCAAGCGTTTTGGCGGACAGGCCGTCGTCGGGACGGCAGCGGTTGACCCACAGCCGGAAGTCTTTGGGGGCCAATCCCAGATGTCCGGCCAATTCAAGCAGGCTGTGCAGCCGGTATTCATGCCGGGGACTCGCTACCATTACGCGAAGCGAAGACTTCTGCAGCGCCGCATACCAGGCTGCGCTCTCCGGAATGGAGCCGCAGTCGGATATCACAATATCGAACTGCGCGGCTGCTTCTGTCAGCAGATACTCCATTTCATCCTCTTGATAGTCCAGCGCGCTTAAATAATCGAAGCTGCCCGGAAGATACAGATAGCCGTCCTGTCTTACCCATTGTTCAAAATCCGTCGGATGCAGCCGTTTGCCGGTCAACTTGGGCCGCAGCCGGTCCAGGCTGACCGAAGGCTTATGGTCATATCCGGGATCGTACACGTTCATGCCAAGCAGAAGGACCCGGCAGCCTGCGGCCGCCATTCGTTCCGCCATCAACCGGGCTGCGCCGGTACAGCCAACGCCCGCGCCGGTTCCGAGAACCGCAATAATATTGGCCCGTTCTTCGGCCTGCCGGTCGAACATCAGCCGAAGCCGTTCAACCAGCGCGGACGGGGTCGTTCGCGGCGGGAGGAACTGAATATCCCGCTCTTCGCACAGCATATGCACCGTACGGTAGCCGCCGATGCCGAACTCGCGGTACCAATACAGCAGCCGGGCATCCGGATACCGCTCCCGAACCCCCGCCAGTGCTTCAGGAGCTACCTGCTCACTGGTCAGAATCAGCAGCCCGTCCTCCACCTGTCCCGGGTCCGGTTCCGATTGGTGATCAATAATTCCGTAGCCCGCATTCCGGATCGCATGAATCGTCAACTGATCCAGTCCCAAGCTTGATATCTTCATGAGAGTTCCACCTTTCTGATCTGCTTGCTACTCCACGCGCACAATCCAGATCCTGCATCCGCTGCCCAGGGCTTTGACCAATGCTTCGCCGTCCTTCCGGGCAAGCCTAAGCTCGGGGACCGCCACTTTACCGGTCGAGGTAAAGCGGTGGTTGTCATTCCCGTTCTCGGTGTCTCTAACATCATTGTTGTCCTCGGTGCGGACATAATTGACCGTCACGCCGCTCAGGAACAGACTTCCGGACGGCGGCTGGACTTCGTTCCCGGAGAGCTCGCCGCCTTCGCCGCGGGCCAGCGTCCTGTCCGCGGAACCTTGAATAAGATACAGATCCACCTTGTCCCGGCTTCGCAGAGACCCGTTGATTGCATAAATACTCTCCTTGGGCACCGGAAAAATCCCCTCTCCGGGCCCCGGTTCCAGGTTGCTTACGTCCACAAGCGACTCTGTCAGAATCATGCCGTCGGTAAGACTGACATTGGCCATTTTGCCTTCCGCCTGTCCAAGCGACACCAACGCTCCCTCCGGGACATCCTGGGACTGTACAGAATCAAGGTACAGGTCCGAGGCAAGCAGCACCCGGTTCTTCGGAAGCAGTCCATAATCTGCCACTTTCACCTTGACAACGGTCCGGGCCAGCACATAAGGCTTAATATATAGATCATATGCCAGCAAACCGCCGAAGCCCGTCACCAGAACCAGAACAGCCAGGATGACATTCCGGCGGAGCCATTGACTTCTCGAGGGCATTTTGCCGCCCCTCCTTTCAACTCCTGCCTTTTTGTTCCTCCCTCCTCATCGCTCCTCCCCATTTCCCTCCGGCAGACATGACAAAACACACCTTGGATATTATTATCCAAAATGTGGTAAAATGCTTTTTTACCTGCGGGAGAGACATATGGGAATGAAAAAGAGCGTGAGGCAGGAGGGGATTCTTGCTTAAAAAGACCGGCAGGGCGGGCACCCCGCCGGGAATAGATTAATTAAATACGACCGTCTTGTTCTGATGTACCAGAATCCGATCTTCAATATGCCATTTGACGGCCCGGGCCAGCACTACGCGCTCAATCGTCCGACCGATGCGCTTCAGCTCGTTCACGTCGTCGCGGTGACTGACCCGCTGCACGTCCTGTTCAATAATCGGTCCGCCGTCGAGTTCTTCAGTAACATAGTGGGCGGTCGCTCCGATAATCTTCACTCCGCGGGCGTAAGCCTGGGCATAAGGCTTGCCGCCGACAAAAGCGGGCAGGAACGAATGATGGATATTGATAATCCGGTGCCGGTAATGCTCAATGAAGGCCGGAGAGATAATCTGCATATAACGAGCCAGAATAATTACATCAATATCATTGCCGATTACCTCGAGCTGGCGGCGCTCGGCCTCGGTCTTCGTCTCCGCCGTTACCGGGATATGATGATAGGGAATACCGAAGGATTCCACGTATTCCTTCATATCCGGGTGGTTGCTGACAACCAGTGCGATATCGGCGTCCAGATCGCCGGCCTGCCATTGCCAGAGCAGTTCAACCAGACAGTGGTCTTCTTTGGATACAAAGATGGCCAGCCGTTTCTTGTGGCTTACCTGGAAGATCTGCCAATTCATCGAGAACCGGCCGGCAATCTCCGCGAACTCGGTCTTCAGCTGTTCAAGCCTGTCATCGAGACCGGGCAGATCAAACTCGATCCGCATAAAGAACATGCCGCCCGCAGGGTCCATTGTATACTGGTCCGACTGGACGATGTTGGCTTCATGATCGAACAGGAAGCGGGATACCGCCGCCACGATGCCCGGACCGTCGGGACAGGAGATCAGCATCCGGGCTCTCTCCGGATAAGCGCTAGTATTTGATGAATGCTCTGGTTTAACGTGAAGTTCCATGATTAGTTGTTCATCTCCTTGCCGGCCAGCCACACCATCAGCCGGTGATTGATCGCTTCTTCGCTAAGTTCCGGGAAGAGGGCGGCTTCTGTCACCATATCATAGAGCCGTTCCAGCGGCTCGCGGGGATCAGCCTTCTTGGCCTTGGCATCGCTCTTCAGAACGTTCCAGACCCCCAGCACATACGGACGGGGCGCAATGTCCCGTTGGGCAAAGAAAGCATGAAGCTCCTCCACCTGTGCAAGAAACTCTCCGCCGAAGCGTTCGCCGACATTGCCGCGAAGCAGCGCAATCTCGGCCTCGTACATCGGACGCTGGGTCTTCGCATCCTTCCCGATCCAAGGCGTCTCCAGAATAAAAGGCAGACCCTTAAGCAGCTCATGATGGACGACCCGGTTGAGCGTCTCATAGCCGATCCAGCCGGAGCCGATTGGCGTATGCCGGTCTTTGCGGGAGCCGGCCGGATTCTTGCTGTCATTGATGTGCACCACGCCGATCCGGTCTAATCCGACAATCCGATCGAATTCCTGAAGCACACCGTCAAGATCGCCGACAATATCGTAGCCGGCATCATGGATATGGCAGGTATCCAGGCAGACCGACAACCGCTCATTATGCTCCACCCGGTCTACAATAGAAGCAATCTCCTCAAAGCTGCGGCCAATCTCGGTTCCTTTGCCCGCCATGGTCTCCAGAGCGATATGAACATCCGTCTCCCGGGTTCCGTTCAGCACCTCGTTCAGTCCGTCGGCAATCCGCTGAATTCCGTATTCCGCATCCTTGTCCGTATAAGCGCCGGGATGCAGCACAATATGCTTCACACCAAGGGCATGGGTTCGATGAATCTCCTCCTGGAGAAAATCGACGGCCAGCTGGTACGTGTGATTTTTGTAGGAGCCGAGGTTAATGATATAGGGAGCATGCACGACAATCTCGTCCACGCCGTTAGCGTTCATGAATGCTCGGCCTTCCTCTACATACATCGTTTCAACTGGTTTGCGGCGCGTATTCTGAGGCGCACCCGTATATATCATAAATGAACTTGATCCGTATTCCTGGGCTTCGTTGGCCGCGCTCAGGAGCCCTTTCGCCGCGCACGACACATGCGAACCTATCTTCAGCATTCAGCTATCCCTCTTTCTTCACGAATTACAGCTTATTTTATCGTGATTGGGATAAGAAATCCATCCACACAGGAGGCACTCCATGAAAGCAGCCATTTGCGGAGGAACCGGCTATATCGGATCAGCACTCGCCAAGTTCTGGATTCAGGCGGGACATGAGGTGTTGATCATTGGACGGAGCCTGCCCGGAAAAGACAGCATCGTGCCCGGTGCAGTCTATCTTACCTGGAATGAATTGCAAGCCGATCCGTCTCCGGCTGAAGGCTGCCGGGTCCTCGTTAACCTGGCCGGAGCCACACTCAGCCAGCGCTGGAGTCCAGACAACAAGCGGCTCATTATGGAATCCCGGTTGAAGACTGTCGCCGCTGCCGGGTCTTTGCTGGACTCACTGCACAGACTCCCGGAAGCCGTTATTCAGGCTTCAGCCGTTGCGATCTACGGCACATCCGAGTCAGCCGTATTCACGGAAGCTTCACCGTCCCGTGTCTCCGACTTCCCGTCTGAAGTCGTCAAGGAATGGGAGGATGCCGCGGACCGTTCCTACCGCGGAGTCCGGCTCGTCAAGCTGCGCACCGGCATTGTGCTGGGCAGCAAGGGAGGCGCTTTTCCGAAGATGAAGCTGCCCTTTCTGCTTGGATTCGGGGGACGGATCGGTACCGGACGGCAGTGGATGTCCTGGATTCACGAGGACGATATGATAGCCCTGATCGATTACTGCTCCCTGAATCCCGTCTTATCCGGCCCCGTCAATGCCGTAGCGCCTATCCCGGTAACCAATGCGGAATTCGGCAGAACCGTTGCCCGCGTCTACCAGCGGCCCTACTGGTTCCCGCTTCCGGCTTCTCTGCTGAAGACCGCTCTCGGCGAGCTGTCACAGATTCTGCTCCGGGGCCAGCGCGTGCTGCCCGCCAAGCTTCAGGAGGCCGGATTTAACTTTGGCTATCCCGAGCTTGATTCCGCCCTTCGTCATCTGAAGTCCAGAGCCTGACCCGCCCGGAACAGGTACCGCCCGCCCGCTATGGTGAACACATCTCCTTCTTGGAGAGGATACTCCTTGTAGGGAATCAGCGGCTCATCGCCAAGCCGTGTTCCGTTGCGGGAATCCAGATCCTTAAGTACATAGGTACCGCCGCTGCGGGAGAGTTCGGCATGAACGCGCGACGCCCCTTCTGTATCCTCCATGTATTGAGCTGCCTCTCTGGAGCGGCCGATAATGAAGCTGCCCCGGTTCAGCGGGATCACTTCCACGCCATCTGTCCCTTCCCGGGTTCGCTCAAGAAACGGCTGGAAGCGGTTCTCGTCTCTCTTCCTCCCTTCCGGTTCCCGGACAAGCAGCGTCGTAGCCGGTTCATCGAGTCTGGCTGGACGCTCTTTCAGGATCTCGCCCGTCAGGCCGGACGTTAGGCCGATCGTTAGGTCAGACGGATCACAATCCACCTGCAAAGACGCAACAGGCCGAGCGGATGGCTTGGTTGGAAGAGAAGCTTGCGGTTTCAAAGTCAAGCCTTCCGCTTCGTACGGTTCCGAGTCCGCCTTCCCGCCGGGCTCCGCTTCCCCTTGGCCGCCTCTCCAGGCTGCCCAGGCCAGAAAGCCCAAAGCCAGCGTTCCCGCCCCTGCCGCAGCCAGAGCTGCACGGCCAGGGTGGTTCAGGTATCCGTAGCGCCAGAGCAGCAGATCCGCCAGAACGCAGCCTGCTATCCAAAACGGACGGTTCCCGCTCTGCCGCCTTCCGGCATTGTCGCCTTCTTCCCCTTCGGCCGATTCCTCCTTCCGGGAAAACTCATTCTCCCTTCCCTTCCGTCCCATGCGCCCCATCGACCACCCGGCCGTCTGTTCTCCGGCAGCCGCAGATTCCCCGGTTCCAAAGAGCGGATATCCCTTGAGCCAATCCGTCGGCTCCGCGGGGCTCGCCCTCTTCTCGGCTTCCTGCGCAGGCAGCGGAGAGATGGTCCTCATAGTCCCCTCCGATAGAAGGGGCTCCTGCTTCTCTCTCAGAAGACCCGGCAGTCCGCTCTCCCCGGACAGCAGAGCGGAGAGAAGGACTTTCCAACCGTTGATCGTGAACTCTTCGCTGCCGGAATAATGAAGAATTCGCTGGATACCATCACCCCTAAGCTCGGTAATGCCCTTCAAAAGCGAAGAGGTCAGCCGCAGTACACGCTCGGCCAGTTCCCCTTCTCCCGGATTCCGCCGCAGCGGAATGTAGGTCAGATACACCCGTCCTGTTCCAAGCTCGCCGTCCACAAAGATATAATCTTCGTGCAGCGCATACTGTTCGGGTCTTAGCATATGAAGAATCCCCTCTTCGAGCGCTTCTGCGATCTGCAACAGCAGAGCATAAAATTCCGTAAGGCCCATTTTTCCGCTCTTCATTAAAGAAGACAGCATCTTCGCCCCGCAGAGCGAATATTCCAGAGTGGCGTTGAAGTCGATCTCTTTGAGATAGAAGGGCAGATGATGGGCAATCTCCTTCGAACCGAGCATCCGTACTTCTACCGGGTTCAGTTCTTCTGCCGGCAATCCGCCGCTGCGCCCCAACACCATCCGGAATCCTTCCAGCTGTACAAAATCCCGCGTCAATCCAAACAACATCTTCCCTCCTCTACCCCGCTTCTCTGAATCAAGCTCCCCACATAGCCAGGAGGGTTCCCGGCACTACCGCAAGCATGAAGGGGAAACGCAGCATCTCCTCCCGCCCTGATCCGGCATACAGCCGAGGATTGCGGGTGATATAGATTCCGGCCAGCATGCCGGCGGCTGTGCGCAGACGCCTGAGTCCTTCCTGTCTCCACAGCACAATGCCCCAACCGATTACCGCTCCGAACAACAGCGAATACAGAAGGGTCTGGACGGTAAAGGCTGCGCCTGTCCAGGCGCCAATGGCAGCGAAGAGCTTAACATCCCCTGCGCCTACGGCTCCGATCCCGTACATGAGCAGCAGCAGAATCAGACCTGCACCGGCGCCCGCCATCGCCGCCGTTATACCGTCCCACCCGCTGATTACAGTCTGTACCGCCACCCCGCCAGCCGCAGCCGGAACCGTGATCCGGTTCGGAATTCTCATGGAGCGGATATCCGTCCACAGGGCTGCCGCCAGAACCGGCGCTACCCCCAACAACTCCCAGTGTTCGATCATTTCTCTCCCCTTTCTGCCTCACGGCGCCCGCCCCGGCTTCTTCATCACTCGGAAGCGGCCCTCTGCGGCAGCGCCCGTCTGACTCTCGACCCTGAACTCAGGCCATGTATCCGGGGTGGTATTGCCGCCCACAATCCATTCCCATTCGATAAAGCCGTCCTTATCGGCATTCTTCCAACCCAAATACTTGGCAACGCTCTTGCCGCTCTTATAGTAAATGGTCAGATTCGCTGATGCATTCGGTGCCAGCCTTATACGGATTTTCCCTTTGCTTCCCGGAAAGGCCGGGTCGGGAACGGAGAGAACCCTAATGGTATCCGTTGAATCGGGCGGCGTGTCTTCCACTGAGGTTCCTTCTGTATTGCCGATCCATACCCGTTCCATAGCGGAGGCTTCCAGAACAATCCGCTTATGAATAAACGGCACCTGCATCGGAAGCGCGTAACTCGCTTGTATTCCGAAATAAGCATCCTGCCCTTCCTCTGCGCCCGGTATCGTAATATTCGATATATGCAGCCGCGTAAAGTCGAGCAGATCCGAGGCCAGATAAGGCTTCATGAGCGGCTTGACCGCCTGGTCCAGCACAGCTTCCGTACTCTCCGCCTGTACACGCTGCAGAGGACCTTCTCCGCGTTCTATGGCTTCCCGAACCCATTCTTTCAGCGGAGAGGGAAGCGCAGACACATAGGCCCCAGCCCATTCCTGCATCGACAGCCGGGGAACCGTCCATTGCCCCGTGTTCAATTCCCGGCCGGCCTGAGACTTCTCTGCGTCGCGGTTCGTTCCGGCCGGCTGATTCGTTCCTCTTCTCTCTTCAAGTGCCAGATTAACCGGATACCAATGGGCTGATGTCATCTTTACCGTATCCGACACGGTACTCTGAAGCGCCGTTGAATAGAGGGTCATCTGCACCATGAAGATCAGGAACAGCACGAAGAGCAGGAAGAACGGCATCAGCATAGCGGCCTCTACGACCAGGACGCCTTCCGTTTCCGATAATCGCCGCAATCTTTGGCGCATGTATCCCATGGCGCTCACCTTCCTAATATGAGAAATCGGCGCGCACCGACCGGAACCGGATTCCGTTCTCGGTCTCTCCCGGCATCGCTCCCGTGTACTGAATCAGCTTCGCGATACCCGGAAGAAACCACAGCCTGATGCCGAACCGGACAGTAGCCGAAGCGTAGGTGCAGCTCTCCTGCGGATTGACTCCGGTATGATAGCGGATCAGTGCCAGCATCCGGGCAAGCTGCGGTTCACCGCTGCCGTGCATGAACAGGAATAACCGAAGGTAATCCCGGTAGGCAAGCTCTGCCGGTATGGAACGGGCCAGCGGGATAGACCCCTTGCTGCACAGCAAGGCCATATCTTTCAATGCTTCGGTAATCCCGTATACCAAGGCTGCCGCAACGATCAGCAGCGGATGGCCGAGACCGGCCTTGGAGGCGAAGCCTTCCATAGTCCGGATGGCCAGGCGTATGCCGAAGATCTCCGCATAGGCGGCCGCAATGTTGGCGCCGGGCTTATCCAGACCGTACAGCACATACTCCAATTCCTGGTCCTCGGGCCCCAATCCGGAGATCGGCCCGCCGGCAGGTCCGTTCCTGCTCTCCGGCGAAGTGCCAAGCGAGGTAATATCGCAGGTCGGAAAATAAAGCGCGGCATATTCACTCTGGAACAGCCGATTGCCCGCTTCCTGAAGGACCGAACCGAGCGCGCCGTACAGCGCGTCGGTGGAACTCATCGAAGCGGCGGCTGCCGCTTCGGGGTCATTCTCCCCGCCGGGCAGTGCGGCCGAAGCAGCCTGGCTGCGGTTGGATGCGGCATTCTCCTGCGCATAGCGCCGGATTGTCGCTAACGCTTCCGCCCCGGCTTGAGATTCTCCGCCGGACCGAAGGCGGCCAAGCACCTCAGACAGACTGCCGAGACTGGTCTTGGCCTCCTGTTCCAGCGCCTTTCGCTCCTCATCTCCGGCACGTCGGCTCTCCACGTCCCTTCGCTCCCGTTCAAGCCTGGTTCCTGAGGCGCCATAATCCCGGACATAAGCATCAAGGCCGGTTGCCGCCGACAGAACGGCGATCTTCAGCCGCTCGCCGTCGGCCCCCGGAGCCGCAGAGGGAGCAAGTGCTGCGGGCAGCCGGTCTGCGGCCGCAACTCCCCGGTCGGCAGCCTGCCGCTGGTCCGAGAGCCACCCGTCCATACTGCTTAGCAGAGAATCCGAAAGAAGAAGCTGCTCTGCCTGTTCTCGAAGATTCGCCGCTTCGCCGGACGCGCTGCCTGCCGGGGGCACCTCCCAAGAGTCGGCGGAGGCATATCCGGCCTGCCTGGGCGAAGCTCTCTCTTCCTCGATTCTCCGCCTCATCTCCGCATTGAGGCTCCCGGCTTCTTCCATGGCCGAACCGGCCTCCTTCAGCAGACGCGCACTCTCCTCCCTGTAATCCCCGACAAGCTTGGCGATATCGGCAATAACCGCGCTTCTCTGCTCCTGGTAACGCGAGATGGCCTCAGTATAGCGAGGCGTCTCCTTCTCGGGGCGGCTCATGTCCGCGCTGCTCTTGCCTGCGTAATCCCGGTACTGAGCTGCGATGTCCGCCGCATTCGCAATCGAACCGAGCGTGCTGTCGGCAATGCTTCCGCCGGGAGGCGCCATAATTCGGTCCAGCAGCTTCCTTGCGGCCTCAGCCGCTTGACGCCGGTTGTCCAGCATCCGGTCCAGCGCCGCCTCACGCCGATCGTACAAGGGTTGAAGATTCGCATACAGTTGTGTGGTTCGGGATGCTTCCTCCATCGCTCCGGATAAGCCTTTGAATTGGCCGGCCAGCTCCAGAGCGGCGTCGATCGGCGCCTTGTATTTCATTTCCTCTGCAATTTGCCGCCGGAATACCGCATAGTCGCCGAGCGGCCTGCTCAAAGACACTTCAGACGAGTCCGCTGTTAGCGGAACGATGTTCATGATGTCATCCCGGCCGCTCCTCTCCAGAGAGCCGTTCAATACCCGGCTCACGGCTTCCTCGGGACGTTCTCCCCCATAGACATAGAGTCCGTAAGCCTGCTGCAGATCGGCATCATACATCGACATCAGGGAACGTACCGCTGCCCGGGCCAGCCTTTCGCCCTGCACATTCGCAGCCGCAATCCGGGAATAGTCAATGAGAACGGCCGTGAACAGAAAGATCAAAGCCAAGGCGAACATCAGAAAAAGGGATACCGATCCATCCGTTCTTCCTCTCTCCCGTATTCTTCGGTTGTGTCCGCCGTCCGCTCTGCGGTTGTCGGGGCGGGTTCTATACAGACTGCGAATCATATTTGTCCTCCTTTCATCCAAGCATGCCAACTTGCGGCATCAACCGCACCGCCTATTTGTCTGCCAGCCTGCCCATAACCGCGGAAGCATCCGTCTTCTTCATTCCGCCGGCCGCTCCCGCCCCGTCCCGCTGAAACTTGGATCCCAGATAACGCATCAGTTCAACCGTACGGATGAACTCAACCGGCTCCGCCACAAGAGAACGGGAGACCGCAGCCGGCTGCGCTTTGTCATTCAGCATGCCGTCTATCACAGGAAGATTCAGAACACGCTTCAGTTGAACCGTCACCCTTCTCCCACTTAGGGCATAGCGGTAATTCAGGGTACCGGACAGCTCCGAAGGGATTCGGGCTGCCGTGTGAAGCAGCTTCGCGACAGGCAGGGAAGCTTTATCTTCGGTTAAGGCATCGCTGCCGGGCATCGGAATCGTTACCCCCTCCGATGCCCCGCCGCCGGAGCCGGTTAGTTGGGCCAGAAGCCGGTCGTCCTTGATGCGCCAATACAGCGAATCAGTCTCCTCGGCCGCGAATGATCCGTCTTCCGCCTTCCGGCTGTTGTCCCAGGTATACGCAGCCCGTTCGGCGGCAGCCGAAGACACCTGCACCAGCATGGTCTTCTGGTAGCTGTAGAGCGCGAAGAACAGCAGCAGCATGACCATCGCCAGCAGAATGGGCAGCAGAAGCGACGCTTCCAGCGTGAAGCTGCCGTCTTCCTCCCTTCCCAGGCTCTTAATCGTTAAAGACCTCCTGGCTCTTGTTGCCCGCGATCGCGAACAGCTTCGTAATCAGATCCTTGATCTTGTCCTTGAAGAGCAGCACCGCCGCTACCAGCACCGCGATAATCAGAATCATCTCCAGAGTCCCAAGCCCCTCTTCTCCATGCCACAGTGCCTTCATCATAGCTGCCAATTCCTTCATCTCCGTTCCTCCTTCACATGTTCAGCATCATTAATGCGGGAGCCCCCACCAGTACCATTACAATCACAAAAATCAGAACCATCGGAAAAATCAGCTTCGATGACGCCTGCTCCCCCCGGGTCCGGCTGACCGCCTTCCGCTTCTCCCACAGAACGCGGGACAGGTCCCGCAGCGCCAGAGCCAGGTCGGAACCTCCTCTCCGGTGGTTCAGAAGAATCGTCGTCGTGAACAGCGACACTTCCTGCACGGCGCAGCGCTTGCTGAAATTCTCAAAAGCCTGCTGAACCGAATAGCCGCTCTCCCATTCCGCCATCAGCGTGAACATCTCGCGGTACAGGGGGTGGTCCGTCCGGTCCCGGCGGCTCTCCATGCAGCGCACAATGGACCGCTGGACCGTCTCGCCCGCGCCGACCAGCAGCAGGATGCCGTTCAGCAATTCAGGCAGCTCCATCAATATCAGTTCTTCGCGCTGTCTCACCTTGCTGTGCAGATCCATTCCCAATGCAGCCGGAACCAGCACAGCCAGCAGCAGTCCCATCACCAGGCCGGCCATTCCCGCCCCCAGCAGCGTCATTGCACAGCCGCCAAGCAGCAACAGCCAGGCATATGCCAGCATCTCTGCCATGAACAGCAGCGTCCGTTCCGAGGATTGGCGGATACCATAGATTCGCTGAACGGAGCGCTGGAGGCGGAGCACATATCCCGGAAAAAGGGCCTTCGCTGCAGGCCGCTCCAGCAATGCCAGCATCGGTTCGCCGGCGGCCCGCAGCCGAAGGCCTTCCATCGGAAGGCTTCGCAGCGCTTTCAGCCGGCTGCTTCTCTCCAGCCGAAGCTTAAGCCCTGCCCATAGTCCTGCCAGCAGTACGGCGACCGCAGCGCAGATCAGCTTCATGCCTCTCCTCCTCTCACAGCGGGATATTCATAATCTTGCTGATCCAGCCATAGCACAGAACAAGCCCGCCCAACGCCAGCGTAGAGATCAACAGACCGACACCGGTGTGCATAGGCTGCATGTAATCGCCGGCTGAGAGGTTCATGAACAGCAGCATAACCAGCGGCGAGAGCAGCAGCGCCTGAGCCTCGAATCTCTTCTGGGCGACGCTGACGGCAATCTCCTGCTCGATATCCAGCTTCTCGCCGATAATGCCGGATGTCCGGCGGACAACCTCGATCAGATCGCCCCCTGTTCGCTTGCAGACGCTGAATACGTCGGCGAACCGGGCGACATCCTCCATCCCTGCCCTGCGGCTGAAGTCCTGCAGCGCCTCCTCGATCGGCTGCCCGTACTCCAGCCGGGTGCAGATGATATTCAGCTCGGCAGCCATGTCTCCGCCCCCGTCGGGGTCCAGCAGCAGCAGATCGCGGATAGCCTCGCGGAACGCATTCTCGACCGAACGGCCGGCCGACAGGGAGGAGGACAGCGAGAACAGCGTCTGCTTGAACTGAAGATTCAGAATCCGGCGGCGGCGGCTCCGCATATAATTCCGGAGCAGGCGCGGGGTGCAGAATCCTCCCGGTACCAGCAGCAGCGCCAGCAGGGGATGGGAGTAGAACAGGAGGCCGACGCCATAGAGAAGCGTGCAGCCGGCGGCCGCAGCAAGCCGGGTCGTCTTTCTTCCGAGCGTATACTGCCTATAGTCCGGAAGGGCGCTCCCCGGCCGGCTTCCTCTTTCGGGCCTTTCAACCCCGTCATTCTTCGCATCCGTTCCATTGTCTCTGCTTCTCCTCTCCTCATCGGTTCCTTTCCTCCATCTCCTCCGCCAACCGCTTCTGTCTGATGCTCTCCCCGCTCCGCTCCGCGCGGAAATCTGAATTTGCCTCATAGGGTTCCTCCTTCATAAGCCTCTGCAGATCTCTGCGGCAGCCGGCCATGTCGATCTTGCCGGTATGCAAAAGGGGATTGCCGGTTCTTTCGAGCGTTCCGCATATCCGCCCTCCGGATTCGCCGTTCTCTCTGAACCGGTACAGCGGATTCAGCCGGATTTCGCCGTTCTCCATGCCGTCCGCTTCGCAGATCTCCAACACGCGCCGAGAGCGGTCTCGCATCCGGCTTAGATGAACGAAGATATCAATGGCCGAACTGATCTGCTGCCGGACGACTGCGACCGGCAGCTCTGCTCCGCTGAGCACCATCGTCTCCAGCCGGCTCAGCATATCGCGCGCGCTGTTGCTATGCCCTGACGACAAGCTGCCGTCATGTCCGGTATTCATCGCCTGCAGCATATCCAGAGCCTCCGGCCCCCGGACTTCGCCGACCACAATCCGGTTCGGCCGCATCCGCAGCGATGACCGGATCAGGTCCCGGATCGTAATCTCGCCCCGGCCTTCGGTGTTCGCATTTCGCGTCTCAAGCGAGACCAGATTCGGGACGGCAACGATGCGCAGCTCCGCCGAATCCTCAATCGTAATCACCCGCTCCTCCGAAGGGATGAATTGCGAGAGCGCATTGAGGAAGGTCGTCTTGCCCGAACCCGTCCCTCCGCTGATGAAGATATTGTATTTGCTCTTCACCAGCAGGCTCAGCAGCTCCGCCGCTTCTCCGGTCAGCGCTTCCCGCTTCACCAATTCTGCCATCGTCATCGGCTCCGCAGGGAACTTGCGGATGGTCATGGCCGGGCCCTTCAGCGCCACCGGCGGCAGCACAATGTTGACCCGCGAACCGTTCTTGAGCCTTGCATCCACAATCGGGGTCGATTCATTGACGGTACGGTTCACCTCCGATACGATCGACTGGATAATATCTTCCAGCCTGGACGGCGATTCGAATTCTTCCTCCAACCGCCGGATCTCTCCTTCCTGCTCGATAAAGATCTCCCGGTGGCTGTTGATCATAATCTCCGTGATCTCCGGGTTATCCACCAACGGCTGGAGAACATCCAGGCCCCGAAAAGAATCGAACAGGCGCCTGACCAGACTCCGCTTCTCCTGGGCGGTCAGCAGGCTCAGGCCGGAGCGGGCAAAGACGGCTCCTTCGATCCGCACCAGCAGCTCATCGTCCGGCACCGCAGCGGTTACATCCAGGCCGGCCCGAATTTCACTGCGCAGCGATTGAAACAGCTCATCGTTCACGGGATGTCCCCCGTTCTCGCCGAACCCCGCGCCATCCCGGGCTCAAGCGCCGAACGGTCGGTAATCGCTTCGCAGAGCCGTTCAATGGCCTGCTGGAATCCCGGCGAGTTGAGGCACAGCTCGCCCCGGTTCGGCAGACTCCATGCCGGCATATACGGCAGCGCCGCCTGAATCGGCATCTCCGGCGGCAGCCGGCTGCGGCTGTCCGTCTCCCCGCAGAAATTGAGCGCGAACCGGCTCTTGTCCAGCAGCGGTCCGGCCATCTCCGGTCGGGAGGAGCGGTAATGCGCCAACCAGCGTTCCGTCTTGTAGAGGCTCGGCTCATCGTCGCGCAGTACCCAGATCAGTTCCTCGCTGCGCCGCAGAACCGCTTCTGCCCGCTCTTCCGCGATGCTCCCCGTATCTGCAATTACCGCATCGTATCCGCCGTCATGCGTCAGCAGACCCAGGAGCCGGTCCGTATCTTCCGCCGTCATCTTCAGCATTTCCTTCACATTCTCTACCGGCCGGAAGGTGTCGCACCGCAGAGCATCGCTGCGGACCGCATAGCGCCCTGCCAACCCCCGGCCCGCTTCTGCCGGAAGCCCCTGCAGCTCATAGAGCAGCCGCTCCAGCCCCGGTCCCGGCGCCGGTGAGGTTCGGAGATACAGCCCGGTGCTGTCGACCGTCTCCAGATTCAGATAGAAGACACGAAGCCCCCGGCCTCCCAGCAGCTTCGCCATATTGAGGGCGACCGTCGTCTTCCCGCAGCTTCCGGAGCCCGATACCACACCGATCAGACGGGTCTCTCCCTTACGTCCGCCGCCGGGGAACCGGGAGCCTCCGCAGAGCTGAAGCATGCAGCCCAGCAGATCCGGGAGCGGCTGGTACTTCGCAATGCTCCGGCCGGGTTCGCTTCTCCTCTCCCGGTTCTCCGGGGAGTTACCCCCGGGACCGCCTCCTTCCTCCAGCACCGCCCACGGCACCTCGCTTCTCCCTCCGACCAGCCAAACTTCCACAAAAGCGCGGTCGCCCACAACCGCATCCGGCCGGTCCTTCCCCTGCATATAAGCGGCGAACAGTTCGGGCCGGCTGAAAGCCTTGATTCCGATCTGATCGCGGTAACCGCTGCGCTGCACGTAGGCAAGCAGAGGCTCGATATATTCGTTCTCCCGCACAGCAAGTACAATTCGGGCAGCCACTGCGCTCCCTCCTCCCGGACAACAACGCAACAAAAAAAGCACCGTTCACAACCGCAAATCTGCGGCTGTTGAACGGTGCTTCCGTCGTCATCCCTATAATTTACATACATAGTAGCATATAGAGAAGGTACGTACAATATTTAAAAATCGCTCTATTCATCTCTGCTTGTATGCATGGATGCTTCCTTGCCCGGCGGGCCCTCCGGCTCCTCCGGCAGGAACCGGTCCCGGATGCCCGGGGCCGGCAGCAGGCAGCTCTCGTCCCGGCCGAACCAGCGGTACCGGTTGCGGGCCACGAATCGGTAGGCCGCGTCGCGAACGGGACGGGGAACGAGCATGAAGCCGTACAGCAGCGGCCACGGATTGCGCAGTCCCCGCGCAATCCGGAGCGCGGCGGCCGAATCCGTATAGGCCCGGCCGTCCTCTACAAGGACGACCGAGTCCATCCGGCCGGGGGCAAGCCCCGCGGACCGGAGCAGGCTGGCGCCGGCTGCGCTCTGCAGCGCAGCGAAGCGGAATTTCCCCGCCGGATCGCGGGGAATGATAAACCGGACCGCCCACTGGCACAGGTGGCACACGCCGTCGATAAGGACGACGGGGCCGTCTGGCCCGGCGGGGGCTTTTGGCGAAGCATCGTTCATGTTCTCCCCTCCTTCCCGCTTGACAGGCAACAAAAAAACGCGGGGACTCCCGCGCTTGTGACTCTGATGACTATTCGGCGATGGATTTCTCGATCCAGGTGTTGCTCATCTGCTCTTCAAGTTCCGGCGTGAACGCATCCATGCACTTGCAGATAAAATCCTTGCGGCATACCGGACAAGGCGTCTTGAGCAGGCGGCTGATGTTCGTCATCTTCCATTCCGGGTAACGGTTATAGAAGGCGCGGCATTCCGTACCGTCGGCAAGCTTGATTATAAATTCGTACAAGCCCTCTTTATCGTTGCTGCTGGCTTTGGTCACGTTCGTAATATTCGGTCTGTAAGACATGCTTCATCACCCATCGCTTCTAGATTTAATACCTAGACATCTTAAAGAATTTTGAGGGGGATGTCAACCAAGCCGCCGTCCCGTCTACAGAACGTTCAGTTCAACGGGGATATTGCCGCGGGTAGCCTTGGAGTACGGGCAGAAGTCATGCGCCTTGCGGGCCAGATCCTCCGCCAGCGAACGCTCAATTCCCGGCAGCTTGATGTCCAGCCGAACCGCCAGTCTGAACCCGCCGTCGGTATCATCCTTGCCGATCGTGACATTGGAGGTGACTTCCACATCGGTCAGCCGTACCTTCTCCTTGCGGGCGATATTCGCCAGCGCGCTCTCATAACAAGCCCCGTAGCCGGCTGCAAACAGCTGCTCGGGATTCGTCCCCGTTCCGCCGGAGCCTCCGAGTTCCTTCGGCATCGTCAGGTTGGACTTGAGCGCACCGTCGGAGGTCTCAAAAGAGCCTTCGCGTCCGCCGTGTATCGTTGCGGTTGCCGTATAGAGCGGCTTCAGTTCATTCGTCTCGCTGTTCATTCCTAATCCTCTCCTTCAGCTGATATTCTTCGCGTTTGGGCACCCGCCCATACTTACCATTTACACGCCGGGGGAAGATTGAAACGCCATTGACTGTTTGAATTAATGGTATACAATTAAGTTGTTGAAAATACATTACAGGAGGAATCGACCATGAGCGTCTATGAATTCCGGGCCCATACGCTACGCGGGCAGGAGGAGTCCCTGTCCCAATACGAAGGCAAGGTGCTGCTGATTGTCAACACGGCCAGCAAGTGCGGTCTGACCCCGCAATATAAGGGACTTCAGGAGATCTACGACAAATTCAAGGACCGCGGGCTGGAAGTGCTGGGGTTCCCGAGCAATCAATTCGCCGGACAGGAACCGGGCAGCAGCGGAGAGATCGAAGAATTCTGCCAGCTCAATTATGGCGTTACCTTCCCGATGTACGAGAAAATCAACGTGAACGGCAGCGGCGCCCATCCCCTGTTCCAGTATCTCTCCAAGGAAGCACCGGGCGCGCTCGGCTCCAAGAGCATCAAGTGGAACTTCACGAAGTTCCTGGTGGACCGCCAGGGAAGAGTGCTTAAGCGCTATGCCCCGGCAACGACGCCCGACCAGATCGAGGACGACATCCTGAAGCTGCTGTAGCCAAGCTGCTGTAGCCGCGCCGCCGCTCTGCTCTAACCGATGATTCACTTTTTCCCGCCAAAAAACCGCCTTCACGATAGGAAGGCGGTTCATAGGACAGTTAAGGGCGGCCCGCAGGCCGCCCTTCTTCAATTCTCCGGGAACAGTTCTGTAGAGAGATAACGCTCTCCGGTGTCCGGCAGCAGCGTAACGATGGTCTTGCCCCGGTTCTCGGGGCGGCGGGCTATCTGCAGGGCGGCGCAGACCGCAGCCCCGGACGAAATGCCCACCAGCAGTCCTTCCCGGCGCGCCAGTCCCTGCGCCATGGAGATCGCCTCCGCATTCTTGACCGTCAGGATCTCATCGACCACTTCCGGATGGAAGTTCCCGGGCACGAAGCCTGCTCCGATGCCCTGAATCGCGTGGGCTCCCCGGTTCCCGCCGGAGAGGACCGGCGAGCTTGCCGGTTCCACCGCCACGATGCGCACGTCCGGCTTGCGGGCCTTCAGCGCCTCGCCGACGCCGGAGATCGTGCCTCCGGTGCCTACGCCCGCCACGAAGATATCCACCTGGCCATCCGTGTCGCGCCAGATTTCTTCGGCTGTGGTCGCCTTGTGGATCGCCGGATTCGCCGGGTTCTCGAACTGCTGGGGAATGAACGAGTTGCCGATCCGGGCCGCCAGCTCCTCCGCCTTGCGGATGGCGCCGGCCATCCCCTCGGACGCCTGGGTCAGCACCAGCTCCGCGCCCAGCGCCTTCAGCAGCTTCCGCCGCTCGATGCTGAACGACTCCGGCAGAATGATAACCAGCTTGTACCCGAGCGCCGCCGCCGCAAAGGCAAGACCAATGCCGGTATTGCCGCTGGTGGGCTCGATAATGGTCGTCTCCTTGTTGATCAGCCCGCGTTCTTCGGCATCCTTCAGCATGGCATAGCCGATGCGGTCCTTGACGCTTCCCGCCGGATTGAAATACTCCAGCTTCGCAAGAATGCGCGCCTGGGCGCCTTCCTCGCTACCGAGGCGCGACAGCTCCAGCAGCGGGGTATTCCCGATTAATTCGGTAAGATTCTTCGCAATTCTGGCCATTTCTGTGCCCTCCGTTTCTCAAATAGAACGTATTTAAGCAAAAAGGCCCCGGTTCTCCGGAGCCTTCCCCTGATCTTATAATGCGGTAGAGAGGACTCGAACCTCCACGAGCTTACGCCCACTACCCCCTCAAGATAGCGTGTCTGCCATTCCACCACTACCGCGTAGAAACAATAATTCTTCAAGACCAGCGATAATGATTATACCGCGATCAGAAGCAAAAGTAAAGTGCCTTCTTAATGATTCTCTTCCTTGTCTTCCTGCCGGGTCTTCCGGTAAGCGGCAAAAGCCAGATATTCGCGGATGAACGCTTCCTCTTCGGCCTCCAATTGGCAATTCGATTGCCGCATAGAGTCCAAAAAATAATCGACGCCGCCTTCGCGGACGGTCGATGAAGGCATTTTACCCAGAATGAGCCAGTCGAGACTGACTCCGAAGAAAGCGCCGATCTCGATCAGCTTATGGGTTCCCGGCGTTGTCTTCCCGCGCTTCCAGTCTCCCAGATTCCCTGTGCTGATTCCCAGCTTCTCGCAGAACGCCTTCTTGGTCATGCCGTTGCGGTCGATCAATAATTCGATTCGGTCATAAATGGATTGCATCGCATTATCCGCCTTCCATAGATTCAGAATAAAGAAGATTCAAAAAAGACACTTATTTACGTAATTATGTATTGAAATAACACTTAAAAAAGTATATACTTACAAATATTATATATTGACCTATATTATATCATACCTAACGGATCGACGATAAGAGGTGAGTCCCTTGAACAGCAAACAGCCCATCACTCCCTACGGCTGGGCAATCAAGCAGCGGCTGGCGGAAATGATGCTGGACCAGAAGGAATTCTGCGCCCGCTACGGCATTCCTCCCTACCGGTTGTCCAACCTTATTCACGGCACCAGGCGCGCGCAGCGCTACCGGGATCAGCTGGAGGAATTGCTTAATCTGCCCGCCGATGAATAACGGAACTGCCGATCAAGGAGGAACTGCATTGCCCATACCTACGCCGGCCGTATTCTCGGCCATTCACGATCACTACCCGCATGCGGCCGTCGCGCTGGCCCCGGACGGCTGCATACTCGATGTCAACGCCCGCTGGATCGCCTACGGGCTTCATTCCGGGCTCTCCGGGCGGTTCGACTGGCACGGAGCGAACTACTTCGAGATGATGGAGGAACTCGTTCTCGGAACCGGGGCCACCGCTTCGCTTCGCCGCCAGCTGGACAGCCTCTTCGCCGGCGAGCGGCTGGTCTACAGCGGAACCTATTCCAAGCCTTCCGCCCTTCCCGGCCGCAGATGGTTCCTCGTTGAAGCCTTCCCGCCGTTCGGTTCCCATTCGCTGCCCTATCCCTATCTGTACCTCTCTCACCGCGATCTCCGCATCGCGGTCCGCAGCGCCCCGCATCGGGACGCCGGATTCAAGCCGGCCATCAGCCGCCGGTATCTTCCGATCTGCGCCGCCTGCAAGTCCGTTCCCGATTCGTCCGGGAACTGGACCCCGATCGAGCAATTCTTGAAAGAGCGGCTTCAGGTGGAGCTGACCCACGATATTTGCCCCTCCTGCATCGCCGAGCTCTATCCCCAATACGCCGGCGGACTCAATCTGGCGGGAAGCGGACACTAGGCCCGGGAACAGCAAAAAACCCTTGAATCATCAAGGGTTCCAGCTTGTTGCTTATTATGCGGTAGAGAGGACTCGAACCTCCACGAGCTTACGCCCACTACCCCCTCAAGATAGCGTGTCTGCCATTCCACCACTACCGCATAGATGACCCGTAGGGGATTCGAACCCCTGTTACCTCCGTGAAAGGGAGGTGTCTTAACCCCTTGACCAACGGGCCTCATTTCCTGTCACAACAAAAATGAGTATACCAGAGAATCCCGAGGTTTGACAAGCCTGAATTTCAAAAAAAGACGGACGGCGTCTCCGCCGCCCGTCCCGGTCCTTCTGCTCGGCCCGCGGCGCCCTTCTCCACGGTCGGGTTACGGATTGACCTTGGTCTCAAAGGTCTGCTTGCCGTCGACAAATTTCAGAACGACGGCGGCTTTTACCGGGTCATGCGATTCGTTCAGCGTAATTTTGCCGGTCGCCAGCTGCAAATCCTTGGTGGCGGCCAGCGCCTCCTTGATCTTCTCCGGCGCGGCTTCGCCTGCCCGGCTAATAGCGTCCGCCACCAGCTTCACGGCATCATAGCCGAGCGCCGCCATGCCGTCGGGTACGGAGCCGCCGTTGGCCGCTTTGTAGGCCTCCACGAAATCGGTCACTTCCTTGGCCGTATCTTCCGGCGAGTAGTGGTTGGACATGTACGTATTATTGAGCGCGTCCTTGCCCGCAATCTCGGCCAGCTGCGGCGAATCCCAGCCGTCGCCGCCCAGGAACGGAACCGTCAGGCCGACTTCGCGAGCCTGCTTCAGGATTTTGCCGACTTCTTCATAATATCCCGGCACATAGACGACATCGGGCTTCGCTTCCTTGATCCGGGTCAGCACCGCCTTGAAATCGGAGTCCTTCTGCTGATAGGATTCCTGGCTGACGATTTTGCCGCCGCTCTTGGTAAAGGTCTCTTCAAAAAATTTCTGCAGCCCCTTGGAGTAGTCGCTGGAAGCGTCCGTATAGATGACCGCCGTCTTCGCCTTCAGATTGTTCGCGGCAAAGTTCGCCATCACCTGGCCCTGGAACGGATCGATGAAGGCTGCCCGGAATACCCAGTCGTTGACCTTCTTGGAACGTTCGTCCACCGTTACCTTCGGATTGGTGGCGCCTACGGCGACGAGCGGAATCTTCTTCTCGGTCACAACCGGCACAATGCCCAGCGTATTGGTCGAGGTGGTCGCTCCGATGATGGCCACGACCTTGTCGCTGGAGATCAGCTTCTGGGCGACCTGGGTCGCTTCTTCCGATTTCGAAGCATTGTCCGATACGATAAGCTCCAGCTTCTTGCCGAGCACGCCGCCGGCATCGTTCAGCTGCTGAACGGCGAGCTTCGCTCCCTTGGAAGCGGAATCGCCGAAGGAAGCCTGACCGCCGGTAAGCTCGAGGTCGGCTCCAATCCGGATGGTGTCTCCGCCGGAACTGCCGGCTGCGGCGCTGCCGTCGCTGTTCTCCTTATTGTTGTTCCCGCACCCTGCCGCCAGCACGGCGGTCAGTACGGCAGACAATACGATGGCCCCGATTCTTCTCTTCATTCTCCCAGCCTCCCATTAAGTTCATTTATATAGGTGTGTTCCCTTGATGCCGCAGTCGTTGCAGGGATGGATGTCTGTCCCCCCGCGTCAGTGCCCCAGATAAGCCGTCCGGATCTCGTCAGAATCCGCCAGCTCCTGCGCGTCGCCTTCCAGCACCACGCGGCCTGTCTCCAGCACATAGGCGCGATGGGCGATCTTAAGCGCCTGGTGGGCGTTCTGCTCTACCAGCAGAACCGTCGTTCCGGCCTGATTGACCTCCCGGATGATGGCAAAGATATCCTGAACGAGCAGCGGAGCCAGCCCCATCGACGGTTCATCCAGCAGCAGCAGCTTGGGCCGGCCCATCAGCGCCCGGCCGATCGCCAGCATCTGCTGTTCCCCTCCGGACAAGGTGCCGGCCTGCTGCTTCCGGCGTTCCCGGAGGCGCGGAAAGGTATCGTATATTTTGTGAAAATCCTCCGCCAGACTGCCGGCGCTCTGGAGATACGCGCCCAGTTCCAGATTCTCTTCCACCGACATATTGGCAAAGACGCGCCGGCCTTCCGGGCAGTGAATCAGCCCTTCCTTGACGATGGCCTGAACGCTCTGGCTGACGATGGAACGGCCCATAAATTCAATGCCGCCGCCCCGCGGCTTCAGCAGGCCGGAGAGCGTCTTGAGCAGCGTGGATTTGCCGGCGCCGTTGGCTCCGATGAGCGTGACAATCTCACCTTCGCTGACGCAGATGCTCAGATCCTTCAGCGCATGGATGGCGCCGTAATAGACATTGATGCCCTGTACCGTCAACATCCGGCTACGCCTCCTGTCCGAGATAAGCTTCAATCACCTTCGGGTTGCTGCGGATTTCAGCCGGCGCTCCATCCGCGATCAGCATGCCGCGGTCCAGCACATAAATGCGGTCGCAGACCCCCATAACCAGCGACATGTCATGCTCGATCAGCAGAATGGAGAGGCTGAATTCCCGGCGAATCCAGGCAATCAAATTCATCAGATCGCGGGTCTCGTTCGGATTCATCCCCGCCGCCGGTTCGTCCAGCAGCAGCAGCTTCGGTCCGGCCGCAAGGGCCCGGGCGATCTCCAGCCTCCGCTGATTGCCGTAGCTGAGGTTGCCCGCCCGTTCATCCGCCTGATCGGCAAGGCTGAAGATCCGAAGCATCTCCATAGCCTTGCCCGTGATCTCCTCTTCGCCCCTGAAATGCTTCGGCAGCCGCAGCATCGAGCTGATCATGGAATGCTTCGCGTGCTGGTGAAAGGCAATCTTCACATTCTCCAGCACGGTCATGGCCGTGAACAGCCGAATGTTCTGGAACGTCCGCGCCGCTCCCCGGCGGTTGATCCGGTAAGGCTTCATTCCTCCGACCGAATGGCCGTTCAGGAGAATCCGGCCCGTCGAAGGCGGATATACGCCGGTCAATAGATTGAACAGCGTCGTTTTGCCGGCGCCGTTGGGGCCGATGAGTCCGATCAGCTCGCCCTTTCTAATATGAAGAGAGACTTCGCTGAGCGCCTTGAGTCCGCCGAACGACCGGCTCGCCCCGTTCACTTCAAGAAGCAGGGGTGTCGCTGATTCCGCCACTTAACTCGCCTCCCTTCTTGCCGCTCCGCTTCCGAAGAAGCAGCGAGCTTCCCAGCAGGCCGCCCGGGCGGAAGATCATCATCAGAATAAGAACGGCAGAGTAGATAATCATGCGCCACTCCGGGAAGTCCCGGAGATAGGTATACAGCAGGGTCACGAATACCGCTCCTACAATAGAGCCCGCCGTACTGCCCAGACCGCCGAGCACCACCATGACCAGAATCTCGAAGGACTTCAGGAAATTGAAGCTGCCGGGCGTAATAACATAGAAGGTATGCGCCGAGAGCCCGCCGGCCATGCCCGCGAACAGAGCTCCGACAGTGAAGGCAATTACTTTGTACTGCGTCGTGTTGATCCCCATGGCTTCGGCGGCAATCTCATTCTCCCGGATGGAAATGCAGGCGCGTCCGTGGGTGGAGCGAATGAAATTATGGATCAGTACGACGGTAATCAGCGTGAAGAAGAAGATTATGGTCCAGGTCGTCTTGGCCGGTATGCCGCTGAGCCCCGAAGCCCCGCCGACATATTCGGTATTGAGCATGACAATACGGATGATCTCGCCGAATCCCAGGGTGGCGATCGCCAGGTAGTCTCCGCTCAGCCGCAGAGTCGGAATCCCGATGAGAATCCCGCATACGGCGGCGAGCACGCCCCCGGCCACAATCGCCAGCAGAAACGGAACGTTGTGGTCCAGCGTCAGAATCGCCGACGTGTACGCTCCGACCGACATGAACCCGGCATGCCCGATGGAGAACTGGCCCGTTATCCCGTTGATCAAATTCAGGGACACGGCCAGCATAATATTGATGCCGATCAGCAGCAGCATGGACCGGGTAACATCATTAAATATTCCGGTTGTTAGAAGAATTTCAATCAATCCATACAACGCCAGCGACAGGGCGATGCCCGCCCAGAACTTCCAATTCAGCTTCTTCATACCATCCACCTACACTTTCTCGCGGACGTTCTTGCCGAACAATCCCGAGGGCTTGAAGATCAGGATCAGAATCAGAACGGCAAAGGCAACGCCGTCGCGCCAAGAGGAATAGCCGAGCGAGGAAATCTCCGTCTCTACCGCTCCCAGCAGCAGCCCGCCCACAAGGGCGCCCGGAATACTGCCGATACCTCCGAGAACCGCAGCGACAAAAGCTTTAAGCCCCGGCGTCACTCCCATAAGCGGGTCCACGGAATTGTAGGTCATGCCGAAGATGACGCCGGCGGCGGCGGCGAGCGCCGAACCGATGGCAAAGGTCGCCGAGATGGTCCGGTCGACGTGAATGCCCATCAGGCGGGCGGCTTCCATATCGAAGGAGACGGCGCGCATCGCTTTGCCGGTCTTGGTATAGCGGACGATGTACTGCAGCAGGAGCATCAGAATAATGGTAATGGCCAGAATCATGACCTGGTTGGATTCAACTTGAATGGAGGAGCCGAACAAGGTGTACTGTTTCTTGTCCAGGATGTCGGGAAAGCCTTGAGCCTGCGGGCCCAACAGAAGAACGCCGGTGTATTCCAGAAGGAAGGAGACCCCGATGGCCGTGATGAGCGCGGCGATTCGGGTAGACTTGCGCAGCGGCTTGTAACCCAGTCGTTCGATGATCATGCCGAGCAGAGCGCTTGCCGTCATGGAGAAGATGAGAGAGACCGTTAGAACGATAACCGGCGGCCATCCGGCCGATGTCAGGTATTTGGCACTGAACAATCCGATGAACGAGCCTACCATGAAGACATCGCCATGCGCGAAATTGATCAGCTTGATAATACCGTATACCATCGTGTAGCCCAGGGCGATCAGTGCGTAGATGCTGCCTACCGATACGCCGTTAATCAATTGCTGGATAAAATACTCCATCGCCATCCCCTCCCAGATTCCCCAGGAATCTCTGTTTGTAAGATGTTATCTATAGTAACATAGCTCCTCAGCAGCGTCACGATAATTTTGCTCTTTTTCAATTAATTATGAAAATTTGCGTAACATTAGTTAACATGATTAGGAATTCAAACATAAAAAAAGCTCCCATATGGGAGCTTTCTGAACATGTCCATCTTCGATCTAACAGAACGGAGAGAGAGGGATTCGAACCCTCGCACCGCTTACGCAGTCTAACCCCTTAGCAGAGGGTCCCCTTATAGCCACTTGGGTATCTCTCCAAGAAAAGTGGCTCCCCGAACAGGACTCGAACCTGTGACAACTCGATTAACAGTCGAGTGCTCTACCAACTGAGCTATCAGGGAACATTATCAAGACAAGAAATAATTTATCATGATTTCGGTATCCAGTCAAGCTTTCGCGAAATCGCTTACCCGGGCAGGGCATCATTGCGGCGGCTCGATCGGCTCCAGCTGCAGCGGTCCCCGGCAGCGGCCGCAGCGGTAACGGCGCGGGTCGATTTTACGCTTGCGCAAATAGGTCTGGCCGCAGGAACGGCAGACCAGCCGGTACCGGTAAGGAAGCGGCTTGCGTCCGCGCTCTCCCGGAAGGCTTCGGCAGTAGCGGCTGCCGCCGACCTGCGCCAGCAGGCTTTTGAAATCCGCATCCCGGTGCATATAGCCCCGGCCCGCCAGATGAAGATGATAGTGGCACAGCTCGTGCTTGATAATCCTCTCGGTCTCTTCCGGGCCGTAGGCCTCCAGTTGATGCGGGTTAATCTCGATGTTGTGGCTTTGGACAAAATAGCGGCCGCCTGTCGCGGACAGACGCCGGTTGAAGGAAGCCTTATGCCGGAAGGGAACGCCGAAGCTCTCCAGCGACACCTTCTCGATCCACTGCTGCAATTCTTCGTTGCTCATTTACACGGTCCTTCTTCCACTCAGTCTCCGTCCTCCCCGGACGGTGTTAACTTCGCGCCCCGCCCGCCGGATTCCTGCCTTCTATCCCGACACAGCGCAGGGCGCCCCGCCCGGATCATTCCGGCACAAGGCGCCCAGCGCTTGTTCTTATAGCGGCTGATTCTTCTTAAAGCTATTCTTCCTTAAGCCAATACGCAGCTTAGGCCTGACGGCGGACCGGCTTGTGGTCGCGAAGCAGCCAGATGTGGAAGAAATACTCGAACACACCGGCCAGCACCGTAATCGACAGAATTTCGCCGATCGAGAGCGTCCAGTCCATCGCATCGGCGGCAATCCACAGAGCCGCAAAGACCAGAACGGCGTCCACCGCCGTAGCGATCGGATTGTTCGTCCGCGGCAGAACCAGCAGGTCTCCCACAATATAGGCTACTACGCCGATGACCAGGGCGGTCAGCAGAGCCTCCATAAAGGTAGCGTCGGACAGCAGAACGATCATCGCCGTCTGCAGAATGCCGTGCGCAATCAGTTTAACCAGAACCTTCTCCATTCCGCTCATTCCTTTCGTGTTGGGTTGGATGTCTATGGTTTAACCGGGTTCGGCCGCCTTTAAACGCTCTTGCACGGAATCAGGTAAATTCCACCGTTATCCGAAGAAAGCGTTCGGAATCGGGTATTAAGTAAGAGCACCCAACTTAGACTCTCATCCTAAAGGAGCATGTTCCATGAAAATATCTTTTAACGTCGAGACTCTGTTCTCCGGCATGCCGATTGAAGAAGCCATGAGAACCCTGCACCGGAACGGCATCCGTACCCTGGAATTCTGGTCCTGGAAGGACAAGGACATTGCGCGGGTCAGACAGCTTCGGGATGAGCTGGATATGGATATTGCCTCCATCGTCGTTACGCCCGAGAGCCTGCTTGACCCTTCCCGCCGCGATGCGCTCCGGGATGCTGTCAAAGGAACGGCCGAAGCCGCCCGCGAGCTGGGATGCCGGCGAATGGTTCATACTGCAGGGCCCGCCGTTCCCGGCGTTCGGCCCGAGGATACGCGCAAGCGCCTGATCGAAGGCGTGGAGGCCTGCCTGCCGATTCTGGAAGAGTACGAGGTCATCACGGCGCTGGAACCGCTGAACAATCGTATTGACCGGGAACTGGCGGACGGCTGTCTGACCACTTCCGAGGAGGCTTTTGCCATCGCAGAGGCGGTGCAGCATCCCTTGGTCAAGGTCTGTTACGATATGTATCATGTCCAGATCATGGAGGGCAACGTGCTGCAGCGGCTTCAGAACCGGATTTCTCTCGTCGGCCATATTCAGGGAGCGGGAGTGCCCGGCCGCCATGAGCTTTATCTCGGTGAACTGAACTACGATTACATCTTCGACGCCATCAAGCAGATGGATTACAACGGATACGTCGGTGTGGAATACTTCCCTCTGCACGATCCGATTGAAGATCTCAAGCAGATTCATGCGAAGCATCATACCGGCTGAAAGCGGACCCCCATTTCGGCAAAAGGAGGCGTGCCCCTTGCTTAACCGGGCCATTCTGTCGCATACCGCTCACCGCCCCTTCCCGCTGCCCGCAGGGCCCTGGGTCCTGAAGCAGGTCTGGCGCCGTCTGCTCTTTGCCCATTGGCCGGTCGCCCGGGAAGAGCTTCCTCCCCTGCCGGACGGCGTCGAACTGGACCTCTGGGACGGCGTTCCCTGGATCAGTCTCTCCCCGTTCCATGTCGATCCGCTGAGGTTGCGCTGGACTCCGCCGTTTCCCGGGGTCGGCCGCTTCCTGGAAGTGAACCTGCGCACCTATGTGAAGGTCAACGGCGTGCCGGGCATCTGGTTCTTCACACTGGAAGCGTCCCGCCGGCTTGCCGTCGTCGGCGCGCGCATCGGCGGACATCTGCCCTATCACCGCGCGCAGATGTCCGAGGAAGTGAAGGGAGAGACTGTTCACTATGAGAGTCTCCGCACCACAGGTCTTCCTTCAAGCCGCCGAAGCAGCGAAGACGCATCGCAGGCGGCGGTGTTAAAGACGGCGTATCGTCCGCTGTCCGGGCAAGTCTTCAACGCCCTGCCGGGCTCGCTGCTCCATTGGCTGAGCGAGCGCTACCGCATGTATTCGGCCGACCGGCAGGGGCGGCTGTACACGGTGGATATTCATCACCTGCCATGGCCGCTTCGGGAGGTGGACGTGACGATACATACGGATACGCTGACCGGGGCCTACGGCCTGAACGTTCCGGCCGTTCCTGCGGCTGCTACCTATACGGAACGGCTGGATGTGCTGATGTGGCCGATCCGCCGCTGCTGAACCGGCGCCTTCCCGATTGCCTCTTGAATTGTCGGCTCGGCTTGGGCTACACTGTCAAGAGGAAAGGCAAGCACGGAGGGAGAATGAAGGGAATGTCCAAGTTTCGCTATGTCATTCTGCAGCTTGGGGAAGAGCTGCAATTTGTGGAGATGCCGGCCGATTATGCCTATCAGCTCAGCGCGCTGATTCTGCGGCTGAACAAGGAGATCGACAAGCTGACGGCCGACCGGGTGCCGGAGCTGCCCGCCGCTGTAGCGGAATGCGCCGAGCTGGAAGTGCTGCGGGAAGGAACTTCCCTGTTGACCGGACTGGCCTATATCAACCGGCTGGAGGAAGTTTTTGCTTCGATTCAGGAGAAGGAATACCCCCTGATCTCGCTGCTCACGGAGATTCGGGCGCTGCAGGCGCAGCTGGAGCAGTGGTACGAGGAAGAGGAAGAGCGTTCGCATTGATGCGGGCGTTTTTTTTTGTACCAAGAAGAAAGAAAAGGTCCACCCGCGCCTCATCCGTCACCTCCCTGCGCTTCCGCCCATATGCTGGTAGCATGATGCCACACTCGACAGGGGGAGATCGCCATGCCGCAATGGCTCTGCCAGCAACTGATGAAAGCTTATCTCCGCAAGGACCGCCGTCAGATCCGGCTGCTGAATGAATGCTGGTTCTTCTACCGCAATTCCTGACCGGAATCCACGCCAGGCAGCCTTCCTTCGTCTCCCGCGCGGGATGTGAAGGAAGGCTGCCTGATTCCGGTTCGCACTGTGATCAGAATTTCGGGAAGACGTAGCGCACCAGGAAGTAAAGGAAACCAAAGAAGATAATGACGTAAGCCGCATACTTGATAAAGGTTGAAGCGACGAGGCTGCTGTCGGATTTCCGCTGAACCTCGCGATGCTCGACTTCCACACTGCGGTCGGTGTATTTCGGGTCCATTTCGATCTCTCCTTCGCACAGGTCGTTAGTTGAGGAGGGAGACAGGCTTCCTGCCTCGCTCCCGCTTACGCCTCATTACCCTGGCCTTTCGGTCCTTGAAACAGAGCGGTCCGGGTGCAGAGTCCCGGCTGTCTCAGCTTTCCAAGACCCGCCATCCCCCCTGGAAGCCGGACTTCTCAGTCAAAGCTGCGCTGGCCCGGCCATGACCCTTGGAGCTTGCGCACCAGCACGATCTGGCCCGTATGGTAGCTGTCGTGCAGCACAAGGCTCATCAGGAGTTCCGTCCGCTTGTTCTCCGGCCCTCCGTCTTCGTCCAGAGCAGCGATGTATTCTCTCAGCTCGGCATGGACGTTCTTCAGATTCTCCACCGCCGCCTTCCAGTCTTCTTCTCCGCTCTCCGTCACCGTGAACGTAGCCGTGTTGCTCTCCAGATCGGGCAGCGGCGGAAGACCCTTAATATTCCGGAGCAGCCGTTCCTTATAGTAGGCGAGATGGTTCACCGTCTCCCAGATCGAATTGCCCGCCTCTCCCTTTGGCTTCCAGAGCGCCTGTTCCTCATTCACTCCTTGCAGTGCAGCGGCAAGGGGCGGGGCCCAATCCTCCTGATCCATCGCATAATCCCAACTCTGCAGCAGCACTTCTTTTAGCGTAAATCCCATGATTCTTCCCTCCAGTGTTCATTCTTTATTCGTTGTCAGCCAAAAGCATCCGGAACTGTGCCGTTAATCACCAGATGGTTCCGTTCCGGACAGTTAAAACTCCTATCTTATATGTAACCATCTATATTAATTTTAATCGTTACAACTCAATCTCGCAACATCCCATCCCGGTTCGGTCGCAGTAAAACCTCTCCTCTCCATGTAACTGGCATTCCTCCAGTTCCATTGTTACAATGAAGGGTGCAGAAAGGTGGAAGGATTATGCTGTGGGCGGATTTCATCAATAGCTACGCGCGGGATTGGCGCACCGGGGACGAGGGGAAGGCGGAGGACCGGCTGCTGAACCGCGAATGGGTGCGCCGCTGGCTGGCCGGGAACCATCTCCCCCCGCTTGAAGCTCCCGAAGGAGACGAGCTGGCTGAACTCCAGCGTCTGCGCTCCGCGCTCTTTGCCATTGTCCGGACGCTGGCGGCGGGAGGCTCCCTGTCGGAGGAACAGCTGGCGCTGCTGAACCGGGAGATGGCGCTTGGCCCCGCACTGCGACGAATTGCCGCCGACCCGGAAGGCCGGCTGGAGCTTGTCTCCGAGCCGCTGCGGGACGATTGGGCCCAAGTCCGGGCCGAGATCGCCGCCTCTTTGGCCGAAGCGGTGACAACCGGGGACCCTTCCCGCTTCGGAGTCTGCGAGAACCCGGACTGCCAGTGGGTCTATTACGACGATACCCGCAATCGCTCCAAGCGGTACTGCGAGGACAAAACCTGCGGCAATCTTCTCAAGGTCCGCCGCTTCCGGGCGCGGAAGAAGGCGGAAGCCGCCTCCCCGCCGCCCGCTGGCAAGCCCTGCGAAGAGTGAAGCTGAACGGAACGGCCGGATAGGAAAAGGGCAGCGCGATGCGCTGCTCTTGGTTTGTGTTGGCTCGAAACTTTCTCTAATCAATCTGTTGTGTGCGTGAACTGTTATATGTGCGAACTGTTATATAGGCGAATTATCCTACCGCGAGATTTCAATTCACGCACTCCATACGGAGTGCGACCGATCCGACGGAATCACGTTGGGCGACAGCGGCAAATTTCAATCCACGCACTCCATACGGAGTGCGACCCGTTGATTTTACTGCGCCAGTCCTCGTCGCGCTGTAATTTCAATCCACACACTCCATACGGAGTGCGACCTTTTTCAATTCGGAGATCCGAGGTCTCCCGTTTATTTCAATCCACGCACTCCATACGGAGTACGACCCGGTGCTTGTCTCCAGCCAGGGGATTAAGTACCTATTTCAATCCACGCACTCCATACGGAGTGCGACTGACGTTCTTCTCGGCTTCCTCTCGTTCAGCGAGATTTCAATCCACGCACTCCATACGGAGTGCGACCAATCGGCACAATTATATACATAGATAATATAGGTATTTCAATCCACGCACTCCATACGGAGTGCGACCTGGCCGGGTTCGGCGGCGTCCATTGGATACTCGATATTTCAATCCACGCACTCCATACGGAGTGCGACCGTCAAGGGAACCCTCACTATCACGCCAGGAACCGATTTCAATCCACGCACTCCATACGGAGTGCGACGAGGAATGTCCGCCACCAAGGCGTTTATACTCTTTATTTCAATCCACGCACTCCATACGGAGTGCGACCGCAGAGAACCCGGATATGGTCGCAGATAGTCAGATTTCAATCCACGCACTCCAAATACGAAGTGCGACGAGGATGTACGGCGTACTTAGTGGGCTTACCTACAAAATTTCAATCCACGCACTCCATACGGAGTGCGACTCGGACAATTTTAACGGACTCGTATCCACAATAATTTCAATCCACGCACTCCATACGGAGTGCGACGAGGTCATAGCTTGCTGCTGATCCATCTTGACCATTTCAATCCACGCACTCCATACGGAGTGCGACTCATCTGCAGATGCGGCGCGTCCGGGATGCTCTTATTTCAATCCACGCACTCCATACGGAGTGCGACTTGGGAGGTAAGCGTAAGGAGCCGGGCGAAGTAATATTTCAATCCACGCACTCCATACGGAGTGCGACAATTTGTTCATTACTTTCCTCCACTAAACGGTATATTTCAATCCACGCACTCCATACGGAGTGCGACCTCGTATCCTCCCGATCAGTCCAATTTCCTTCCGATTTCAATCCACGCACTCCATACGGAGTGCGACGCTTCAGCGCTGGTGGGACATCGCCACAGCAGACCCATTTCAATCCACGCACTCCATACGGAGTGCGACTACAAGCTTCGTTCAGGTTACGACTTGCAGATATTTCAATCCACGCACTCCATACGGAGTGCGACCCGGCCAATATAAAACAGGATCGCCGCCGCCCGATTTCAATCCACGCACTCCATACGGAGTGCGACCCATCCTGTCAGCCAAGGCATACCCGCAATAGATAATTTCAATCCACGCACTCCATACGGAGTGCGACGGTTCGGTATATCACATCTTTGGAGGGGATCAAATATTTCAATCCACGCACTCCATACGGAGTGCGACAGCCACTCTAAAATATGGTTCGTCATCGTAAAACCATTTCAATCCACGCACTCCATACGGAGTGCGACCCGCCGCCGCTGTCCCGCTTCGTACTGGCCGGCAATTTCAATCCACGCACTCCATACGGAGTGCGACGCTTCTTGGCACAGGCAGTAACCTTGATTCCGCATTTCAATCCACGCACTCCATACGGAGTGCGACGATCGCTCGGCTGCTCATGTGGGCGCTGCTGCGCCTATTTCAATCCACGCACTCCATACGGAGTGCGACAGCGAAAAACAGCCAAATTGATCAAATTCATAGAACGTTTAGCTTCCTTTTCGCTAGAAAGTATATCAGATAAGTACAATCATTGCCTTGACATTTCAAGAAACAGATTATATTCGACAATATTCTGCAATTTCTGAGGTGCGAAGGACCTGGGGAAAACATGGGAGCTTGGCATTCGCACCAAGCTATCTTTACAAAATCAAAGGCCCTTCCATATCATAACTACTCTTGGCGCCAAAATGTTCTACCTTGGTTTTGTGCTTATCCCCAAGGTTATAAAAGCGCAGACTATCTGTTTCTTCATTTATCAGTTCTTCCAATTCAAATTTCAATCTACGAAATTCCGTAGCGTCCACGATACATTCAAACACGGAGTTCTGAACACGCTGTCCGTAACTGAGGCATTTCTTGGATACCTGAGACAAACGTCTGCGTCCCTCGGAACTCTTCGTGCTCACATCGTAAGTGATTAAGACAAGCACGCCGTTCACCTACTTCCATAAGAATGGCGGGTATTCCTCCAAATCCCCTCTTATCGTGCGAGCCAGTAGAAGTGCTTGAGCGTGAGGAACGAGCCCCCAAGCCATTCTCTCATTTAAGTAGGGATGAATGATCTGCTCCTGCTTCTTCTCCTGCCAGGCAACCAGCACCTGTCTGCGGGTTGCCTCATCCATAATAACGGCACCGTTCTCCTTGCGATGAAAGCCTTTGGCATGAATCAACTTCTTGTTGATCAATCCAAGAACGAAGCGATCCGCATAGATCCCCCTTAATTCCTCCATCACATCCAGCGCAAGCGAAGCCCGTCCGGGACGATCGCGATGCAAGAACCCGACATAAGCATCCAGGCCGACTCCTTCGACCGCCGCAATCATATCATGGGCAAGCAGAGTGTAAGTAAAGGACAGTAAGGCATTGACATTGTCCAAGGGAGGCCGTTTATTGCGTCCGTGAAAATAAAAATCATTTTTCTGCTGCAGAATCAGATCATCGAATACGGAGTTATATTGAACGGCTGCCGTTCCTTCCAGTCCGCGGAGAACATCTAAATCCTCTACGCTGCGCACGGTGTGCATAACTTCCGACAAAGAAGCAGAAATCTGCTTGAATTTCTGTACATTCAACCGAAGTGCATGATCGCGGGTAGCCCGTTCCAATATCCATTTCGCATTGTACACTTTGCCGAGGATCATGTTGCGTGCCACTATCGCGCTTCTTGGCTCATCATCCGAGATGCGATACTGCTCTTTACGGAGCACCACATTTCCCCGGCTCTCGCCAATCACTCTCCCGACAAAACGACCGTTCCGCGTGAGAAAAGTTAGCGCGATATTCCGCTCGGCGCATGTCCCCATCAAGGCAGGACTGGCACCCGCGTAGCCAAAGGTATAAATCCCTTCCAGATTATGCAAGGGATATCTCTGAAGAATGGCATCCTCCTTTTTCACGACGACATTCTCCCCATCCAGAGATAAATAAGCCTCCGGAGTCGTAACAAACAAGGTATTCAGCATTCTCTTCATTCGCTCACCTTGCTTTCTATATAGCTGGCAACCGTCCGGCGATTCATAAGTCTAGGGAGGCAGACCTTGTTGAGCGAGCAATTCTCACAATGGGGTCCTGCTTTGGCCTTAGGTGTATATCGACGTGCATAGTACCCATGCATTTCATGCAGAGTGGCCTGGACTTGCTCGCGATCGGCTTCAGTAATGGGAACCTCTACCCGATGCTTGATCTCGTTGTAAAAAAGATAGCCTGTCGTAATTTCGCAGGCCAGCATCTCTTCCAGACACATCGCCTGGGCTATCAATTGCGAACGGTCCGAGTCGTCCTTTTTGGGTTTGCCGCGTTTGTATTCTACAGGACAGGGCAGATATAACCCTTGTTCATCAGATAACGGGACCCCGCCGGGGTCCCTTATAAATTCAACGACATCGCAGATTCCGGTAAGTCCAAGCCGCCTTGAATGAACCGGGAGGGCGCGGACCACCAGCTTGTTCCCTCTCTTCTCCCGAAGATGCGGCTGGTCGGCCACTCGATGAAGATGGTTCCCTTCGAGCGTCCGGACATTCTCCTCCCACTGCTGCTCGATATGAATCAAAGCCCACTGGCGTCTGCAAAAGTTAAAATGCTGAATGCCCGAGAGCAGCAGATAGTCGTCTTCGTTATAGTCCGTCATAGATTTGGACTTCCAGACCGTCGAGCGGCTGGAGCGTCACTTCGTAATCCTCAAAAGTCTTCAGCGCTGCTGCACTCTGCTTCCGCGTAACTTGAAGCGACCGGTGGACCTTGGCCGAGGAATATTGGCCCAGCTTGGACTTGTGCTCCCACCAGTATACGGAATGCACTTCCATGCTGCCGTCCGGCCGGGCAGACGACGTATCATTCTCGAACAAGGTCTGAAGAGCTTCCCGAATCTTCAGCGCATCCTCATAGGTGAAGCCTGTTTTCTCCGCCAACTGCGTATTGATGCTGCCATAGAAGACATAGACGCCGAAATCCACCCGGTGCTTCATCCCCATGGTGTCGGAACCGCGCTTGTTCGGATCTTTCGGTGTCGTGGTATTGACGCTCTTCGTGATTTGGGTGCTGGTAATATCAATAGGGTCGATACTCACTGCCGCATGAATGGATACCGGTCCGCGGACTCCAATCGACACGCCGCCTCCGCTGGTCCCCTCGGCCCCTCCGAAAGCGAACACTTGTCCGAAGCTGCGCACATCGATCCATTCTTTGCAAGCCGCCTGAGCATACAGCTCATTGTTCGGCTTCTTGCCTTTGGCAAATTCCTGCACCTCTTCGTTGGCGTCCACCCGCTCTTTAATGCTTCGGAAGCCGTCGACACGGCGGTCGTCGGACTGAACCAGCAGCGATTCCCCCATGTCCTGCAGCCGGTTGCGGATTTTGCGCTTCAGACTTACATCGGACATTTCGCCATGTCCTTCATAATTCTGACGCGGACGATTCCCGTTCAACGGGTCGCCGTTTGGATTGGCGTTGTGTACCGAGAAGACGACGGCAAAATCAATTTTACGGTCAAGTGTGCTCATTATTCATTCTCCTCTTCTTGAATGGAATCGGTTTTGTGGTCGGCAGCATCCTTCTTGCTGGTGTACAAGTCTCTTCGTTGGCTCGAGAAACCCAGAAGATACAGCCCGCTCAACGGGCTATCGTTGTAATCTTCCGGTCTTAACCTATCCATGACGATATCCAGTTCACGGTTGCAATGGTTGACGATGGGGTCTCTGACTCCCATTCGAGCCTGATAGGGCTGGAGATTGGATTGAATAATGCTCCACGTCCGTCCGGGATGCCGGGCAAAAGCGTTCATATAGCGAAGCGCATTGGTTGCCCTTTTCTCGTCGCCCAGCGCTCTGCGCTCCAGTACATCGGCAATAGCCAGCAGTCTTCCAAAAAGATAACTCCGGTCCTCGTTCTTCGTATCCAGGGCCACTTCATATTCCTCCTTCTCATGCTTCCTGACCAATGCGCATGCAATGCTCAGCGTCCGTTCCCACTCCCAATTCTCCATGCCGACAGGATGGGAGGCCCGCTGGACGACACTCCGAACAAGATCAAGCGGGACGGGGCGTTCATCCACGATGCAGGGGAGCATGCGCTCCAGCAAGCTTTTGACGAGCTTATCGCTGGCTCTGGAACCGTACGCCGCGTAAGCAATATCCTTCGTGGCCGGCGCTCCGATATACGTTCCGTAAGTCTTCTCCGCCTCTTGGTAATAACGATGCTCCCAGGAGCAGGTCTCGTGCCAGCGCTGAATCCGGTCAAGGAACAACTCCTTATTCATATCCCGGTAATATACAATGGACAGCCGTCCGGGCGTAGCTGCATCCAGAATCAGAATAATTACATTGGATTTATAGTCGCTATCGTATCGATAACCGGCCAGCCCTTTGCGGATCATATCGGCATAAGCCTGATGCGTTCCGTCTCCCCCGTCCGCTTCCAGATCCTCCTCATCAAATAAGGTAAAAGAACCTGCATAAGGGTCGGGCACCTCCAGCTTCTCGGTTCCCCAGATCAGAAAGACTTTCCCGTCCATCGTGAACCCCTGGCGTTCAATCAGCCATTTAAGGGCGTTATGGGCCTTCTGGGACGCTTCATAGCTGATGGAAGCAGCTTCTCGGCTATTCTTGAATCGCCCTCTATACGTGAAGCCTGCCGCATCATTGGCGGAGATCAGCTTGGTCTTATCTCCGGAATTGCGGATGCGCGAGGTATGCTTGTCGGCATAGGGCAGCACCTTGCCGGTAACGAAGCATAAATCACTGCTGCCCAGTCTGCTCTGCGAATAGTCGATAAAAGATTTCTGGACCGACGGGTCCCGCCATAAACGTGTCTCCGGTTCGCCCGGAGCCTGAACGGCAAACCGGACAAAAGCTGCGCTTTGATCCGAAGCGATGACTTTAAAAATGTCCGGCTTCTCTCCATGAGCCGTTTCCATTTCAGAGTTCCATTTAGCCAGCAGCTGTCCCTGCTTGTCTGCCCACAGAATTCCGGCCCGGATCAGATCCGTAATCAAAGTGCCCTTCGCCAGGTACGTATAGACGCTCTTTACTTTGGGATGAGCATAAGAGGAGCCGCACCACTCCCCAAGCTGCTTCATGTAATCCGCATACGGCGTCCCCTTAACATCGCCGCAATAGTGGATATAGTCACCTGCCACGTACATGAGCTTATCGAACAGCGGGTGCGGAACCGGGGCGCTCGTCCGGCTGGATGAGGCTTCCGTACAGGGAATAATCGTATTACTGTCTGCTTTATCCACCACCTGTGCGGTGAGCCAGTGGCCGTCCGTGTCCAGCACCACCGTGATATGAGCACTTTGGGTGGTGTGGGCGACCGGGATCAGGGCGTATTCCCGATCATTCCGCTTCTTCTCGAAGATTCCGACCTGACCCTGATTCGCCTCATAGGTCTTCAGCAATTGAGCCATCCACGTCAAGACGACTCCTCCTCCCCGCAGACCTCGCTGTACAGCGTGTCCACCGATTGCATATTCTCCGGTCCGAACGGCTTGGCGGCGCCTTTGCCTATCTTCCGGACATAAGGACATTCAGCCGGAGGGATGTAGCGTATAATCCCATTCTCCATCTTGGCATTCCACAGCCGGGTCTCCATCTCGTTGCGGCCCGTTTCATCCGGGTAGTTGATTCCATGCAGCATGATTCCGAAGTCCACCTCGGGCACATTATCGTAGAAGCCCTCTCCTTCTCCGAACTCGCATGGTTCCACATAAGCCTGACACTCGCGGGCCCCAAGAAAAATATCTCGCCGCCCCCCCGCCTTCACGGCACGTCTGGCAATATGATGGTGCTTGTGCTCGTTGCGGTCCTGAACCAGATCTTCCCGGTAAGGATTGAATTCAAAATGCGCTTTGACCTGATAATGAACATCCTTCAGGTACGTGTAGTAAGCGAGCGTGTTGCCCCCGCTGTATTCGATTGGCCGCATTCCTTTGGACTCCGTCTGAATGACCTTCATGACCCGCACCTCGTCAATGAACCAGATCAGGGTCGGCTTCCAGTAGATAGATTCCACAATTCCCTTCATGGCCGAATAAGTGGGAACCTGAAGCGAGAATTTCTCTCCTCCAATCTTGGTCAGCGGATCGGTAAAGAGCGCGTATTTGCCCGTCACCTGAAACTGAATTTCGTTACGCACAAGTATCCTCCTCTCTTCGTTATGGAGCGAGTGCCTGCCTTCGCTCAGATAATGGCTGCATCCCAGACTCCCTCGCCTGCTGTGTCCACACCGAACTCTTCACGATAAGCCGTCTCTCTCAGAGCCAGCACATTACCGTTCAATACCGGATACAACTCCCCGCTTCGCTCAAGCTGCTTCAAGTCCTGGTTATACAGGTTGACCGTGTACGGCTGCGCTCTGCGCAGCAGCTCTCCCAGCGACTGAATCTCAAGCTCGCCGTTCAATTCGATCATAATCTGCCGCGCTTCTTCATTGTATGGAACGATAACTGAAGTGGCAGCGTTTGCAATAACCTCAAAATGCTGCTCGGCAGTAGCAAATGCCGCCCGGTTATGAATCTGCGGAGATTGACCCTGCTTGTTCTTGTAGTGTTGAAAGAGTTTCTTGTTCGTTCCCAATAAGTCGTACAGGTTCAGATCCAGCTTGGGCACATAGTAATCCAGTTCGGTCTTGATATGGCTGTAGTAGCTTTGAAAATAGGACTGAATCGCTGCGGGCGACAGCAGATTACTCGCATACCTTTCAGGATGATTCCTGAAATCGGCAAGCAGAAAAGCGGTCTTCTCTGCGCCAATCCGGATTTCGGGAAGCGAGGTCAGCCTTTCCTCGGATGCCCGGATGATATAGACATGCCTGAGCGGGTCTTTTCCGTGCCGGTTGCACCTTCCCGCCGCTTGAGCGATGGAATCCAGCCCGGCCAGGGAACGGATTACGCAATCAAAGCTGATATTTACCCCCGCCTCAATCAACTGGGTGCTGATGCAGACGACTTTGTCATGCTGTCGCAGCGCTTCCTTAATCTCCGCCAGCACCGCTTTGCGGTGAGCCGCGCACATACTCGTACTGAGGTGGAACAATCGGACGCCGCTCTCCTCAATGACGAGTTCTTCCTTCAGGTATTTATACAGCTTCCTCACCGCGCTCTTGGTATTCAGAATAACCAGAGTGCTGTCCAGTTCTCTAAGCCGTTCCCCGATAAACGCTGCAATTTCCTGCGAATTCCACCCCCGAGCCGTTACCCGATCGACCACCTCCACCCGCTTGAAGTCTTCGCCGACCTCACTCAAGTTCGAGATGATCTCCGCCTGCTCGGCAATGTGCAGATGGTGACGGACAAAATCAAGAGCGGGCTGGGTTGCCGTGCACAGCAGCATGCTGGAACGCCCGAACGATTTCAGGAAATTAAGTGCAGCATTGAACAGCGACACGCATTTGGGAGGGACAGCCTGGACTTCGTCAAAGATGATGACCGCATTCGCCAGGCGATGCATCCGTCTGGCATTGCGCGTTCCTAAGCCGTAGCAGGCATTCAGAAACTGCACCATCGTGGTGAAAATAATCGGGCGGTCCCAGTTATCCCGGGCCAACCGCAGGTTTTTGCGCCGAATATCGTATTCTTCCGAAACCTCATCTTCCCTTCGGGCATCCACGATATTCGAATGATGTTCCAGAATCATGTCATCCTCTTGCAAAATATCGCGAATGTCCTGGGCATTCTGCTCAATGATGGTTGTGAAGGGGACCACATAAATAATGCGGTCCTTGCCAATGCGGTCCTTGCCGGAAGTCTTGGCGTGCTTCAGCGCATACCGCAGACTGGACAGCGTCTTGCCGCCGCCCGTCGGAATAGAGAGCGTGTAGATGTCGGATGGTCGATCCGCCGCCTCATCGCATTGCTGCGACATCTTCCGCCGAAGCACGTTGATCGGATGATCGGCATCTTCGGCTTGCTCCATCGCCGTGACTGCTTCCAGCAGCTTGTCATAACTGCGGGCAAAAAATGCCGATCGGTCTTCTTCCCAACGGGACTCCTCGTTCTCCTCGAACTGCCTCGTATCGGTGCGGTCCGCATCAATCAGGCAGCTAAAAATGTACTTCAATAATAGAGAGGAGGCGCTCGAATCCAGACCGCATCGTTGAATTTGTTCAATCGCATGCTGCATCTCCGTCTTGGCCTTCTCAAAATACGCGTCCAGCCAATCCTCCGAACGATCGGAGAAGAAGCTCGCCGCTGCCTCTTCTAAGCCTTCCAGCTGCTTGTCCCTCACCCGTTCCAGAAAAGGAAGCCTGCCTTCCGGACCGATAAAATCCCGCAGTCCCTGATGATGAGAAATGATGCAGTTGCCGATCCACTCGGCAGTGAACCTGTCTTCCCAGTTCCTGCGGCGCTGATGATAGCGCTCAAAAACAAGCTTGCCGCCTGCCGTTGAATGATCCACGTCTCCCCTGCGTACCGAACCCGGATTAGAGACAGCCTGTTGAATGTAACGCTGAAAAGCCGGCGTTCTCTTCCCCAGATCATGCAGAATCCCCGACAAACCGGCCAAATGAGGAACACCGGCTTTGACTCCAAAATGCTCACATCCCGCTCTTACAGCTTCCGAATGCTCGCTGACCGTTTGAATCTTCCCATCCCTGCTGCGAATATGGGCGATATACTCCATAAGACCTCCCCGGAAGCCCAAGAATGTGCATTCTTGTGGTTCTATTATCCTATCCAATCCTATTTTATCCTTTTTAACCATCCTGAACTGTGCGGTATTTTACACCAGATTTCGATAATTTAGGTTGTAATTCGACCTGCTCGAAGCGGATGCCACACAAAAAAGGCCTTTCAAGTCACCTTGAAAGGCTTAAGCTTGTCTCCCCGTCGATCTCCGCGCCACCAGCCGGGGCTTCACCCATGAGGGAGCTTGAACCTCCTCTACTGCGCTCTCTTCAAGCCGCGCCATCAACATATTGCCGGCGGCGGCTCCAAGAGCAAAAGTATCCATTTCCACACAGGTCAGCGGCGGAGTCGTGTAAGGGGCAAGGGGGATATTGTCAAAGGTCGCAATCCCCATTTCTTCCGGAACCGCGATTCCCTGCTCCTGAAGCTCCTGCAATACCCCATAGGCTACCAGATTGCTCATACAGACAATCGCGTCCGGCCGTTCGGTCTCCTTCAGCAGTTCACGCGTCAGCCGCCGTCCATTAGCCTCATTGGCATAGCCCGGACGGATGAACTCGTCCCGTACCGAATCCAGGCTTTGGCGGAACCCTTCCAGCCGGGTCTCATAGAGCGGTTCGCCCGACTCGCCGCCGACAAATGCAGGAGATTGATAGCCTTGGGCCAGCAAATGCTCCACCAGCATGACAGAACCCCGGGCATTGTCGATATCCACACACTGATTCGCAGGAACCCCGGGATATTCTCCGATCACAATATAGGGAAAATTCCGTTCATTCAATTCCCGCGCCAGCTCCGGCGTCAGAATCGAATTATCCATAATCAGCCCGTCCGCTTTGCGCCCGATGGCGAACCGGCTGACGAACCGTTCACGCCCAATATGCTGCATGTTGCTGATGGTCAGCTCATACCCGCGGGGACCGATCACACTTTCCACCCCGCCGATGATATCGTAGAAGGAGGCATTGAGGAAATCGCCGGTTCGCGACAAATCAATAATCAGCGCGATATTGTACCCTTTTTGCCGGGCCAGCCGCGTAGCCAGACTGCTCGGTTCATAGTTCATCTCCTGCATAATGGCTCGAACTTTGGCTTTGGTCGCTTCCGAAATCGTTGGAGCGTCATTCAGCACTTTGGATACCGTTGACTTCGCCACATTTGCCGCGCGGGCAATATCATTGATGGTCACTTTCATCGCACCCAGCCCTTTTACACGAATGCCAAAATTGTTAATTTCTATTATAACGCTTACAAGCTGCCGTTTGAAGGGCTGTTCTTCCACCCCTGCCTAAGAGGCAGAAGAAAACTTGGTGCGAACCCCAAGCTCCCATGAATTCCCCGGCTCATTCGCACCTCAGATTTTGACGAATCTTGTCGTTTTTGTCTTGTTCCCGAAAATGTCAAGCTCACATGCAGATTTATTTGCTATGCTTAACATAGAAAAAAGCGATTCACTCTGCTTTTTTGAGATGAATAGATGCTTGTTTCGCTGTCGCATCCCGTATGGGATGCGTGGATTGAAATCCAATGACCGGATCGTCCCGCCGCTTGGATGGTCGTCGCATCCCGTATGGGATGCGTGGATTGAAATTTTTTATTGAGTTTGTTCAGGATGCGGCATAGTGTCGCATCCCGTATGGGATGCGTGGATTGAAATCTTGCCGTGGCAGTGATCTTTGCGCCACAAATCGGGGTCGCATCCCGTATGGGATGCGTGGATTGAAATCCCAGGGCTGTCTGCTTCATTTTGACGAAAACGGTGTCGCATCCCGTATGGGATGCGTGGATTGAAATACCATTCATCAAGTCTTAATCCTTGGTCATACCGGTCGCATCCCGTATGGGATGCGTGGATTGAAATAGGAGCACAATGCTACGCAGGAAGGGTATGTTGAGGTCGCATCCCGTATGGGATGCGTGGATTGAAATAGTGATACTTTGAAAATCGAAGGCCTTGCAGATGGTCGCATCCCGTATGGGATGCGTGGATTGAAATGACGCTACCACCGAAGCAATAAGATGCTGCTTTGGGTCGCATCCCGTATGGGATGCGTGGATTGAAATAGCTGCCGTACCTCCAACCGCATCCTTCAGGTCGTCGCATCCCGTATGGGATGCGTGGATTGAAATGCCTCAAACTCATCCGGCGTCATCATGATCGAATTGTCGCATCCCGTATGGGATGCGTGGATTGAAATATCGACTTAATTTTCTTGGGCTTATCCGCGCCTCGTCGCATCCCGTATGGGATGCGTGGATTGAAATTCCATCCTCTCAAAATAGAATGTGACGGGCCGCTCCGTCGCATCCCGTATGGGATGCGTGGATTGAAATTTAACGACCGGCTGCGGCCGGTTTTTGGTTTGCGTCGCATCCCGTATGGGATGCGTGGATTGAAATTCAACCTCGGCCAGATGCGCCGTCTCCTTGATGGTCGCATCCCGTATGGGATGCGTGGATTGAAATGGTATCTTGCTTTCTGGATCCAACACAAAAAAATGTCGCATCCCGTATGGGATGCGTGGATTGAAATCAGTTGCTGACCATCTCGTCATACAGGAGATTCAGTCGCATCCCGTATGGGATGCGTGGATTGAAATTCCGGCGTTGCCTCCCGCCAGTACGTCAGCAGCCGTCGCATCCCGTATGGGATGCGTGGATTGAAATAACGGCAGCAGTAATCCCGAGGGCTGGTATGATCTCGTCGCATCCCGTATGGGATGCGTGGATTGAAATTCCTCTAAGCCCGGCGCCTTATTGCGCCTGCGGCGGTCGCATCCCGTATGGGATGCGTGGATTGAAAATCTTTCACAGCAATAAGCCCGGCTCCTGTGAGTGTGTCGCATCCCGTATGGGATGCGTGGATTGAAATGTCGTGCTGATCGTCGTCACGAAGACGGTCCTGACCGTCGCATCCCGTATGGGATGCGTGGATTGAAATCGGTTTGAAGATAAAGACCGGCAGCCTGGTGAAAGTCGCATCCCGTTTGGGATGCGTGGAATAAAACCTCCCGCAGACTCTGCTCATAAGCAAGCTGCCGTCCAGTCGCATCCCGTACGGGATGCGTGGATTAAATCCCCAATCAACCTCTTCCGCCTCATCACAGCACGCAAAAACGCGCGGACTCCCCGGCCACAAGGGCCGGGAAAGTCCGCGCGTTCTTCAATTGCGGCGGCCGGGAGGCCGCCGGGGAACCGGCAGAAGCCGGTCCGCCGGGCAGGCTTGCTCCCTTTTGCCGGATTAGTTCTGCCAGTCTACGGTTACGGTGGCTACGCCGCTGGACGGCGATGTGAAGGTGTGGTTGTTGCCGCCTTCCCAGGTAACAGTAGATCCGTTAACCTTGATGAATTTGAATTGCAGCGCCGTGCTGGCCGGAACGCTGACGTCGAAGTACCAAGTCGGGTAGGAAGCTTCCACCTGGTTGTACAGCGGGCCAATGGCCTTGGCTGCGGTCCAGTTGCCGAGTTCGGCCACGTTGCCGGTCAGGTAGACGTTCTGGCCCAGGGACGTAGTGGCATTGTTCACTTTGAAGCGAACGGTAACCTGATCGGCGGTCAGCACGTTGAAGTTGTTGAAGGCGGCGCTGGTCGTGCCGGCCGAATTCGTTACGGTAACCGTTGTGTTGCCAGCGGCTACGTTCGGCACTTTGACCTTGATCTCGGTATCTTCCCAGCTCACGATGTCGGCGCCGGTAACAGCGGTGGTTCCGAAGGTGACCTTGTTCTTGGTCGTTCCGAAGCCGCGGCCGTCAATGGTAATTACGTTTCCAGGCTTGCCCATCGTCGGGCCGACGTTGGCGATAACCGGCGAGGATTCGTTGGTGGAATACTGCCATACCGCTGTGCCGCCTGCTGCCAGTGTAAAGTTGCTGACGGCGCCGCCGCTGACGGTAACGGAATTGCCACTCAGCAGACCGCCGAGAACATCGGTATAAGTTCCGTTCGGCAGGGCGGTCAGCAGACCGGAGATTGGATAGGATGTCGTGGTGTTCCGGTTGATCGCAACCAGAGCCACGCTGCTTCCGAATTTCCGTTCATAGATATAGACGTCGTTGTTCACCCAACGCTGGGTTGTGGTGCCGTAGGCGATAGCCGGGTTGGATTTGCGCAGCGGAGCCAGCGCTTTGATGACCTTGTAGGCTGTCTTGTTCGTATCGAAGCCGGTCATCATTGCCCGGTTGTTCGGGTCGCCGTTGCCGGTCATATACTGCTCGGTACCGTAATAGATGGCCGGTACGCCGCGAGAAGTCAGCGTCAGCGCCAGCGCCTGTTCCGTCGGACGTGTGCTCGCTCCCGCCTGCTGGAAGCGGTCCATATCATGGTTGTCGATGAAGGTTACCATGTTGTTGATATAATTATAGCTGGAACCTGTGCTGGAGATAATCGAGCTGAGGTCGGTCATCGTCTCGGTCTTGTCGCGGAAGACTTCGCGGACTTCCTGTGCATAGGCGAAGTCCAGCAGATTCATCCCGCTCTGGTTCGCGAAATTGATGTTGTCCTGGCTTGTCTCATCGACGCCAAGGAACCATTCCCCGAAGGTGAACACGGGATTGGCGCTGCTGTAGATGGACGAGACATAGCTCTTCTGCCAGCCCTGCGGCATATGCTTCACTGCATCGAACCGGATGCCGTCTACGCCAAGGTTCAGCCAGAGCTGAATGGATTCCTTCAGGTAGTTGTCAACGGTATTGTTGTTCTGGTTAAGGTCGGCAAGATCATACAGGTTCTTGTAGATACCGCTTTCAATTGTGGAAAAATCGGTTCCGCCGTTGTGGTGGAACAGGCCGGCACTGTCGTTGCTGTACTTGCCGAGCAGGGTGCCGTTGTTATACAGCGCGCCGTTCTCGGCGAACGAGGCATCCGTGGAAGAGGCCGGATTCGTGTGGTTAGGCGCAAAGTCGATGATGACCTTGATATTGTGGGAATGCGCCGCGGCGATCAGATTGGAGAAATCGGTGAAGCTGCCGAAAGCGGCATTGGTCTTCTTGAAGTCGCGCGGCCAGTAGCCGTGATAGGCGGCATTGTTGACACCCGAGTAGTTGATTACGGACGTAATATTCTCAACCGGCTGCGAAATCCAGATCGCCGTAATGCCCATGCCGGTCAGATAGCCGTCGTTGATCTTGTTCGTGATCCCCTGCCAGTCCCCGCCAAAATACAGCTTCAGATTGGAACGATCCGCACTGAAGGCCGAACCTGTCGGATTGTTGGCCGAATTGCCGTCGACAAAGCGGTCTGTCACAATCTGGTATACCGTATCCGTACTGTAATCCAGTTTGTTGCTGACACTCGTATCCGGCGACGCCATAACAGGCAGTGCAGCGCCGAGCGCGATCCCTACGGACAACGACACGGACGCCAACCATTTGACTTGCTTGTTCATATAACCTAACCTCTCCTCTCATTTGGTTCGTTCCAGTTGAAACGCTGGGCCTTACTGCGGCGAACGGCTGCGCAACCGTTTGAGCAGCAAATAAGAAATGCCCATTAAAGCGCTTACCGAATGATGCGTCCTCTTTGCTCCTGCAGCCGTCTCTATCAGGAAAACGGCGGTATTGCAGCAGCAGGTGTCAGGAAACCGGTTTCCTCACCAAAATACCACTCCTCATTCTAGTAGTCAATACATTATCTGGGACTTTTCGGAGGAATTCTGAATTTGCTTAAAAAACCCGCCTCCGGTTATTGGTCAAGACCCCATTTAGTGGACATTGAAAAAAACACCTAGGTTGCAAGCTGGCGTCGGTACTCTACTGGCGTCAGTTTGTTTAATTTACGCTGTGGTCGTCTTCGGTTGTAAAACCGTATGTATTTCTCGATTCTTCTTTGTGCCTCAGCCATTTTTCGGATATCATAAGGATAGAGTCCTTCCGTTTTGAG
>NZ_JAVFHT010000007.1:0-200016 GCF_031470375.1 Paenibacillus glufosinatiresistens
CTCAAAACGGAAGGACTCTATCCTTATGATATCCGAAAAATGGCTGAGGCACAAAGAAGAATCGAGAAATACATACGGTTTTACAACCGAAGACGACCACAGCGTAAATTAAACAAACTGACGCCAGTAGAGTACCGACGCCAGCTTGCAACCTAGGTGTTTTTTTCAATGTCCACTAAATGGGGTCTTGACCATCTTGTTCCAATCGAATAAAGGTGCTTTTTCCTGATTCATAGCGTCTCTCCTCCTGTGATCATGAGCTTTGTTCAGTATATAATCGAGGAGATTGGATAACGAGAGAGGGAATGAACCTAGGAGTGTTACTCCCAGATGACGGAGAATGACAGGAAGGAGGGATCACATGCAGGAGGAACGTGAGAAGACCGGGGAACTGGCGGAATTTCTCCGTACCCGGCGGGCCCGTCTGTCCCCGGAGCAGGCAGGCCTGCCTGCCGGTGGAAGACGGCGGACCCCGGGGCTTCGCCGGGCAGAGGTGGCCATACTCGCCGGCATCAGTGTGGATTGGTACACCTGGCTCGAGCAAGGGAGAGACATCCAGGTATCCACCCAGGTGCTTGACAGCCTGTCCCGGGCGCTGCAATTAAGCGACATTGAGCGCAGACATCTCTTCTTGCTGGCTGCAGGCCACGTACCGCCGAATGCTCATGCCCCGCAGAATGAGGTAAGCCGGCTGATGCAGGATTTTGTGGACAGACAGGGAGAATGCCCGGCCTATGTCGTGAATTCAAGGTGGGATGTCGTCGCGTGGAACCGGGCTGCGGTTCTTGTCTTCGGAGATTACGAAGCCATGCCGGCAAGAGAGAGAAATTCGTTATGGCGTCTGTTCACTGCGGATTATGCAAGGCGGATGCTCGGTGACAGTTGGGAGACGAATGCCAGACATCGATTGGCCCAGTTCCGGGCGAATTATGCCCATGCCGTCGGGGACCCCGGGTGGGAGGAGCTTATTGAGGACCTGCACCAGAACAGCAAGGAGTTCCGGGAATGGTGGCCGCTGCATCAAGTGATAAATGTGCCGGAAGGTGAGAAGCTGCTGCATCATCCGATTGCCGGTTCCCTTCGGTTCGGGCATCTGTCCTTCCGGGCGACAGACGCCGTGGACCTTCAGGTTACCGTTAACCTTCCTTTGGATGGATCTACTGCGGATAAAATGAAGGGACTTCTCTCCGCGTTTACTGCCGGACCCACATAACCGGCCGCACCCCAAGCTTCGCATCGACTTTGCGGGAATAGACCTGATAATCGGAGGACACCATCCGCGTTTGATCGGTACTGCTGTAGTAAGGCGTGGAGAGCCAGTAATCGACGGGCAAGACGGAAGCGCTCTTCGACAGGCGGAACAGCCGCTCGGCATCGTCTACCGAAGGAAGCGTCAGATAAGCGGAATACCGATGCCGGAATGCCCGGCCGCTGTCCTGAGCGGCATATTTGATCGGCGAGAACCAGTAATGGGGCCGGTCTCCGGCATCCGCCTGCTGCCTGGTGGCCTCACTTGCAATCGCTTCATATTCGGAATGCCGGATACGGGTCCGTTCTTGTTGCGTGAACCAGATGTCCATCTTCGCGTTCAGACTGTCTTGTATGCCGGATTGCGTATAATCATTAGAAGTCGTCCCATATGCGCTGCGGAATAAAGCATCCTTGGCGATGACCTTGGTCCAGCCGTTCTTCTTCTCCAGCACGTACCATTGAATCGGATGACCGTTCTGATGGCCCAAGGTTAACGTCTCCGGCTTGCTTGAATAGAAGGAGATCGCAAGGAGGAGCGCCGCGGTGACGCCGCCGATCCATTTGAAGATGCGGTTCCCCAGATCCAGGTTGTCCAGCAGCAGAACGATAATCAGAAGATCGAAGTGGACATTGAACAAGAACATATGCTTCTGCAGATCGGCGTTCCCGTTATTCAGAATGGGTACAAGAAATTGCCCCGCAGCGCCCCCGAGCAGCGCAAGCCGCAGCAGGATGCGGTAGGTCCCTGCTTTTGTCCTCAGCAGAGCACCCACGTTGATAACGGACAGCACCAGGATCAGACCGAAGAATACCGATGCACACCCGGAAAACTGCTTTCGGATGCTCTCCCAAACATTCATTCGATTATCGAAGATCAAATCCGCCTGTTGGGAAGGCAGATGGACATTGGCTAAATAGGTAGGGCGAAGCGGCAGAGCGGCCTCGGCGCTCATATCCAGCTTTTCAGCGAAGAAGGCCGGGTGCGCGAGGTAATATTTCATGATTCCCGTCTGGCTGATGCGGTCAAAAAACAACGTCTGAAAGTCGGTATCCTTCGCCTGACCGGAACTTAAGGATGCCCAGTTGTATGCGGTCATGGACTCGAAGCCGGCGAGTTCCCGGGGCAAGCCCAGTTCCCGGGCGGCACTCCCGGGCGATGGGTTATCGTATAATACACCGTAGAACACCGATTGGAAGGTCGTACTGTTCTTCATCCAATCCGGGATGAGCCTTACATAGCTGTAAGAGGCGCCGAGCATCGCCGCGATCAGGGTGCAGAGAATAATCTTCTTCTTCCGTCCTTCCTTCCGGATGATAGCGTAGACAAGAGGGACGCACAGCAGCAGGGCGGAAGGGAAGTTGGCGGATTTGGACCCCGAGAACATCAGGAGAGACAGGATCAGGCCGCCATAGATCCAATAGGCCGTCTTGTTCTTCTCCAAGTACAGAAGCAGGACGAAGGAAAGAAGCAGAAAGATAAGCGTCGTCGGTTCTCCGTACAAGGAATTGAAATAGACCAAATAACCGCAGTCCAGGAAGATCAGCGCAAATACAGCCTTAACGGCAAGGTCGGCATAGGCGCGGGGTCTCCACTTTTCCTTCATGAACAAGAAGAAGGCCAGGGCGTAGATCCCAATATACTGGACCGTCTGAAAAACAAGATGGAACACATCCGGCGCCTGATGAAGGAGCCGGGCGCTCAAGGCGTTCAGGAATAACGCGATCTTCGTAAAGATGAACTGCGTGGAGTAATATTCGGCAGGGTTACCGGTAACCGGCAGGAAAATATGGATGAAATACTGCCATACACTGGCAGGATCCGCCATTTTGAATAGATAATCAGCACTCCAATACTTGATCCCGCTGCTGGAAGTCAGTCCAAAAGCTCTCATCGTCCGGTTAAAGTCGGAATTATCGGCAAGCCCCAGGGTGACCGGAACATAGATCAGTACCGAAATGAGAATGACCAAGGAAATATAAAGGACCAGGCTGCGTATTCGGATAGACTTAAGCAAAGAGACCGCTCCTTATATCCTTGAAATGGTTGTTCTTGAAACATTCTAACAAAGCGGTGGCAGGGAAGCCATAGTACCCTTGTACGTCATTCGCAAGAAGTGGGGTATAATGATATCTTGTAAGGCCTATCAAATACAGACAAAGGATGTATACGATCATGATCCAGATTACTATTCCGGAACCGAATGTCACTATTACGAAGAAAATCGATCCCCAGGAAAGCAACATTTACGGCTTCACCGAGTTTCACCTGATTACCCGAGAGCTCGGCGGGATCTTCATGTTCTACAACGAGAACGACGAATTGCTGTTCGTCGGCAAAGCCAGAAAGCTAAGACCGAGAATCAAAAAGCATTTTGAGGATTCCGTCTCTCCGATCCGAATGCACAGAGATGAAGTCACCAAGATTGAAGTGTGCATCGTAGAAGATCCGGTCCATAGAGAAATCTATGAGACGTATCTCATTAACGAAGGCAAAGCGAAGTATAACGAAGACAAAGTGTTTTTCCGGCAGGCCTAAATGAAAGGTACTCGTTATCGTTACAGTGAAGCGCCAATCTGGCAAGCCCAGCGGGAGTATTATGAAGAGAAGGGGACAAAAGCATGGAACAATGACCAGGTTCCCCAATATATAACGAGTAATCCCATGATCGCTACGGCTTATGCCGAGATGATCTTTGGGCTTCTTCAAGACCGGGCGGCTGCGGGAGATCGCTCGGAGCCCGTGTATATCGTCGAGCTTGGAGCAGGCGCGGGACGGCTGGCGTTCCATGTGTTGATCGAGCTGACTCAGCTCATCGATTATGCCGGCATTTCCCTGCCTCCGTTCTGCTATATCATGACGGATCTGGCGATGAACAACGTTCAGGCGTGGAGAGAGCACCCGGCGCTTCAGCGGTTCATTGCCGAGGGCGTACTGGACTTCGCGCGATTTGATGCCGTGCAGGATTCCGTACTGCATCTAGTGGTATCCGGAATTACGATTGATGAGGGTAAGTTGCAGCAGCCGTTAATCGTGGTGGCGAACTACTTCTTCGATGGCATTCCGCAGGAACTGCTCTACATCGGCGATGGCAAAGTCTATGAAGCGGATGTGTACGTGGAACAATCGGAATCGAAGGCTTCCCTGCAGCCCGCAGAATGGCTGAAGCAGATCAAGCTGCGTTATGAGCACCGGCGGGCGGCCCAGTACGAGCAGGAGACGTATCCTTACCGCGATGTGATTGCTCTCTATCAGGAGCAGCTGGAAGACTCCCATTTCCTGTTCCCTGCGGCCGGCATCGCTTGCCTGGAGCGGCTGAATCGGTTATCCCTATCAGGGTTTGTGTTGATCACCGCAGACAAAGGCGACCACTTGCTGGATAATTGGAAGTTCGCGGAACCGCCGGAGCTGGTGCTCCATGGAAGCTTCTCCTTAACGGCTAACTACCACGCGATTCAATATGTCTATGAACAAAAAGGGGCAATGGCGTTATTCCCTCCTCATCATTATAAAAATATCAATGTGGGCGCGATCCTCCACCTGAATCAACCGCTGGATTATCCCAATCTGCGGTTAGCTTACCGCCGCTGGATGGAGCGCTTTGGCCCGGATGACTTTTTTAATATGAAATGGTGGGTGGACCTCCATCTGGACAGCATGGGGATGCAGCAGATCCTGAGCTTTTGGCGTCTGGGCGGCTATGATGCGGAATTCTTCATTCAGAGTACAAAGCGCATTTCCGCCCTGCTTCCGGAGTCCAATGATGAAGAGAAGCAGGATCTGCTTCATGGCATTCAGCGGATGTGGTCGTCGTACTATATCATGGAGCAGCGGTATGATCTGGCGCTCGATGCCGGGCTTGTTCTGTTCGAGATGGATAGGTATGAAGCCTCCAAATTCTATTTGGAGATTTCCGTAGAGGAACAGCAGGATGAGGTCGTCTCCACGGTATATTACTGCCTGGCCATCTGCTGCTTCGAGTTGGACTTCATCGAGGAGGGCAAGGAGTACTTGCAAAAGCTATTGGAGCTGGAGCCGGATAATGAAGAGGCTCTGGCGCTGTTGAACTGTTGATTATCGGGAAGGTTGAGAGAATCCGGCCGGAAAGGAAGCGGATAAGGTGAACAAAACCGAACGGATGCTGGCCATCGTCATCGAGCTTCAGCGCAAGGGCGTGCTGCGGGCCGAGGATTTGGCCGCCAAGTTCGAGACCAGTATCCGTACAATTTACCGGGACGTTCAGGCGCTGAGCGAAGCCGGCGTTCCGGTGGCCGGTGCGCCGGGGGTGGGCTATTCCTTAATGGAGGGTTATTTTCTCCCTCCTGTCAGCTTCACGGCGGAAGAAGTGGTGGCGCTGCTCATCGGAGCGGACTTCGTCGAGATGAGGCTGGATGCGGAATACGGCGCGAAAGCCCGCGCCTCGCAGGAGAAGATCGAAGCGATTCTTCCGCAGAATGTACGTGAAGAGACCGCGCGGCTCCGGTCTTCGATCCGGCTGCTGAATGAACAAGGGTCGAAGATGCGAGGCCGGGAAAAAGAGACGTTCGAGCAGCTGCGGCATGCGATTTTGCAGAAACGCAAGGTTCGTTTCCGCTATTCCAAGAATTTGCCGGATTCAGACGGAGATCGCCATAACGAGCGGACGGTTGATCCGTACGGGCTTGTTTTGTCCCAAGGCGTATGGATGCTCGTAGCGTTCTGCGGGCTGAGGCACGCCATCCGGCACTTTCGGCTGTCCCGCATGAACGAACTTGCCGTTCTGGAAGATTCCTTCCAGGTTGCTCCCGGCTTTCAATTCCGGAATCACCGGGCTGCCGATGACCGGAATGTGACCGTGCGCCTGTCGGTCGATCCCTCCATTGCGGACCGGATTCAGGAATCGGACAATTTCTATATGGAGTCGTTCGAGCCGGGGGAGGAGAGGGGACTGGCAACGTTCCGTGTCCGGCGGGTGGAAGACCTCCTTCAATGGACGCTTGGATGGGGAGCGGCGGTGCGTGTGCTGGAGCCGGAATCGCTGCGCGAACGGGTGCGTGAAGAAATCCAAAACATGCTCGAACACTACTGACAGACAGCTGTCAGTGGCGTTCTTGTAAGCTGGGTTCAGTTGAAGGATAAAGGAGCTGGATTCGGTAATGGATACGAAGGAAACGCTGCGACAATTCGAAGAGACGGTCCGCGGGTATATTCGCGATTTGGAGAGTTCAAGCCTGGAGCGGCTGCTCTGGAAGCCGTCGGAGGACGAGTGGTCGCTGGGTCAGATGTACATGCATTTAATCCGTTCCGCACAGTTCATGCAGCTACGGAACGCCGCCCTGTGCCTGGAACCCGGCGAGAGCACGGAAGTGTCGCAGGCGGGCAAGACGAAGGCGGGAGAGGAAGTGTTCAAGGCGGGGAGCTTCCCGCCGGACCGCGTCCATGTTCCCCCGTCTCCGCAGTATACGCCGCCGCAGCCGGAGAGCAAGGGGCAGCTTGCGGAGGGGCTGCGGGAAACGCTGCGCCGAATGGAGGAGATCGAATCTAGGATCACGGCGGAGCTTGATTCGGGCAAGGAGGCGGCGCCCTATACGGTTCTCCATCCGCGATTCGGCGGCTTGAACGCGCTGGAATGGTTCAGGCTGACCGAGATGCATTATCGCCATCATTTGCTTCAGAAGGGACGTCTGGACGACGCCTGGAGAGAGGCGCACGGTTAAGGCAGCGGTGAACCTGGCAAGGTACTGAACACTCGAATATAGTACTGCTATAATGGGCGTATGAATACCTATGACAAAATATTAGCAGCGGCTCTTCAAGTCCTCGAAGAAGAGGGCGGAATGATCTCCTTCGGGAGAGCATCATGCCGGTCATTCTAAACGGCCAGCCGGACGATGAGTCCGATTAGGAAAGAGGAAAGTCGAAGATCGCCCATCCAACCTGTTGTTCAGGGAGGAGGGCGGTCTTTTTAATGCCGGCATCGCCGGGAATGCGCCGCTTGAGATTCCGCTCGATGAATTGCGCCGCCAGATTGAAGTCAGTGTGATCGGACAGGTGCACTTCGCATAAGGATTGACTCGCCCACTACTATGTGTTACTTTATAGCAGTACTAAGTATTACTTAGTATATGTCGTACACCACGCAAGGAGTGATTTTGCTGGAGAACCTGACGGAAATGCTAAAAGGCGTGCTTGAGGGCTGTGTTCTTGAAATGATAAACCGCGAGGAAACCTATGGCTACGAAATCACCCGGCGGCTGAACGCCCTTGGTTTCACCGAAGTTGTGGACGGAACGGTATATACGATCCTGGTCCGGCTTGAGAGAAATCGGCTGGTGGAGATCACCAAGAAGCCCTCTGATATGGGACCGCCGCGAAAGTTCTTCGCGCTGAATGATGCCGGACGTGAGGAGCTGCGGAAATTCTGGGAAAGATGGGGGTTCCTATCCTCCAAAATGAGCGAGTTAAAGGAGGAGAAGCAATGAATAGATGGGAGAAGGTCACGGGAAGCGACATGGTCAAAGAAATGAAAGCTTTGGAATGGCGAGCCGCCAAGCTCCCGGCGGACTATTTGGCGGCATGGGAGGAGATTCAGGCCAATCTCTGGACGTACGCTGATTTCAGCGGCCGTAACCTTATGCCCATTCTTGACGGTGCGCTTGGCCTGCTTGAAGAAATGGCGATGGAAGGACAGACTGTGCAAGAGGCATTAGGCAACGATATCAGAGGCTTCTGTTCCGTACTGGCCGGCGATGAAGGGGCAAAGTCTTATCGAGACAAATGGCGCCAGCAGCTTAACCACAGGATTGCCAAAAAGCTAAATGGACAGGGGGCTAAAAAATGACCCTGCGGAATATCTTCGAAGGCAAAAAGAAATGGAGAGCGCATGTAGCGCGTGTTAAGGCGCTCCCCCGGGAATATCAGACGGTCTATGCAGAGATACAAAAGTATCTCTTCAAAGCAGGCCCTGCCGAGGTGACCGAGGGAAATGATTTGCTCGCAGGAATCCTTGATCTTTTTGAAGAAGGCGCGGGCATGGGCAAAGGCGTACTTGAAGTGACGGGCAGAGACGTAGCGGCTTTCTGCGACGATCTCATCAAGGAGAGCAGCCTCTAGCGGCTACCACACTTTCGACCACAAATCCCGGTTGCAGGCCGTCTCAAAGCCGATTTTAGGGTAGAAGCCGGGCGCGCCTCCGAAACAATAGGTAGCTCCCAGCGGCACCGTACGCTTCATCATCTCGGTTACGGCTACCGTGGCCAGCCCTAATCCGCGATATCGCGGATCTGTAGCTAGAGGTTCAAGATAGGCAAAATCGTTCACACCATCCAACCACATTCCGGCAAAACAGGCGTACTCTCCATTGGGAGCTTTTATAATTGCGGTAAGGTCCTTTCTGAAATGCGGACCGCTCTGCATGAGCAGTCTGGAATCCAGGTCATCGTCCGGTTCGTCTCCATGATCAAATCCTCGCCAGATGACGTCGTTTATTTTGCGCAGATCATTCTCGTCTTCTAAAGTGATGAGGGTAAATCCCTCGGGTAATTTGCGCTTGGAGAAGCCTGAACTGTAATTATAAATCCGGATCGGCTCACGGTAGGTTCTGCGGTATCCTTTCTGGACAAGGGACTGAATTAATGATTCCTCGTAATCGTATACCCTCACATCGAGGCTGGAATGATCCTCCGATTTCTTGGAAAGCTCCACCTCGGCATATTCAAGCATTTCTTGTTTTAAAAATTCGTATCCTTCTTTGGTGGAAAAGTAACATTCGCCGATGTCCATTTCATAGCATGCAACTCCTACAATTTCATCTCCCTCCTCCCAGATGCCAAATCGGTGTGTCAGAGAATGGTTGAAATAAGGATGGGTATGCGCGTATTCCCAGAAAGGCTGCGGGACATTCCCTCCGAGCTGATACTTCTTGAAGTTCAATCGCATGAACTGAGAGACCTTTGCGAAATCGGACAGCAACTTGTATCTTCTTAGCGTTATAGTCATCTTTGCATCCTCCTCCATGTTACAGGAAATAAGGTAACATGGAGTTTTTTTATAATCCATGGAAAGAACAGATTTAACTCTATTTGCCGCTTGAAGTTATCGCAGCGTCGTAAAGTCGTTTTTCTCTTAGGTAAGATTCAGACCCTTGCCGTGCAAGTACTCGGTCATGTCGTCGAGCGGTATCGGTAACTTAAGCAGTTCGATGTGGCTTCGCGACCAGCAGGCGTTGCGATTGTTCCCGCTGCGGTTTTGGTAATAGTGCCGCATGTCATCGTCGTACGCTTGGATGTGGGCCTGTAAATCCCTTTCAGACGGGTAGCAGTTCTCGAAGTAAACGGCTTCCAGCGGAAGACGGGGCTTAATCTCAGGCTGCTGATCCGGTACGCCGACAGCAACGCCGAAGAGCGGAACGACATAGTCCGGAAGAGACAGCATCCGGTCAAGCCACCGAATATCCTGGGTGACCGATCCCATAATGACCGCGCCAAGTCCGAGCGATTCGGCAGCCAAGACGGCGTTTTGTGCCGCCAGCGCTGTGTCGGTAACTGCGATTGGATAGAGAGCGGAGCTCCCGAGCATGATCCGCATCCCCTTCTTCTCTTGCTCGGCTGCCATAAGAGTGAGCCGCTGAAGGTCTGCGCAGAAGATGAACAGGTGCCCGTTCTCCTCCATATACGGTGTCTTCGTAATTTCGCTAAGTTCGTGCTTTAAGGCAGGATCGGTAAGTCCAATGATCGAGTAGGCCTGCATGAATCTGGAGGAAGAGGCCATTTGGGCGGCCCGGACAATCGCTTCGATTTGCATCGTGGTCAGGGGGATATTCTTGAATTTACGGATCGAGCGATGGTTCATGATGGTTGCCAGAACTTCATTCGTCTCGGAAGCAGAACATTTATTCACGGCGGTCACTCCCGTTTTTGTTTTTTTGTTTCCTGGAAACAATATAGCACCGGCGGACGGTACTGTCAATATTGTTTCTCGGAAACAATAATTACGCGCTGGGAAGGGATTTGTTATACTAAGGACAATCCTACGATTGAAAGGAAGAAGGAAGCATGAGCCAGCCTCATGATGAACGTTTGCTTCAAGAAGTGTTCGAAGCATTTGGGCAATTTGCGAAGAAAATCCACCAGGAAGACGATGAGGAAAAGGCTTGGCTGCTGGCGCAGGTCACCGATCAACAGGTGCATGCCCTATTGAGCGAGATGACCTTTATGATGGTTCATGTATTGGATGGGATTGGCAAGCTCGGCCGGGCGAACGGAAGTGCGCTGTCGAGCCGGTTCGACATTCCCAAGGGGACCGTTTCTAAACTGACGAAGCGGCTTCAAGCGCTGGGTTTGATTAAGTTCGTGACCCTTCCGGACAATAAGAAGGAACTATATTTTGAGCTGACCGTAAAGGGTGATCTCATCTACAAGCTGCACGAGCAGTTCGACGAACGCGTTCAGGCCGGCGCGGCTCGGCTGCTGGCGAAATACACAGAGGAACAGCTGATGTTCATCCGGGATTTTATGAACCATGTTACATCCCATTCCTTTCTCCAGCATGATAAGGAACCTGTGCAGCAGCCTGCGGCGTCCCCTATCCTGGAGGAACAGCCCAGAAACGATTTAATGATACGTCAAGATATAACACACAAGCAGGGCACCCGTTGAGGTGCCTTTTTGATTTGCAAATGAATAATAACTTTTATTGATTTATAACAAAAATAAACTAATAATTTTCATAACAGGTCCAGAAAAATGGAATAAACTGAAGTTATTTGGAAGTAAACATGCAATAATTGGATAAAAAGAGGGAAAGAAAGCCGAAATGATTGGATATAACCAAATAAAGAAATTAGACGGTTTGACAGAAAATTATGGAAACATATAACATTAAATTAAAATAATTGGGCGATCAAACAAGGGGAGAAGCTTGAATTCTTCACACCCTTTACATAGATACTCCAAGAATGCGGCCCAAAAGAGAAAATCGGATCAGGAGAAAATAGGATAGAGGAGGAATCCAACCATGTTTATGAAAAAGAGAATCGTAACGTTAGCTGCGGCCTTAACTGTTCTGGTATCCTGCACAATATTCGGGCGGCCAGCGCTCGCTTCCGAAGAACCGCACAGTGTTGCCGTCAACAAGCCGGCATTTGCAAGCTCTGCGGAAGAAGGCTTTACGGCGGCCCACGCATTCGATAACGATGCGGCCACCCGTTGGTCCTCTCAATACTCGGACCCGCAATGGATATTCATCGACCTTGTCGGAAACTATCTGGTGAGCGAGGTGAAGCTGAACTGGGAAGCAGCGTATGCAAAAGCGTATAAAATTCAAGTATCCCGCGATGCTGTCCATTGGACGGATGTCTATTCGACCGCAACAGGTGACGGCGGGATTGATGATATCACCTTCAGTCCTACAAATGCGCAGTTTGTAAGGGTTTATGGAATTCAAAGAGCAACGAACTGGGGCTATTCGCTTTATAATGTAGATGTGATCGGAGCAGCTAACCCGTGATTGCATGCCCTCTATGTATCCTAACGGATATATGGAGGGCATGATTTATGTTTCTTGATCATCGACGAGAACTGCTGATACAATTAGCACAAGCGAAACCCAATAAATTACATAATAAGGCGGTATACGCAGAAGGCAGGGAATACGGAATGAAGGACAGAAAGCAAATCCTGGTGGCAGTGAGTGCGCTGATCCTTGTCACACTGACGGGCTGCCAGGACTCCGGTAAGAATGGTGACTTCTCGGTTATCAATAAGAGCCTTGCCCTTCATTCCAGCCAATTGAAAGAGGAGCAAGGCGTTACGCTGGTCGGTTATGCATCCGACCCAAGCCGTCTTGTATTCCAGATTGGAATTGGCTATGACTCGACTTTAACCAAGGAAGAATTACACACGATCATCAATAATTATTTGTCCGATTCTGTCTCCACAAGGCAAGACGGCGACTGGCATCAGAGACTGAAGCCGTACCATCTGATTATTGAACGCATAGGTGAGAGCAGAACAGACTTTCCCGCTATTGCTTATAAAGAGGAGGGCGAGACCGAATTGACATGGACGGAAATGAAAGAGTCAAGCCGCTGAACTACAGCAATAAAGCCGTATACCCCTTATCAGCGGGGTTAGAGGCGGGAGGAAGCAGATCAAAGATGCTGTGCAATAAAGAGGGCGGCCCGGTCCAGCGCTTGATCGGCTTCATCCAGTATCCCCGTGAAGGCCTGGAACACATGCGGAACACCGGCGGTCACGTCAAGGATGACATCCACGCCCGCCGCTCGTGCCCGATCAGCCAACTGCGTAGAGTCATCCAGAAGCAGCTCATTCGTGCCGACCTGAAGCAGGAGAGGCGGGAATCCGGCGAGATCGGCAAATCTGGCGGGGCTCGCCAGTTCGTGAGTCGGGTCCTGCCCGGCGAGATACAGCTGATCTGTCCAAGCAAAGCTCTCACGGGTAAAGAACGGGTCGAGCCCCACCTTGCTGTCGATGCTGTCCCCGGAATGTGTCCGGTCCAGACCTGGAGAGAACATCACCACCGCAGCCGGCAGCGGCAGCCCGGCAGCCCGTGCCATCAGGCAGGCTGAGACGGCAATTCCGCCGCCGGCTGAATCGCCGGCGAATACAATGGATGATGCCTCCATCCCGTTGTGCAGAAGCTCGCGATAGGCTTCAAGAGCATCGTCCAGAGCGGCAGGGAACGGATGCTCCGGAGCCAGGCGGTAATCGAGCGAGAGAGACGGTACCCTAGTTCTGCTGACCAGACTCGCGGTAAGAGACATGGCCGTATAGGGGGAGCCCATAATATATGAGCCCCCATGAAAATAAAGAATAAGACCGGGACGGGCTTCCTGTTCAGGCTCCACTCTCACAGCGGGGCGCTGCCCAAGCGTTGTCGGGGCGGTCCGGACGTCCCCGGGTACGGACATGGCTGCCATCATTGCGGCGAAGTCCGCACGCATTTCTTCAAGGCTCCGGGGCTTGGCGGGCCGGGGTTGCCGCAGGCTTTTATCGAGTGCTTGACGCTGTTCTCTGGACATCGGATGTTCTCCTCCTTAATCTTCCTGCCGGTTTATTTATAGTGTATCCCGTAATGGTGACAGAACCTGGCTTAATTATCAGACTGTAGAGAAAGAATGAGGAGGAACTTTGATGTACCCTGAATTATCCCGGATGCGTCTGGAGTCCGAACGGCTGATCATCCGCCCGTATACGGAGGAAGATCTCATGGAGTCCTTCGAGCTTATGCAGCATCCCGAATTGTTCACGTATCTGCACATGGACGTTCCATCGCTTGACGAATATAGAGGGTTGTTCCAATGGTTGATCGGCAGCTATGAGACTCCGTTTCATGAACCCTTCAAATATTCGTTCGCGGTGCGGAGCCGGGCGACAGGCGCTTTTATAGGCTGGTGCGGCGTACTGTTCCTCCCTCGATATCCTTCATCATGGCCGCTTTGTGCCCCAGCATTTCCTCCAGCGTTCGGTAGATTTGATCGAATTCCTCTCTTTTGCGCTCGATCTCCAACAATTTGTTGCGAAGGACCTCGATAGACTTGGCCAGGGTGAATTGATTCCCGGCCGTCTCCTGATTGATCTCTTTCAGTTCGTCAAGCGAGAAGCCCACGCTCTGGAACCTTTTTAACAAGTTCAGATGGCGGACGGCGTCATCGGAATAATCACGGTAATTGTTCTCCAACCGCTGAACATGGCGGTCGTCCAACAAACCCTCTTTTTCATAAAAGCGTATGGTAGGGGGCGTTAAACCTGTCTTTTCGGAAAGTTCGTTAATTTTCATCCCCTTCTCTCCTTTCGCCTCTTTCCTTCAAGTTAACTTCATCGTTTATGATCGGGTAGCAGCACCCCAGTTAACTATACCAAAGGGAGGAAATGGAATCATGGGAGATTTGAAGAACCTTGAAATGACCCGGTCGCTCCGCTTTAACCGTTACGGCGAACCGGCGGAGGTCTTGCATCTGGAACAGGCGGAGGTTCCGGATCCGGCACCGGAACGTATACGGGTCCGCGTGAAGGCTTGCGGGTTAAATCCGGCCGATTGGGCGCTGTGCCGGGGATTATTTGCCGGCGAGCTGCCCTGCGGAGTCGGTCTGGATGTGTCCGGAATTGTAGAAGCGGTGGGCGAGGGCATCACCGATGTTGCCGTAGGGGATGCCGTGCTGGGCAGTGCGGATTATGCCGGAGCCCCTATCGCGGGCGCGTCGGACCGGGCGATTCTGGATCACTGGGCCCGCATCCCGGAAGGACTGGACTTCATTCAGGCGGCGGCGCTGCCTATGGTGGTCGAGACCGCCTTCCGCAGCCTGGAATACTTGGAGGTTAAGGAGGGCAATACTCTGCTCGTGCACGGAGCCGGCACCATGGTTGGGTTCGCCGCCGTCCAGATTGCCCTGCTTCGGGGCGTTCGGGTTATTGCCGCTGCCGGTGCAACCTACGGCGAACCATTAAGAAGGATGGGCGCCGCGGTAATCCCGTACGGAGAAGGAATGGCCGAGCGGGTGTGGGCATGGACGGGACAGCCTGTAGACAGGGTCCTCGACACAGCCCCGCCCAGCGGTTCGCTGCCGGATCTAATTCGGATCGCCGGCGGCGATCCGCTTCGGGTCAAAACCATCAGCGACTTCGCCGCCGCTGCGGAACTTGGGGTCCGTACCTCGGCAGAGGACCGTTCGACGCACTATGAGGTCCTGGGAGAATTCGCCGGGTACGCCGCAGAAGGCAAATTCACTATACCGATTGCCCGGACGTTCCCGCTTGAAGAATGGCGGGAGGCGCTCGCCATCAGCGAAGGAAGCCAGGCCCGCGGCAAGCTGATTCTTCTGCCTTGACCGCCACGGGTATAAGACCGGACCGGAGGCTTGGCGCGGTCTGAACCGAGAAGATGCAGAGAAAGGGCGAACAAGAGCCGACGATCCGCTTCTTGTACAGACAAATGCTTTTCCGCAAAGAGAAACATTTCTTCTATTACTGCCGAGGGTAGCGGGTGGCGGAGTTGAAAGAAGGCTTCGCCCCTACTCTGCCCGTCTCTTCTTCCCAGATTCCAACGGTATCTCCCCAACTGTCGTAGGTCCCGTTCATCCAAAACACGCAGACAGCATATCGCGGACCTTCGTAAAGTCTTCCTCCTGGTATTCGCGAAACGTGATGATCATATCCCTTCACCCTTTTCCCAGGGAATCAGTAATCCATTAAGCTTATCAACATTACCTATGGAAAAATATGTAAAGTGTTACAGGGGCAATGTCTTAAAATCGGCTGTTCTTTCTTCACAATCCATATCCTTCATCCGATAACTAAGAGGTAATACATAATTTGTAAGGAGGAATTGAGTTGTACGAGGATATTTTGGACAGCATCCTGGATGCTCTTGATCTTTTGAGAACCAAGAAACGAATTTATATTTTCGGAACGAAACGAATCGGGAAGATGTCTCTGTCTGTACTGAAGCAGTTTCAGTGGGAGGGCGAGGTTTATTTCGTCGATAACAACTCCTCGATGTGGGGAAAGAGGGTAGCGGAGCTTCCGGTGCTTGATCCTGAAGTTCTGAAGCAGACCGAGCCAACCGACTTTATCTTAGTGGCAGTTCGCACTATCCCGCCATCTCGAACCAATTGGCGTCTTACGGCTTAAAGAAGGATATTCACTATATGGTCGTATTATTGCCGAATCGAACGGCTGAACCGAGAACTATACAGGATCAGGTAATAACGGGAGTAAAGGTAGGCAAGTACTCTTACGGTTATCAGCATCTGATCGACGATAACGGTCTGTTGGCTGAAGTCGGCGCATTCTGTTCGATTAATCCCGGAGCCAAGATTGTCCCTAACCATCCTACGGAGTTTATTACCACCCATACTTTTCTTTATGTCAATAAAGATGTGTGTATCCCGCCCGAGAATGTTCCGGGAATCATGAATCCCGGAGAGACCCTCAAGCTGCATGAGATATCCAAGAACGGCAAGGTTCATATCGGCCATGACGTATGGATTGGTACGGATGTAGTGATTATGCCGGGCGTAACCATCGGCAACGGAGCCATTATTGGAGCTAATGCCGTTGTAACCAAGGATATCCCCGATTATGCCGTGGCCGTAGGTGTTCCCGCCAAGGTTCAACGCTACCGTTTCTCCGAGGAGCAGATTCGAATTCTGAATGAAGTTCAATGGTGGAATTGGCCCGACGAGCAGATTAAGGAGAACTTCAAGCTGTTCGGCGACAATGAAGCCTTTTTCGCCAAGTTCGCTCCGGTTAACGCTTAATTATCGTTTATGAAGACCAGGAAGACATGTGAGGTTACTGCATGTCTTTTTTGGTGTGCTCGGCTAGAATGGGGATGAGGGAAAATATGGATGACAGTAAAGGATGAACGATTATGAGAACAAGTCAATGGTACCTCGGGGCTTTGCTGTCTTCGTGTCTGCTGCTAAGCGCCTGTGAGGCAAGAGGAGGAAAAGGGGCCCACCGGGCCCTTTTTATACGCTATAAGGAGGGGAATAAACGGCTAGACTTATTCCCTCTTCTTCCCGACCGCACTCAAGAACAGCACGAATTCTTCCTCGCCGTCCAGCCCCAATACGTCGTCGATCAGGTTCTGGTCGTAGATCCCGATTGCGCAGGCTCCTGCGCCGATGGACTCGCTCGCGAGATAAAGGTTCTGGGAGACATGTCCGATGTCGATCAAGATTTTTTTGTGGGCGGAGATGTCATATTTCCATTCGGAACGGTAGGGCGTCGTGCTCCAGGCGAACAGGACAGCTGCCTTTTTGGCAAAGTTCGGAACAAAGGGCTGCTCCAGGGTGATGGCATCAATCTTCTGATCAATCTCATCCAGCTCGAACAGGAAGAGAAGCTTATGCTCCACCGGCAAATACCGGTAGACCCCCTGGGGAATGCCCTCGACCCGCGTGATAAAAAGATAGGTCTCGAACGTGTGCGTAGCACCGCTGCACGGCACCGTCCGCAGCATAAGTCCGCCTTTGGTCGCTCCGGTAATTCCCTGCGAGGCCCAGAGCAGATAGGATAATTCCTCCAGACGCAGGCTCTCCTGCGCGTAGAAGCGGGTGCTTCTTCTGGATTTGATGCAGTCATAGACCGTGGCCTGCCCCGCAATGTCCCCGCTAAATTCCGGCAGATCGACGATAACGGATGAAGAAGAATACGGTTTGACGGCCGGGGGCTGCGGCAGACCCTTGATTTTGTCCGTCTTCACGTGCTTGAACTCCAGAAAGTTGGACTTCAGGAAATTTCGCTGCTGTTCATATCGTCCCATGCTGTAGAATTCCTCCCGTGCGTAATCGCTGTACCCGACCCAGTATACACCTCTCTGCCGCGTTGTTAGTGACCGGAGTCACTTGGCCGGGGCCTTGGATGCCGGGAATGAACGGGGCTGCGCGCCGGAACCAGCCCTTATGCCTTCGATCTCCCTGTACAGCGGCCCGAATTTCTTGCCGTTATTGAGCTCGTCGATGAGCCGGGTCAGCCCCTCGCTTCCGACCAAGGAGTACCAACGCGTCACTTCGTGGCATGCCAAGTTATAATGAAGGTAGGCTTCCGGGGTTCCATAATCGAAGTCCCGATGCGAATCCAGCGTGTCCATATTGAATGGCTGCCGGCCATCGTTCGTCTGTTCGTTCCACACCTCTTCGCTGTCCGGGTATCTGCCGTCAATCATGGTGGCTGATCCTTCATCGAACCAGGCCGGGACCTTCTTCTTGTTGTGAAGCCGTTCCCTCAACTCGGCATGCGAGAATTCATGCGAAATGACATTCTCGTTGAGTCCCTCAGGACCGATGACAATGTAATTTCTCCAGGGGTAATAATAGGTTTGTCCGGTCGGGTTCTCGCATATCGGTTCCATGTCTTGGGCGTTATGGCGAAGATTAAGTAGGGCGCAGAGACCCGGCTGCCGAACACCTCCGCCACCTGATCCTCGGCTGCTTCGGCCTGGGTCAGGAGGTTCGACGCCAGGGTATCCTCCATCTGGAGACCGGCTTCCAGATAGATGCGGTTGCCGATTTCGTTCATGCTCGAATAATCTACCAATATAGCCCGTACCGGCTTGGCATAGACCATTAGCGAACCGGCGGCGGCGGAGCCGATCAGCAAAACGAGCACCAGCAGAATGACCATTCTTCTTGGCCTTCTTGGACGCTTCAACGGATATTCCCCTCTCCAAGCTCTTTGTTCATAAAGATTAACCGTTCGATTTCCTCAAATCCGTTCGCTCTGTAAAAGTCCTCGGCGGCAATTCCCCTATCGGTCAACAGGGTAATTCGGCTTACCGACTCGTCCTTCAGGGTGTTCTCCAGATGGCGCAGCATCTCCGTTCCGGTTCCGGTCCGTTGAAGACCGCTGTCCACGCACATTTCGTGGATGTAGAACTCGTCGCCGCTCCACCATCTCTTGCGGAATCCGAAGATCAGCCCGTGAACGCGGTCTCCCTCCTTCGCGACGATTCCCCGGAAGCCGGGGGTATGGATGTAATCGCTTAGATAACAGGCCGCGTCAGCTTCGTTCCAACGATCCTTCCAGGGCGGCTGACGGAACACCTGAATGAACAAGCGGACACAGGCCTGGAAATCCTCGGCGGAATAGGACTGGATAATCAATAGAATCCCTTCTTTCGGGTATGGCGTTATCCTTATCATATCACCTTTACCGGTCCTCTTGGCTGCGCTTGAATCAAGGCGTCCGGGCCTATCCGCAGAAGAATAAAAAAGCCGCCCCCCGGAAGAAGCGGAGACGAATCTCGCTTCTTCCGGGGGGCGGCTTCAGAGGCGGCCAGGCTTATTGAATTCCCTTCATATAGCCCTGAATCTTCGGCGACAGCGCAAAGAGCAGAATGCCGAGCACGATGGCCGCTCCGCCGATAACGCCGAAGTAGACCATTTCGGTAGCCGGCGAGTAGAATTTCACGATCTGCGCGTTGATAGCCTGAGCTGCCGCGCTGGACAGGAACCACAGGCTCATCGTCTGGGCCGAGAAGGCGGAAGGCGCCAGTTTGGTTGTCGCCGACAGACCTACCGGAGACAGGCACAATTCTCCGAGGACGACGATGAAATAGCTGAGTACCAGCCACAGCGGGTTCACCAGAGAATCTTCGCCGCCGAAGTAAGCCGGCAGCAGAATGACCAGGAACGACAATCCGGCGAACAGCAGGCCCAAAGAGAACTTCTTCGGAATGGAAGGCTGCCGCTTGCCGAGCTTCACCCAGAACCAGGCGAAGACCGGGGCCAGGGTGATGATGAACAGCGGGTTCAGCGACTGGAACCAGGCGGGCTTGATATGAATGCCGGCGAAGTCCAGCTGCGTCCGCTTATCCGCGTAGTTCGCCAGGATGGTGGAGCCCTGCTCCTGGATCGCCCAGAACATAATGGCGGCGATGAACAGCGGAATATAGGCAATCAGTCTGGAGCGCTCCACACTGGTGGTGCGCGGACTGCGGTACATGACGATGAAGTACATCGTCGGAATCAGAATACCCAGAATGCCGACAATCACGATCAGCGAGTCGAAGGTCAGCAGGCCGAGCGGAATGGTGACGGCCAGCGCGACAGCCAGAAGGGCTGCGCCGATTCCGATATTGCGGAACACCTTCTTGCGTTCCGACGGGGACAGCGGACTGGCGACGTTCGTGCCCGCAAGTCCAAGATTGTTCTTCTTGGTATAAGCAAAGATAACCAGACCCAGCAGCATGCCGACGGCGGCGATGCCGAAGCCGAGATGGAAGTTGTAATCGCCGACGGTACCCACCACGAGCGGAGCCAGGAACGCCCCCAGGTTAATGCCCATGTAGAAAATGCTGAACCCGGCATCGCGGCGGGAGTCCTGTTCCGTGTAGAGCTCTCCGACAACGCTGGATACGTTCGGCTTCAGCAGGCCGGTACCAAGCACAATCAGCACCATGGAGATGAAGAACAGCGGAACGCTGCCCGGAATCGCCAGCGCGATGTGGCCCAGCATAATCAGGATACCGCCGTAGAAGACCGCCTTGGAGGCGCCGAAGATCCGGTCCGCCAGCCAGCCGCCGATAATTCCGGACATATAGACCAGAGAACCGTAGATGGACATAATGGCGAGAGCCGTGCTCTCCTCCATGCCAAGGCCGCCCCGGCTGACTTCGTAGTACATATAATAAACAAGGATAGCCTTCATTCCGTAGTAGGAGAAGCGCTCCCAAAATTCCGTGAAGAACAGAGTGAACAACCCTTTAGGATGTCCGAAAAATCCTTTCTGCGGCACACTCTCCGCAATTTTCTGCTTGTCTAAACCCGCCATGCTGTGTCCTCCCTTGATGGTAACCGATAGTCTGCTGCAAAAAGATCCCCTAGTAAGAATACCCATAAAGTACCCTTTATCAGTCATTTTTATCTTCCATTACCCGAACGGAAGATAAAGAGGGTTCAAAATAAATAGTATACATCATTGGACAGAGAATGGATATGACATAAATGGATCAAATTTGTGAAACCAAACGGCAGAAAGTGCAAGGAATTACAACGAAATTTTTATATTTAAAAGATAAGAGTTATCTCCGAAATTAACCCTGGGTGTCAGTGAAATTTACGGAGGTGTTGATAAATGGATCACAGGCGGCAAGAGACGTCTGCGCCGGGAGGGCGCAGTTCACGCCTAAAGGGAGTGATTGATCCCAGAAACAGCTTGGGGGCCAAGCTGTTTTTATTCTTTTTTACAACCGTTGTTGTCATGGTCAGCGTCGTAGGGATTCAATCCTACCGGATTGCCAAAGACTCGATTCTGGACGAGGTATCGCATTCCTCCGAGCAGACTCTGGTTCAGGCGCGCCAAAATTTGGACCTGGTCTTTGACAAGTACAGAGAGTATTCCCTGCAGTATATTTCCGATGTCGATTTCATGAAGCGGCTGACGGAGTACATGGGGATGCCGAGCAACTCGCTGAACTATATGAACAAGCAGAGTGATCTGGTGGGCTATATGAAGAAGACGATGTCTTCTGTAGACAACCTGAACGGAATTACGCTCTTTCATCCGGACGGCTCGGCAGCCGCCTCCACCTATTCCTTGAACCTGGCCTCTCTTGAGAAACCGGATTGGTTCGGCGCCGTGACTCGGACTCAAGGGGAAGAGGTATGGCTTCCGTCCAGAAAGGGCTTTGTGGGCGGGAAAAACAGTATCGGACTTGCGCGCGTTCTCCGCAACTATGACGGTCCGGTAGCCGTGATCCTGATTGAGATCAAGATCGAAGCGCTGTCTTCGCAGCTGGCCGGCATGACCTTAACGACTTCCAGTCAGGAGGGCAAAGGCGGCGTCTCCATGCTGGACCCGGCGACGCAGGCGATTGTGTATGACAAGGAAATGGGCCGCATTGGCGGGAAGTCGCCGTTCTTGCAATTGGATGGCGCAACAGGGAAGCTTGAGGGCCAGGGGATATTCACCGCCACCCACTCAGACGGCACACGCTATCTGGAAATTTACGATCAATCGGCCGTTACGGGTTGGGTCCTGACAGGCGAAGTGCGGGTCAGTGACCTGCTCTCCAGCGCCGAGCGAATTCTGGCGTTCGTTGTCGTTATCTTGATAGTCTCTACCATTCTCTCCGTGGGACTGGGTTATGTAATGATTCGAATCTTTGCCAACCCGCTCATCCGGCTGAAGAGGCTGATGGCCGAGGGCGCCCGCGGCAATCTGGCCGTGCGTGCGCCGATTCGCACAAAGGACGAGATCGGCCAACTGGGCGAGGGGTTCAACGCGATGATGGAGAGCATGGCTGCGCTGGTCCGGCAGACGGATGAATCGGCGCACCAGGTATCGGCCACAGCCGAGCATTTAACGGATTCCTCCAAGCAATCTTCGGGAGCGGCTCTGGAAATTACGGCGGCCACGGAACAGATTGCTCAAGGAGCGGCTTCGCTTGCCATTGAGGCCGAGAAGAGTCATAGCTTGTCCGCTGCCATAAGCCTGCAAATGGAGAAGGTGGTTCTCTCCAACCGGGAGATGAATGATGCGGCCGGCGAGGTGAATGCGATCAGCGAGCAGGGAACCCGATATATGAGTGATCTTATAGAGAAGACCCGGTCCACCGAGAGGGTTACCCGGGAGATGATGGACAAGGTTGGGGCGCTGAAGGAAAGTACTTCTTCCATTGCCGGAATTCTGAATACGATGACCGCTATGACCCAGCAGACCAATATTCTCTCCTTGAACGCCACGATTGAGGCAGCGCGTGCCGGCGAAGCGGGCCGGGGATTTGCAGTGGTAGCCGATGAAATCCGCAAATTGGCGGAGCAGTCCAAGCAGTCTATTGAAATTGTGGGAGGGATCACCCGGAGAGTGCAGGAGGAGATGCAGGATACGGTCAAAATCCTGACGGAAGCTTACCCGCTCTATCAAGCCCAGACGGCCACGGTTCAAGATACCAACCGCATTCTGGTTCGCGTCAAGGACCAGATGGATGAATTTATGGATAGATCCGCAGAGGTCACCCGCACGGTCGAAGAGCTGAGCCGGGCTCAGCAGGGATTGAACGAGTCAATCTCTAATGTCAGTGCAGTATCCGAGGAGACATCGGCTTCTTCCCAGCAAGTTGCCTCCATCAGCGCCGAACAGCTGGAGATGAGCAAGCGGCTGGTCGGTTTATCGGAAGAGATGGACAAGCTAGCGGAATCGTTGCAAAAATCGTTGGCATTATTCAGGATGTAATCCCATACAGGAGGAATGGATATGGCAAGGAAACCTTATTCGTCATGGCTCGCGGCTATTCTGGCGCTCTCCCTGATTCTTGCGGGCTGTCAGCGCTCGGAGACAGGGAAAGAGGCGGCGCAGCGGGAGAAAGTTGCTTCTCCGTCGGCTGCCTCCTCCGGGATCGGAGGAGAGATTACGTTTATCTCCAATCGGCCGGACTTGGTCGAGAACGGATTTTATAATCGCTATGTTGATCAGTTCAAGAAGAAGTATCCGGCGGTTACCGATGTTCACGTCACGTCGCTCAACGACTACGCCACAGACATACGGGTGAAGATTCTTAGCAATCATTACGGCGATGTTCTGATTCTGCCGCTGGACATGGACAAGAGCAACCTGGGGGACTATTTTGAACCGCTGGACGACTTGGGGCTGGGGGAGAATCTCTACTTCAACAATAACAACGCCTATGAGGGAAAAACCTATGGAATTACCATCGGCGTGTCCGCCGTGGGCATCATCTACAACAAAAAAGCATTTAAAACCGCCGGTATCACATCCGTTCCGACCAACCGGGAACAATTCTATGCTGCCTGCGAGAAGCTGAAGCAAGCCGGAATTACGCCGGTGCACTTAAGCTTCTCGTCAGGATGGACCTTAACGAACTGGGGCGGTTCCATGTCGCCCATCCTTACAGGAGATGAGTCCCGGCTCCAGTACATGACCGGAACCGATCGGCCGTTCCGCGAAGATGCGGAAATCGGCAAAGCCTATGGGGTGATCCGCACCATAGTGCAGAAAGGCTACGCGGAGAGCGATCTGTTCGGGGATACCTGGGAACAATCCAAATCCGAAATCGCCAAAGGAAACGAAGCCATGTATTACCTGGGCAACTGGGCCATTGCACAGGTTCTGGAGAAGACGGATACCGGGGTTAAGTCGGAAGATATCGGATTTATGCCGCTGCCGGTCTCGGAGACGGGAACGCCCAACGCCTATTTAAACCCCGACTACTCTCTTGGCGTCAACAAGAACAGCCCCAATAAGGCTGCCGCCAAGGCATGGATCAAATTTCTCATCGAGGAATCGGATATGGCGGATCAACTGGGATATATTCCGACGCTTAAGACAAGAGAGTCTTCTATTCCCCAGATCAAGGAGTTCTTATCCTATCATCCCAAGATGCTGAGTGCGGTCAAGACCGACGAGCTCTTCTCCCGGATCTCTTCGGCCGCCGAAATTCAACTGGACGACAGCAGCCTGATCCGGGAGATTGCGCTGTCCTCCGATATCGAGGCCGAATACGCCAAGCTGAACGACAAATGGCAGAAGGCAAGGCGGGAAGTGATCGGAAAGGACCGGTAGACGGCAAATTGGAAGACGGAATACAGCACCGTGAGTTCATTTCTCGAGTCTGTCGGAAGGAGAGATGAAGTCAGATGAAACAATCGAGGGGGGATATTCCTTTCGATTGTTTCTTTTTTTGGAGAACGCCCGGTCGTATAATGAAAGCGGATTCCAAATCGAGACGAGGAGTTGTTGAAGCATGGATCAGCAGGCGGCGTACCGGGCGGCCCGTGAAATGCCGGAAGGAGCACAAATTCTGTATGCGGAGTTTGCGGAGAAGGGGAGTGACTACCCCTGTACCTACGAGCCCGATGTGGTCTATGCCGATTATGAAGGACTTAAGCGGAGCGTGCAGATTATCGCGCCTGTAAGAAACGGCTATACCTTCCCGCTGGTCGTCTTTGTGCAGGGATCAGCCTGGCGGCCGCAGAATGTGTACGCCGCATTGCCGAATCTCTCCCGGATTGCAGCCAAGGGGTACGTCATGGCGAGTGTAGAGATTCGCGATACGGATGTGGCCCGTTATCCGGCTGCGCTCGAGGATATAAAATGCGCCATCCGGTTCATGCGGAGCCATGCGGAGAAGTACGGGATTGATCCCCGGCGGGTGGCGGTATGGGGCGATTCGTCGGGAGGCCATCTGTCGCTCATGACCGGCTTTACGCCGGGCGAGCATGCCAACGGCCTGTATCCGGATCAATCCGATGACGTATGCGCCGTGGTGGATTACTACGGAGTAACCGACATCCTGACCTTGGGGCAGTACAACGATATTCTCGATCATAATGCCGCGGATGCTCCGGAAGGGCTGCTGCTTGGAGGTCCGGTTCAGGAGCGGCAGGAACTGGCCCGGCAGGCCAGTCCGCTTCATCAGAACCTGGACCGGCCGCTTCCGCCCTGTCTTATTGTCCACGGCGACCGCGACTCTGTCGTCCACGTCAGCCAGAGTATCGAGTTGTACAAGGCGCTCAAGGAACACGGGCAGCAGGTATGGTTCTACAAGGTGGCGGGCGCCGAGCATGGTCCGGGAGTCTGGAGCCCGCAAGTGCTGGACGTCACCGAGAGGTTCCTGGCGGCGTTCCTGCATGCTCCGGTCATGGAGAGAACGCCCTTTCAGCATGAGCAGGAGTAAAGGGACGGACACGGAAGGAGGAACCCGGATGGAGTGGGAGGAAGTGTTCACCGTTCAGGTGAAGATCGGCCAGACGACGGAGCTGCACAGCCCCGACGGAAGCTCCGTCACGATGATAGCATTCAGCGGAAGCGCATCAGGGCCTTACTTCGAGGGTGTGATCCTCGACGGAGGAATCGACACCCAGATTATGGAGAAAGGAAGCGGCCGGCCCCGCTTGTCGGCCAGGTATATGCTTCGCGGAACCGATTATACGGGCCAGCCCTGCGAAATCTATGTCGAGAATAACGGGGAGTTCGGCGGCGGGGATTCCGGTGCCTTATTCCGCACCTGCCCCAAGATCATTACGAACAGCGCCGCGCTTGCTGGATTGAATGAAGATCTGCTGGCAGGGGAAGGCCGGGAGTCGGAACCCGGAGTTGAAATCCGGATTTACCGGGCGCTGCCTTCGTTCAAGCCGGCAGGGAACTCACCGGGCGCAAGCTGAATCATGCAGAGTAAATAAGCCCGAAGATCCGCGCGGCGGATGCTTCGGGCTTGTTAGGGTCAGAGGGCCGACTTCACCTTAACCAGCAGATTCAGGAATTCCTCGCGCTCTTCTCCCGTGAGGCCGCCGGTAATCTTGTGCTCGACATCCCGAAAGATGGCGTTGAATTCTTCGACGAGATCGCTGCCCTTGGGCAGCAGATAAATCCGTTTCTGCCGCTCGTTGTCTTCGGGAATAATCCGTTTGATGTAGCCTTTGCGCTCCAGTCCTTGAAGCATGCTGGTGATGCTTGCTCCCGTCCGGTTAAAGTGGTCGGCCAGGTCTTTCTGGATGACGCCGCGGTGCTGATGCTCGAATATGTAGCCCATCATTTGTCCCTGCTGGGAATTCAGCCCGAGCTCGGACAGACGCGTATTCGCGAGGCTTCGGATCTTCATGCCGATGTCGCGGATCAAGTCGGAGTAAGGGGTCGGCGAAGTGGATGCAGTCATGTCTTCTTCTCCTTTGCCAAAGGCATTGAATCTTATCATTAAATCTACGTGCAGGTGTTAGAAATGTCAAAGCCCGATCCGAAAAGGGCCCGATTCCGATTGACTGTTAGAATTCTAACTGTTATAGTTCTAATATCATGACAAAGGAGGTAACTGGCGTATGGTTACAGCGATTATCAATGCCCGCCTGTTCGACGGCGAAGAGGTTCGGGAAGCGGGGGCCGTTCTGATTGAAGGAGACCGGATTGTGTCTGTGGGAGGAGAGGTTCCGGCAGAAGCGAAGATTGTGGATGCGGCCGGAGGCATGCTGCTTCCGGGTCTAATTGATGCCCACGTACATACTTCTGTTGAAGGTCTGCGGGATGCGCTGAAGTTCGGCGTGACGACCGAGCTTGAGATGATGGGCGGCTTCACCGCAAGCGGACGCAAGGCCCAGCTGGAAGGAATCCTGGATATTGCCGACGTTCGGTCTGCGGGCATGGGCGTGACCCCGCCCGGCGGCCATCCCGATGAGCTGATGCCGGGGGACGGAGAGATTCCGGATTTCGTGCTGAAGGAACTGGAGAAGATGCCCGAGGAGGAACGGAATGCTCTGCTGGCTGCCCATGCGCATGACCATGAAGAATCGCCAGCGGTCTCTACACTGGAAGAAGCGGTGGAGTTTGTTGCCCGCCAGGTCGAAGACGGAGCCGACTATATCAAGATCATGATTGAAGAAGGCTCGGTGCTGGCTTCGCCCGGACTGCCGGTGCTGGGGAGGGATATTCTAAAGGCTGCCGTAGATGAAGCCCACCGGCATGGCAAAATGGCGACCGCCCACGTGCTCACGGCCGAATCTTCCCGTCAGGCCGTCGAGATTGGGATCGACGGTCTCGCCCATCTCTTCATCGACCGGCCGGAGGATACGCCGGAGCTGGTGAACCGGATTGCATCGGCGGGCGTGTTCGTCACGCCTTGTCTCGTCCTTAATGCTTCAATTATCGGGCATTCCGCCTCCGCGCTGGCGGACGATCCGCGTGTGAACGCCAAGCTCAGCCCCGAATGGCTCGGGACGCTGAAGTCCTGCTTCAACACCTACCCGCAGGGCAGCATGGCGGACAACTACCACAATGTGATGGATCTTCACCGGGCAGGCGTCGATATTCTGGTGGGAACTGACGTCTCCGTGCCGGTTCCCACACTGGGCGGGCTGGCCCACGGCGTCAGTGTCCACCATGAAATGCAGCTGCTGGTCGAGGCCGGCTTCACGCCGGTCGAGGCGCTTCGCTCCGCCACCTCAAAGACCGCCCGGGTGTTCGGACTTCACGACCGCGGACGCATCGCCGAAGGAGCGCGGGCGGATCTGGTGCTGGTGGACGGGGACCCGTCGGTGAATATCGCCGATACGCTGTCGATCCGCCAGGTGTGGCGGCGGGGCGAAAGGACGGTGAGGGAATAATCGGTTTCGGAACGGTCTATAATGAGTGAGGCGGCTGGCAGCCTTTGCAAGTTGCAGACCGCGCAGAAGTCTGTTAATATTTAGATATAAAAATTTTAGATACCTAAATATTAATTAAGGAGCGACAAAACATGGGCAAATTAGACGGCAAGATCGCAATCATCACCGGAGGAGCTTCGGGCATCGGAGAACGGATGGTTGATCTGTTCAGCCGCGAGGGAGCCGTTGTCGTAGCCGCAGACATCAACGAAGCTGCGCTTGAGAAGGTCAGCCAGAAGCCAAATGTGCATGGAATGAAGCTCAATGTGACGTCCGACGACGACTGGGCGGCATTGGCTAAAGAAGTGAACGAGAAATTCGGGCAAATTGATATTCTGATCAACAATGCAGGCATCTCTTCGGAGAAGCCGTATTCCGATATTACGCTGGAAGATTGGCAGAAAATGCTCGCCATCAACGGCTTCGGGCCTTTTGCCGGCATCAAGCACGTGGCGCCTTATATGGCGGCCCGCAAGCAGGGCGCGATTGTTAACATTTCCTCTTACACCGCCCAGATCGGCCAGGGCTTCAATCACTACTCCGGCTCCAAGGGAGCGGTCCGGGCCATCTCGAAGGCGGCTGCTACCACCTTCGGCAACCAGGGGATTCGGGTCAACACGCTGTTCCCCGGAATTATCGAGACCCCGATGACCGAGGCGCTGAGCTCTTCCAAGGAACTGCTGACCCATCTCATCCAGGCGACGCCACTGAAGCGTCTCGGCCAGCCGGAGGATGTAGCCCGGGCGGCTCTGTTCCTGGCGTCGGACGACGCCTCCTACATTACAGGCGCCGAGCTTGTAATCGACGGTGGATTCTCGGCCCAATAACAGGTATCATGACGGTTAAGCGAGTAACAGGCTCCTAATGCGCGCATTAGGAGCCTGTACAGTATATAGCATGCCGGGGGAGACCTATGGAAGAGCAGACCATTTTTGAAATCATCCACAATATGGACAAGGTGACGAACCATCTGATTATTAAGTGGAACAAAATGTTCGATCAGGACCTCGGAATTTCGCATATTCTCGTCCTGGCCCATCTCAGGGACAGCGGCCGCAGCCGGCCGTCGGACATCGCCAAGGCGCTCGGTCTGACGCCGGCGACGCTGACGCATCTGTCCGGCAAGCTCAGCCGCAAGCGCCTGATCGTCCGGGCCGCGGATGAGGACGACCGGCGGATCGTCTATCTGGAGATCACGCCCGATGGACTGGAGATGCTCCGCCGGGCGGATCTGGAAGGCCGCCGTCTGCGCGGGAGGCTCTTCGAGAGGCTGAACGACGAGGAGAAGCGGCAGCTGCTGGCGATCTTTGCGAAGCTGAGCGCCGAATAGGCGGACGGCAGGCGCGCATTCGGACGGACTGGAGCTTCCTTGCCGGGAAATGGTATAATTCACGCATACTGAAGTGGCGGAGGCATGGGGATGAACGAGGAGCTGCGCGAACGTCTGGAGACGTATCACGAGGAAGATGATTACGAGAGCATTGTAGAAGCGGTGCTGGAGATCCCGGAGGAAGAGCGGGATTACGAGATGGTCAGCCATCTGGGACGGGCGCTGAACAATCTGGAACGGTATGAAGAAGCGCTGGAGCAGTTCCATGCCGTCCGGGAAGAGGGCAAGGACGACCCGCTGTGGCATTACCGCACGGGACTTGCGCTGTATTATCTGGGGCGCTACGACGAGGCCCAGCGGGAGTTCACCATTGCCGACTTCCTGGAACCGGGGGACGAAGATACCCTGGAGTTCCTGCAATGGATCCGGGAGAAGAAGGGGCCGGAACGCGCGCCGGAGCCGGTGCTAGCCTCTGACAGTGCAGCGAGCCTGGAGGAAGCCGTTGTCCCGGCAGAGCCAACCGCTTGGGGCGAGCCGGACGGTGGCCCGAATGCCGCCGGCTTCTGGGATGATCTTCATCCCGATGCGGAGCGGTATGTCATGGAGCCGCCGTCCGACGAGCGGGTCGCGTCCGTGGAAGAGGCGCTGGTCTTCAAGCTGCCCGCCGCCTATGTATCGCTCATGAAGACGCACAACGGCGGCATTCCGAGAAACCGGCTGTTCGTGCCCGAGGGCGCGGAAGAGCAGGCGGTGGTTATCTCGGCCATTCTGGGCATTGGCCGGGAGAAGGATCACTCCCTCTGCGGCTCGCTGGGCAGCCGGTCCCTGATGGAGCGGGAAGGCTACCCGGAGTTCGGCGTCATTATCGCCGAGTGCCCGGGAGACAGCGGAGTGGTGATGCTGGATTACCGGGAATCGGACAATGACGGCGAACCCGAAGTGGTGCATGTCGCCAAGGGTCGGCCGGGCAAGATTACCCGGCTGGCGCCCGATTTTTACAGCTTCATACAGGGACTTGTCCGTCAGCCGCGATAGAGCGGTGATCGGCGCGGGCAGGGTACCCGGACAGCCGGCTTCCATAGGGAGCCGGCTGTTTTGACGTATCCGCATTTTGAAGGAGAACCCCTTGACTTGTAAATTATTTTTTTGGTAAGTTAAACAGACCGGTTGGTCTGGGAGGAGGAGACGAATCATGGCCGCAGCTACAAGAGCGCTGATTATTGAAGTGTCCACCCGGCTTTTTCAACAGAAGGGGTATATTGGAGTTGGTCTGAACGAAATTCTGAAGGTGTGCCAAATCTCGAAGGGCTCGCTTTATCACCATTTTCCGGGGGGCAAAGAGGAACTGCTGATCGCCTGCCTTCAGACCTTGAACGATGCCATTACCCAGGATGCAGAAGCAATCTTCGCGAGAAATTCCGGGACGCTGGAGGCGTTGGAAGATATGATCGGGAAGCTGACGGCCGACTTCGAAGCGGGCGGGACTCTGATGGGCTACACGTTCAGCAGCATGGTCAGCGAAATGGCATCCTTGAGCGATCCGGTAAGGCACGCCTGCGGGCTGCTGTATGCCCGCTTGCAGGACGTTTACGCCCGCAAGCTGGAGGGCGACGGATATCACGCGGAAGAAGCCGCTTCCCTGGCGCTGCTGATAAACGCAGCCATTGAGGGTGGAATGCTGCTCAGCCTGACGCAGCGGTCGGCAGAGCCGCTGAAGAGAGCGGCAGGCACGTTGTCGGCGCTGCTCTGGAGGGAACGGGGCAGCGGAAAGCCGCGAAGAAATCCCTAATGAACGCAATGAAGCAAAGGAGCATACCAAGAAATGAATCAACGGATCCAATCCGGTCCCGTTATGGCCGCGCTGCTGGTGGCGGGCTTTGTGGGACTGTTCAGTGAGACGGCCCTCAATATTGCGCTGGGGGACCTGGGCCATATCTTTGAGGTCAACGCTACGGTAATTCAGTGGCTGGCTACCGCCTATTTTCTGACGCTGGGTATTCTGGTGCCGGTGACCGGCATTCTGATGCAAAAGCTGACGACCCGGCAGATGTTCATCACCGCCGTCGTGCTGATGCTGGGAGGCACGGTGCTGGCGGCGCTGGCGCCTGTCTTTCCGGTGCTGCTGGCAGGGCGGGTCATCCAGGCGGCGGGGCTTGCAATCAATCTGCCGCTGACGCAGAATGTCATTTTCACTATTTTCCCCCCGGCGAAACGCGGCGCGGCTATGGGAATTATGGGGCTTGTCATGCTGGCCGGTCCGGCACTGGGACCGACGATCGCCGGTCTGATCCTCGACACCTTGTCCTGGAACTGGATCTTCTGGGTCACCGTTCCGTTCCTGCTGTTCTCGCTGGTCTTCGGCCTGAAATATGTGCCGAATCTTCATGAAGTCCGAGAGGTCAGAGTGGACGCGTTGTCCATCGTGCTGTCCACCCTCGGCTTCGGCGGCCTCGTCTACGGCGTCAGCATCGCCGGAGAGAAGGGATGGGGCGGCGCCGGGGTTGTCCTTGCGCTAATTCTCGGCATCCTGGGTCTTCTGCTCTTCACGGTCCGCCAGTTGAAGATGAAGACCCCGATGCTGAACCTGAAGGCTTTTCAGTATCCGATGTTCGTAGTCGGGGTAGTGATGGGCTTCATTACCTTCTTCAACATGCTGTCCATGCTGGTGATCCTGCCGCTCTACATGCAGGGGACTCTGCTGGTCGCCGCGTTCACGACCGGCCTGGTGCTGCTGCCGGGAAGTCTGCTGAACTGCGTGCTGGCCCCTGTGATCGGCCGGCTCTTCGATAAATACGGACCGAAGGCCGTCGTAACGCCGGGTACGCTGTTCGTGGCCGCTGCCTATGCGATCTACGCGCAGTTCGGAGCGGATACAGCGCTGTGGCTGGTTGTAGTTGCCCATATTGTAATGATGATCGGCGTCGGCGCCGTGCTGGCCAACGTCCAGACGAACACACTGAATTCGCTGCCCCGAGCCTACTATCCTGACGGCATCGCGCTCACACAGACTGTCCAGCAGGTAGCCGGGGCGATCGGCATCGCCGTGATGGTATCGGTATTCTCCGCCCGAAGCGGCGAGTTGTCGGGCGCTCCCGGCGGCATTGCCGAGGCGACAGCGGCGGGGTCCTCCCGCGTGTTCCTGATTGGCCTCATTCTGGCCGCCGTCAACGTGGGATTATCGCTGCTGATGAAGAAGCCGGGCGAGGTCCGGGTCAAGGCCGGGAAGACGGAGAGCGCCGTCTGGAAGGAAGAAGAAGCGCTCTAGGGCGTATGAACGGCCCGGCTTCGGAACAACCTAGGGGGAACATTCCATCCCGGGGAGGTCTGAAGAATGGCAAGGCGAAGAAGAACATATGCCGTGTCCGGAGCGGAACAGGGCATGCAGGCATTCAAAGCCGAGACGATGAGACGGGAAGGCTATCCGGTCGATCCGGCCCGTCCGGACGAGGTCAAGTACGAAGTGGCCCGGGACCTCGGCGTTCCGCTGCAGCCCGGCGGCAACGGGGGCTTGACCACCGAATCGGCGGGCCGGGTCGGCGGCCGGATCGGCGGTTCCATGGTCCGCGAAATGATCCGGCTTGCCCGGGAGAGCCTGGCGGACCGGTCGCCGCAGTAAGGCCGGCGCTTCCGGCCCGGCGCTGGCCGATTGTCCGGGCCGCCAATGCTGCCAAAAGTCCCTGCCGCGGTTGCGGCAGGGACTTTTGGCGCCGGGACAGAAACCGGATCAGAAGAGCAAGGGGCTGGAGAAGAGGAAGCAGATCACCCGTTAATCGCAGCAGGAGCCTCCGCCTGCCGTCAGCGCCGGTGCTCTTCCATCCAGGCGGCCGCCCAGTCCACGAAGGGACGCTGCTCGAAGAAGCGCACCTCTGCGCCTCCGATCCGGTGGATCGGGGGCCCCTGCTCCCGTTCGTACGCTTCGCCCAGCTCGGTGAAATCGCTGTCATTTACCTCCAGCGTCGGATAGGTGACCCAGCGCCGGACCCCGTTCTCCATTATGGCGCTGCTCTCCTCGACGAGGCGCTTGGAAGGGTACGCCGCCCGGGTCTCGGCCAGATGCAGCGACGTGTTCTTGTCATGGCCCACGCCAATCAGCAGCACATGCCCGCCGAGCTGATACAGCTTATCCAGCGGCGACCCGCTGCCGAAGATGTTGCGGAGATCATGCCCGCCGGTGAGATGCCGGGCTTTAGGGCCGACTGCGGCGAACGAGCGCGCCGGATGGTCCGAGCGGGCCGCTCCCGGCCAGGTGCGGAGCATTTCCGCCGCTTGCCCCATCCCGATGGCCGGCGTAAGGGCCGGGTCGTAGGCGGGCCAGTGTTCGCGGATAATCGGCCGCCACGCCGCGGGGAGATCTCCGTGGACGCCGGTGTCGGGGTCGAGGTTCTTCCAGGTCTGCGAAGGTATCATCAGCGTGCCTTCGGGACCGAGCACCGTCAGCAGAGCGCGGATCAGCGTCTCGGCGCCGCCGACTACGAAGCCGAGACGGCTCAGGGAAGCGTGGGCGATGACGGTCTGGCCTTCGGCCAGTCCGCAGGCCCGGAACTCCCGGATCAGGTCGGGGAGGGTCAGAATCGGCTGTCCGCTTGCATAATCGGTCATTCAACAATCATCCTTTCGCGGGGAGATGGCACGCGAAGCAACCCCGCAGCGAAGACTGCGGGGTTGCTTAGCTCGGAGGATTCCGGGAAGCATAGCCCTTCGGTTGGGATGTCCGGAACCCGCCGGACCTCTACTTCTGATTATAGCGCATAACGTCCGAAAGAATACCTTTTTGGACCCATATCCGGATATAATGGATTCAGATATGCAGTAAAGACAGGGGGAAGAAAGATTGTCGGGTCAAATTTCGCTGATTATTTCGATTGTGACGTTCTTCTTATCAATGGTGACGGTCGTGTTCACGTACCGGTTCAATCGGATTACCATCCGCAACTCGGCCAAGCAGGAGCATCAGAAGATGCTGCTGGAAGTCAATAAAATGATGATTGCCGATCCGTGGCTGTGGACAATCTACGACGATCACCCGCTGACGGCCAGCCGGCCCTCCAGCGAAGAGGACCAGGCGCGCAAAGAGTCGCTGATTTATTATTACCTGAATTACTTTGATGTCATTTATGAGTTCTACAACAAGCATATCATCATGAACCGGACAGATAAGGAGACCTGGCGGGCCTGGCGGGAGTATATGGAATCCTTTCTGCGCCGCTCTTCGCAGGCAAGGGACATTGTAGAGCGTTCCTATCCGCTGTACGAACGGGAGCTGTCCGGTTTCTACGCTTCGGTTCTTCGCAAGCTGGAAGAGGAGCGGGAGAAGGAGGTGCAGGAATGGAGCAGCCGGGCTGGCGCCTGAGAAAGCCGGAAGCCGGCGACATCGACGCGATGCTGGAGCTGAACTATGCCATTTATCCCGAGGAATGGCATGTGGACCGGAGCTATGTGGAGAAGGTGATGAGCCTTAATCCCGAGGTATACAATGTGCTGGAGACGCCGGAAGGAATCCAGGGCATCTTTAGCCTGTTCCCGCTTCCGCAGCCGTCGTATGAGCGGATGCTGCAGGGAACGCTGGAGGAGGATGAGCTGACGGCCCATCTGCTGGATTACCGCAACCCCGGTCCGGTGTGGCTCTACCTGATTTCCCTAATCGTGGACATTCGTTCCCCGCAGCGGCGGGCCTATGCCCGAAGCCTTATCCGGGCCATCCCGGACGAGCTCCGGCGTCTGGGGGCCGCTGGCATCGACGTCCAGGAGATCGGGGCCATTGCGGTTACCGGCGACGGCGACCGAAGCCTTCAGCGGATTGGCTTCGCCGCCGCCGGCACCGTCCCGTTCTACGGCCGGGACTACCCGGTCTATCGGGCCCGGCCGGAGGATCTGTACCGGGCCATCGGCGGCCCGGAGTAGGGGCGCCGCGGAGGAAGACCGCTTCGGCGGGGCCGGAGAGGTCCCTTGCCAAGATAAAATGTAAGCGCTTAAATTTCTGTTGCCATCGGAAAGATATCCTGCTATAATTCGGGTTGAAAAGGTTACCAAAGCAGTTGCCAAAACACTAATCGCAGCCGGAAACACGACTTGCAGAAAGAAGAGCTTTAGCATGAAAGCAACCATTCGAGACGTGGCCCGACTGGCCGAAGTATCCATCAGCACTGTGTCGCGCGTCATGAACGCGCCGGAGACCGTCGTCGCCAGCAAGCGGGACCGGGTACTCGAGGCGATCCGGCAGCTTCAGTATCAACCGAACGCTTTTGCCCGGGGGCTGATCTATAAGAAGTCATTCACGCTGGGGCTGCTGATTCCCGACATCGAGAACCTGTATTACGCCGGCATTATCCGGGGCATGCAGGATGCCTGCAACAAGCTGGGGTACAGCCTGATGATCTCCAACACCGACCGGGACCAGGAACGGATGCTTGCCTATATCGACGCCTTTCACGAGAAGCAGGTGGACGGCATTGTGCTGGCAAGCGACAGGCTTTATCCCGAGTACCACGAGCGATTGACCCGTTGCCGCATCCCGTTCGTGCTGCTGTCGACCCACTCCGACGAGCACGAGGTGCCGAGCATTGAAGTGGACGACGAAGCGGCCGCCTACGACGCCGTGAAGTTCCTGATTGACCTCGGCCACCGGGAGATCGGCATGATCGGCTTCAGCCACCATGATTCCATCGCGGGCCCTCCGCGGTACGCCGGGTTCGTCCGGGCCCTTGCCGAAGCGGGGCTGGAAGACAACGCCGGACGGGTGAAGAACGCGAATCACCGGTTCGAGGAGGCCTATCAGGCCGCGCATGAGCTGTTCACTGCCTATCCGTCTCTGACAGCGGTATTCTGCGTCGCCGACGAGTTCGCCATGGGCACGATCTCCTACCTTAAGGACCGGAACATTCTGGTGCCGGGTCAGGTATCGGTCATCGGCTTCGACAATCTGCGGATGGCGGGCATGTTCATCCCGAAGCTGACGACAATTGCCCAGCCGATCTACGAGCTCGGCTACCGGGCGGCGGAGAAGCTGCACGAGCTGCTGACGACGGGGAAGGTAGAAGTGCTGCGCGAGAAGATGCCGCACCGGCTGATTGTCCGGGAATCGTCCCGGGAGAGAGGTGCCCCTTGAACAAGGGCTTTTCTCCGGACTTTGTGAAAAGCTTTTCAATCCAACGGTTCGTCAATGGTTGACTTAGACTCTGACAAGGAGGTGATCCCGTCCATCGCACGGGTGTGCCCGGGCCATAAGGACCGGGCGGGAAGACCGGCGGCGCGCCGGCTTCCGGAGACGTTGGCAGGCCATTCTCACCAAACCACCAAAAGGGGATGTATGGGAAGATGACAAAAAAGACAGGACGCAGACTTTCGACACTGGCAGCGGTTGGCCTTTCCTTATCTATGCTGGCAGCTGGCTGCGGCAATAATAACAACAACGCTTCGCCGAGCACGGCTCCGGCCTCCGATGCGGGAACGCCTGCGGCCAGTGCGGCTCCGGCGGCCAGCGCGGCCGCTTCGGCCGACAGCCCGCTCCAGAAAGCGCTGAACGGCGAATATAAAGGCAAGAAAATCACCATGTTCGGCCCGTTCGTGGATGCCGACCAGAAGAAATTCGAGAAGAGCATCGAGGACTTCGAGAAGAAGACGGGCATTGATATCCAGTACGAAGGCTCCAAGGAGTTCGAGGCCACGATCAACGTCCGCGTGGACGGAGGCAACGCGCCGGATATCGCCGACTTTCCGCAGCCGGGCCTGCTGGCCGCCATCGCCAAGACCGGCAAGGTGATCGACTTGAACCAGGTGTTGGACCCCGAGAAGCTGAAGACCAACTACAACAAGAGCTGGCTGGATATGGCGACGATGGACGGCAAGAGCGGCAAGATTATGGCCGGCATCTGGAACCGCAGCAACGTGAAGAGCCTGGTCTGGTACCCGAAGAAGCAGTTCGAGGAAGCGGGCTACACCGTACCGCAGACATGGGATGAATTGATGGCGCTTACAGAGCAGATTGCCAAGGACGGCGACCCGGCCTGGGCGATCGGCATTGAGAGCGGCGCGGCTACCGGCTGGCCGGCAACGGACTGGATTGAGAACATTATGCTGCGTACTACGACGCCGGAGAATTACGACAAGTGGGTCAAAGGCGAACTGCCGTTCACTTCTCCCGAGGTGAAGAATGCGGCGGAGATCATGTCCAAGATCTGGATGAACCCCGACTATGTGTACGGCGGGACGAAGTCCATCGTCACGACGGCCTTTGGCGACGCGCCGAAGCCGATGTTCGAGAATCCTCCGAAAGCCTGGTTCAACCTGATGGGCAACTTCATTACGAGCTTCTTCCCCGAGACGGCCAAGGTCGATGAAGACTATGACTGGTTCTACCTGCCGCCGATCGACGAACAGTACGGCAAGCCGGTACTCGTAGCGGGCGACATCTATGCGATGTTCAGCGACCGTCCGGAAGTGCGGGCTGTCATGGAATTCTTCACAACGGGCGAGTCGATCAAGAGCTGGGTCGAGTCCGGCGGCGTCATTGCGCCGATGAATGACGCTTCGCTCGACTGGTACCAGTCGGAATCCGACCGCCGCATGGCCCAGCTGGTGCAGGATGCCACGACGCTGCGGTTCGACGGCTCCGACCTGATGCCGGGCAAGGTAGGCGCCGGCAGCTTCTGGAAGGGCATGACCGACTATGTCAGCGGCACGGCGACGCTGGACCAGGCGCTGCAGCAGGTCCAGAATGGCTGGGACAAATAGAACCGGCGCCTGCTAGGGCCGGAGCCAAGGGAATAACGAGGGGGGCGGAGGCGGGAAGGCCCCGCCCCTTTTGTATAGGGACCGTCATTCAAGCAACCGATAGGAGGAGCGCGTATGGAGACACAAGCCAAGCGGGGAGTCCGCCCGCGGGCCGTGCTGATATCCGTGGGCATACTGCTGGCCAACATTGCGGTCAACGGACTGATCTTCAAGTTTTTCCGGGATTCCACCCTGAACCCGATTGTAACGGCGCTGCTGGCTGTGCTGTGGGGCATTGTAGGCATCTACCTGATCTATTACACCCTGAACTATGCGGCCGAGCAATTCTCCGACGCGGTCCGCCGACGTATCCTCCCGTTCATCTTCGTGGGACCCGCGGTGCTGCTGCTGGGCTGGCTGCTGGTGCTTCCGGCGCTGCGCACGCTCTACCTCAGCTTCTTCAATGCCTCGTCCGACAAGTTCGTCGGGCTCAGCAACTACGCCGCGATCTTCAGCGACCGGCTGCTCGGCACGGCCCTGCGCAACAACCTGCTCTGGGTGTTCGTCGGCACGCTGGCCTGCGTCGCCTTCGGCCTTCTGATTGCCATCCTGGCCGACCGGAGCAGCTATGAGCGGGTGGCCAAGTCGATCATCTTCATGCCGATGGCGATCTCTTTTGTGGCAGCGGGCGTCATCTGGAAATTCGTGTATTACTATCAGCCGGGCGACGAGCAGATCGGTCTGCTGAACGCTATCGTGACTTTCTTCGGCGGACAGCCGCAGGCCTGGACCAGCATGCTGCAGCCCTGGAACAATTTCTTCCTGATTCTGATTCTGATCTGGATGCAGACGGGATTTGCGATGGTCATCTTCTCCGCTGCGATCAAGGGAGTGCCGGACGACATTCTGGAAGCGGCGCGCGTGGACGGCTCCGGCGAAGTCCGGATTTTCTTCCGGATCATCATTCCGTTTATCTCCAGCACCATTCTGACGGTAACAACCACCATTATTGTCTTCACACTGAAAATTTTTGACGTCGTCATGGTCATGACGGGCGGTCAATACGATACAGAGGTCGTCGCGACCCAGTTCTACCGGCAGTTCTTCATGTACCGCAACTTCGGCTACGGCTCGACGCTTGCCATTGTGCTGCTGATTGCGGTCCTGCCCGTTATCCTTATCAATCTGCGCCAGTTCCGCAAGCAGGGGGGGTTCTGATATGGTCGGCACCAAGAAGAGAAAAGGCAGCAAGACGGTCGTCAATCTCGTGCTCGGCGTCATCTGCTTCATCTGGCTCATTCCGACGCTCGGCCTGCTGATCTCCTCGTTCCGTCCGGCGGCGGATATTCTGGAGACCGGATGGTGGAAGGTGTTCCCTCACCAGGAATACAAGGCGTCCGGAGATGTCATCAAGCTGTCCAAAGACGTGGATCTGCGGGGACCGATCGAAGTCAACGGCAAGACGTATACCGACGCCCAGCTCAAAGCGGGGGTGATGCAGGACGGCAAGCGGCTCATGTGGGAGAACCGCCGGGCCCGCACCGTCAGCGTGATGACCGAAGGCTGGGTGACGAAGCCGGAATTGACAACGGATAACTACAAAGCGGTGTTGTCCGGCAAGGAGTACAAGCTGAAGAACGCCGACGGCAGCGTGACGACCGAGAAAGGCACCGGCTTGTCCCAGGCGTTCTGGAATACGCTGACCATCGCGGTGCCGGCTACGATTATTCCGGTATTGATCGCTTCCTTCGCCGCGTATGCATTCGCCTGGCTGCGCTTCCCGGGCCGCCGGACGATGTTCGTCACGATTATCGCCATGCTTGTCATTCCGCTGCAGGTGGCGCTGATCCCGGTTCTAAAAGACTACACAGCGCTCGGCCTGAACGGCAGCTATCTCGGCATCTGGCTGGCCCATACGGCGTTCGGCCTGCCGCTGGTCACCTACTTTATGTACAACTTTATCAGCCAGCTGCCGAAGGACCTGTTCGAGTCGGCCTTCATTGACGGCGCCAGCCATTTCACCATCTTCAGCCGGCTGATTCTCCCGCTGTCGGTGCCGGCGCTGGCGTCGATCGGGATCTTCCAGTTCCTCTGGGTGTGGAATGACTATCTTGTCTCGCTGATCTTTATCGGCAACCAGCCGGATGTGCAGGTCATGTCGATGAAGATTGCCGACCTCGTCGGCTCCCGCGGCAACGACTGGCACCTTCTGACCTCTGCGGCCTTTATCTCGATGCTGATGCCGCTCGCCATCTTCTTCCTGCTGCAGAAATACTTTGTCAGAGGCCTCATGGGCGGATCGGTCAAAGGCTGACGACGGAAAGGAGTCCGGACGATTATGAAAATGAAACCCTACATCCATCCCGAACCGCTGTATCCGTACCGGGACTGGACTCTCGAAGAAGAGAGATACGAGGACGAAGAGAATCAGCGCAGCGAGAGCCTGTTCGCCATCGGCAACGGCTATATCGGGATGCGCGGCAATCTGGAGGAAGGCTATCACGGGGAGCGGGGAACGTCGGTCAGCGGCAACTATCTGAACGGCTTCTACGATGCCGAGCCGATTGTCTATCCCGAGGGCGCCTACGGCTTCGCGGTGGTGAACCAGGCCATGCTGAACGTGGCGGACGCCAAAATCATCGGCCTCTCCGTCGAAGGCGAGACCTTTCATCTGAACACCGGAACCGTGCTCGCCTACAAGCGCACGCTCGATATGCGGCGGGGCATCCTCCGCCGGGAGGTGGACTGGGAGTCGCCGGAGGGCCGCCGGGTCCGATTGACCCTTACCCGGCTGGCCGCATTCGGCAACAAGCACCTGGCCGCCATCCGTTATGAGGCCAAGGCGCTTAATTTCGACGGCACGCTGACCTTCGCCTCTGCCGTCGACGGGACCATCGCCCGCCCGCTGAATACGGAGGGCGATCCCCGGCTCGGGGCCGGGGGCGGGCTGCCGAGCCTGCTGCCGGAAGGAATGGAGCACGGCGGCGCGTTCTCCTGGGTGCGCCAGCGCACCCGGCATACGCGGTTCGTGCTGCTGACGACGATGAGCCATGAGCTGTCCGCGCCGCCGGGCTTCGAGCGAAGCCGGACAGCGGCGGAACAGCGGCTGACCGAGGAATTCCGCGTCCCGCTCCGAAGCGGCGAGACAGCGGTGCTGACCAAGTACATCGGCTACCATACCTCCAGGGATTACCCGGAGGAGGAGCTGCTGCCAAGAGCGGAAGAGCTTCACCGGACGGCGGTCCGCGAGGGCTTCGAGCCGCTGCTTGCGGCGCAGAAGGCGTATCTGGACGACTTCTGGAAACGGGCGGATATCGAAATCGAGGGCGACCCGGCGCTTCAGCAGGGCATCCGGTTCAATGCTTTTCAACTGCTGCAATCCGTCGGCCGGGACGGCGTAACCAATATCGGAGCCAAGGGGCTGACCGGGGAAGGGTACGAGGGCCATTACTTCTGGGACACCGAGATGTACATGATGCCGTTCTTCACCTTCATCATGCCGGAGATTGCCCGCAAGCTGCTGGAGTTCCGCTATCATACACTGGACAAAGCGCGCGAACGCGCGGGCATTATGGCGCAGAAAGGGGCGCTCTATCCGTGGCGGACCATTGCCGGAGAGGAGAATTCCTCCTACTTCCCGGCCGGAACGGCGCAGGCCCACATCAACGCCGATATCGCTTATGCCATCCGCCAGTACGTGCTGGCGACCGGGGACACCGCGTTCCTTGTGAACCAGGGAGCGGAGATGCTGTTCGAGACGTCGCGGTTCTGGGCCGATCTTGGCCATTTCAACCCGGCGCGCGGCGGAGCCTTCTGCATTGATGCCGTTACCGGACCGGATGAATATACGGCGATCGTCAACAACAACGCCTATACGAACCTGATGGTCCGCAGCCAGCTGGAGTATGCGGCCGATACGGCCGATCTGCTGCGGGAGTCCTACCCGAAGGAGTATGAGCGGCTGGCCGAAGCCATCGGGCTCACGGAAGAGGAGCCCCGGCTCTGGCGGGAAGGCGCCGCGCGGATGTTCATCCCCCGGGAGGAGAAGCTCGGGATCATCGCCCAGGACGATACGTTCCTGACCAAGAAGCGCTGGGATTTCGAGAACACGCCGGCGGACAAGTACCCGCTGCTGCTGCACTATCATCCGCTGGTCATCTACCGTCATCAGGTATTGAAGCAGGCCGACGTTGTGCTGGCGCTGTTCCTCCTGGGCGAGCAGTTCACCCGGGAGGAGAAGGTGCGCAATTACGCCTATTATGAACCGCTGACGACGCATGACTCTTCCCTGTCGCCCTGCATTCACAGCATCGTAGCGGCCGAGGTCGGGGAGCTGGAGAGCGCGTACGGGTATTTCGACCGGACGGTGCGAATGGACCTCGACGACATTAACCGCAATGCCAAGGACGGTCTGCATACCGCAGCCATGGCCGGTTCCTGGATGTCCATCGTCCACGGCTTCGGCGGCCTGCGCCTGCCGGGCGGCCAGCTCTCTTTCCGGCCGCGTCTGCCTTCACAGTGGCAGAGCTGCCGGTTCCGCGTCTCCTTCCGCGCTTGTCTGCTGGAGGTGCGTATCGGCCGGGAGGAGACGGTCTACACGCTGCTGGAAGGCGAAGAGCTGGAGCTGCGGCATGGCGACCGGCCGGTCGTGCTGAAGGCTGCCGAGCGGCCGTCGATGGCTCTGCCCTCCATGGAACCTCCTGCTGAATGAATAACGGCGTCCGGCTCACCTGTGTGACTCAGGCGGGCGGGACGCCGTTTGCGCTTGAACGGGCCTATTCTTCGCTGTGCCGGGCCTCGTCCTTGACTTCCTCGCGGAAGCCTTCAATACTCTCGCGGCGGCGTTCGTTCTTGGCCTCGATCCGGCTCTTCTCCTCACCGCCGATTTCGGAGGCGAATTCGTTCAAGTATGATTCGGCTTCATGCAGATTCTGCTGCGTATTCTGGATATTCTTCTGCAGATGCGCCACATTGTCGGCGCGGTTGTCCGGCTTGGCCATGGGAGATCGCTCCTTGCACTCAAATTGCGCCCGGGATGGGCGCTAAAGGATAGCTTGATCCCAGGCGGAGCCTTTTATGCGAAAGATGCGGGAGACCCCGGGCAGTTCGCCGGGTTTTCCGGCTTTTTTGCCGGATTTAATAAGAATTTAAATCTAATTAATTTGTAGGGTTAATCCGATAAATTAATTTGGCGACAAGGCGGGAAAGGGCCTTCCTGTCCCGTAACTTTCAGCCGAAATCTATTACTCAACAAGGGAGAGGATAAGTCGAATGACCAGAACTTCAGGCTGGCTTGCCAAAAGTCAACACGCGGCGCTCTGCGTGCTGCTGCTTATATCCATCTGGGCGGGAGTCATTCCTGCGGAAAGGGCCAGCGCCGCTCCGGCGACGCTCGTGAATGTCGAATACAACCAGATGAATTTCGGCGTACCGACTTTGGTAAGCGGAACGGCCAATCAACAGAACGCCGTCTACCGGTACAGCAATGTGCTGACCAAAGACGGAGTGACCGTAGACGCGCTGCTCACCCTTACGGGCGTGACCAATACGATGACGGTCGGGGATGTCGATCAGACCGACGGCAACGCCAGCATCAACAAGCGTCTGAACCCGATGCTTACAACGACGGGCAGTACGGGATCGGTCGATTACAAAATCGACTTTGTGCTCGGCGGATCGTCGAATCCGGTATCCTTGTATAATTTCTATACAACGGTTATTGATATCGACGGAAGCAGCAGCACACGCAAGGAATTTGTTGAACTGGCCGGGTTCACCAAGTATACAAAAGACCGGTCCTGCGGACTGACCATCAGTACGGTAGGCAATAAAACCCGGTTCTTGGGGATCTCCTCCGGTCTGCCAGACCGGAGCTTTGATAACTCCGCATCAGCCATTGCGTCGTACACGGCGCCGGTCAGCACGGTATACGTGACGATGGGGAATGAAGGGGCGCTTAGCGACCGTTTGTTCTCGGTCAACTTTGGCGCTGCTGGCGGGGTGTTCAGCAACCCGCAGGAATACAACAACGCTTCTTCGCCTACCATTACCGCTTCAATCAGCGACGGCGCAGACGGCAAGCTGACCGCAGGCGACGAAGACTTGACCCAAGTCCGGGTCAGCGGCACTACAAGTGCGGAAGCGGGACAGACCGTCAATATTGTGGTGACGGACAGCGCGGGAACGACCCATGCCTACACCGCAACCGTTCAGTCCGGCGGCTATGCCGTGGATATGGATGTGTCCGCCTGGCCGGCAGGGAACATCAGCCTTTCGGCAAGTGTAGTGAACCAGGCGGGCAATCCATCGGTGCCTGCCACCGATTCGTCCGTTATCACGGCGAAGCTGCCTGCGCCGGTCCCGTCGGTCAGCGGCACGGTCGTAAGCTGGGCGGCTGTACCAAATGCGGTGAAGTATAAGGTGCAGATTTTTGATTCGAACAACCTTCAGATCGGCGGCGACATCGACAACGGCAGCTCCCTGTCGATTGAACTGGCCGACCGCGAATTGGCTACCGGCAACTACACGGTGAAGGTGCAGGCGGTCGGCAACGGAACCGGCTATCAGTCTTCGGACTGGTCCCAGGCTTCCCAAGCGGTCACCTACACGTCTCTGAATGATCCGGCGACCGGACCGGTGAACAAGGCAGCCTTCCAGTATGAGCCGTTGGGCTTCTCGTCTGCCGATTTCAAAGCCGTCTTCACCAAATTGAGCGGCGCCTCCAACGGCCCAGCCCTGACTCGGATCCGGTTCGAGTCGCTGCCGGCGGCCTCGGCCGGCAAGCTGGTGCTGAACGGAACGGACGTAGCCGTCAACCAGGAAATTCCGGTTGCCGATATCGGCAATCTGCGCTTCGTTCCGACCGCCGCTGCCGGCGGATTCAGTGGAACGGTCAGCTTCCAATGGAACGGCAAGGACGCTTCGCAGTATGCCGCGTCAGCCGCGGCGGTGACGCTGACGGCAAATACGGCTCCGGTGATCGGGCCGGTTACCAAAGATGGCGTCAAGGGCTCCAATCTGAGCTTTGCCCTGACGGATTTTACAACCGCCTCCTATTCGGATTCCAACAGCGAGCCGCTGTCGGCCATCAAGGCGGTCACGCTGCCGGACGCCGCTTCCGGAACGCTTAAGCTGAACGGAACGCCGGTTACGGCCGGACAGATCATTCCCGCGGCGCAGGTCGGACAGCTTGTCTTTGTGCCGGCCCCGGATTTCACCGGAACAGCCGTCTGGCAATGGACTGCCTCGGACGGCAAGGAATACGCCGCTGCGCCGCAGAACGTGACGCTCTTCCTGAATTCGCCCCCGGTATCGGGAACGGTTCAGAAGACGGGACTCAGCGGGGACAGCGTCGCTTTCACCGCCGCTGATTTCACCGTCGCCCCCGCCTACAGCGACGTCGAGGGCGATGCGCTGGATCATATAACGATTGAACTGCCTGCCGACTTCGCCGGCAGCGGCAAGCTGTGGTACACCAGCGTGTCGGAGGCTGTGTATTTGACGCCGGGCGTCAATACCGTTTCGCTCTCCAATCTTGGCAGTCTGACGTTCACGCCGGATGCCGAGCTCCCAGCCGGTTCCGTTGTGACCTTCCCCTGGAAGGCACATGACGGCAGACAGGATGCTGCGGAAGCAGGTCAAGTCACGATCGCCTATAACGGCGTCCCGGTCGCTTCGCCGCAGCAGGTCGACCTCAACGAAGGTGCCGGAACGGCGATAATCGAGCTTCAGGGCAGCGACCGCGAGACGGTCACCGGTCTGGTCTACCAGATTACGAGCCCGCCGACCCGCGGGGTGCTGACGCTCCAGAGCGGCAGCTCCTACCTGTATGCGCCGGACCCGGCATTCACCTCAGGCACCGACAGCTTCAGCTTCACGGTGACCGATGCGGACGGGCAGACCAGCGCGCCGATGCAGGTGACGATTCAGATGAATAAAGCCCTGAACGGGTGGACCGGCAACAAGCCGGAAGGCGACAGCACGCTTGCAGCAGCCGTTCCCGGCTATGGCCTGAAGCTCTCGGCCGTCAGTTCGCTGCAGGCCCAGACGGTGAAGGCACAGATTGAAGGCGGCACGGTCACTCTTGTGCTGGGCAATCCGTCCACTTATCTGCAAGACGGCTACAAGCAGTGGGAGAACACCAGCTATCTGCTGACAGCGCCGCTGGCGGCAGGCACCTATACGGCAACCTTCCAAGCCTACAAAGCAGACGGTACCCTGCTTCCGGCCGAGACAAATCTGGCCGACAACGGCTTCCGGGTATTGGCGTATTCACTCTCGCTCCAGGCGGCGCCGGACCGCATCGTCGGCGACGGGCGCTCGACGACCGAACTGAGCGCTGTGCTGACCGACAGCAGCGGCATGCCGGTGCCGGACACGGAAGTGGTCTTCTCCGTGCCTTCGGGCCTCGGCACCTTTGTCGGCTCCGACCGTGTGCGGACCGACGCGCTGGGACGGGCGGCGACGACCTACCGGTCGGCGGACCTCTCTTCCAATCAGGAACAAAAGGTGCAGGTGGAAGCCGAAGCGCTCGATCTGACGAAGGGCCTCCATGCGAAGGACGAGATTCTGGTTACCTTCCAGCCGGCTGTCGTCAGCGGCTTCATTACCCGCGGCAACGCCAATGAGAAGGTCGCCGGCGCGACCGTCCGTGTGACGCTGGATCTGAACGGCGACAATGTCATTACGCCTGGCGTTGATTTTGACGAGACGGCGGTAACGGGCGCGGACGGTTCCTACTCGGTTGCGGTGCCCAAAGGCAGCGCGGTCTATACCGTGGAAGTAACCCAGAACGTTATGGTCGGCGGCGTTCCGACGCCGGTCACATACAAGCAGACAGCCGAAGTCGGCTCGGTGAGCGGCACCGGTCAGGAGAATTACGATTCCGCCAAGACCGCAACCGGCATCATTCTGATGAAAGAACCGGAAGGCGGAACCCGCGCCGTATCCGAAGAATTGATCCGCAAAACGAAGGTTTATCTCAAGGATGCGGCAACCGGACAATATATTCTGGAGAACGGTTCGCCCAAAGCCTTCTCGACCGAGACAAGCGGCGTATTCAGCGCCGACGGTCTGGCTCTGGGAACCTATGTAATGGAGATTCGGTATGAAGTGGGGCCGGGTCAGGAAATTACGATTCAGAAGAGCGAAGTCAAGGTAACGGCGGACGGGGAAATGAACATTTCGGAAGAACTGGTTGACCCGTACGGCGCCATTACAGACCGCGTAACCGGCAAGCCGGTGGAAGGCGCAACCGTAACGCTCTATTATGCGCAGACGGCGCGCAACGGCAGCAAGGCCGGCTCGCCCGTAACGCTCCCGGCGATTCCGGGCTTTGCCCCGAATGACAATGCGAGCCCGGAACAGACCAGCAACGCGCAGGGGCTGTACGCCTATATGGTCTATCCGCATACCGACTACTATCTGGTCGTCAGCAAGCCGGGCTATGAGACGTATACCAGCCAGACCATTCCCGTGGAGACCGAACTGGTGCGCCACGACATTTCCCTGGCTCCGGTAACCGAACGGACGGCTCTCCCGGCTTCGGAGCCGGATGGCCCGATCCTGGCCCCGTCCGTGTCGGTCAGCCTTGACCGCAATCTGGTGGAAGAGGGCGGGACCTCCACCGTATCCGTCGATTACGCTCAGAACGGTATCGGTACGCTGGTCGGTGGAACGCTTGAAGTTACGCTGCCGGAAGGCGTCGTCGTTGTCCGTGCGGACGGCGGCATTGTGGCCGGCAGCACGGTAACCTGGCCGGTGGACCGGCTGGCGCCGGGACAAACCGGCCACCGTGAACTGACTGTACAATGGCCGCAGCTCGGCGGGGCCGAGCAGGCTTACGAAGTCAAGGCGGCCCTGACGGGCGGCAGCCAGGCGCAGCCGGCAAAGGCGGCATCTTCGGCGAAGCTGAAGGTGTACTCCAACCGCTACGGCGAACTGAAGCACCAGCGCTACATTCTGGGCTACCCGGACGGACAGTTCAAGACGGCGAAGAGCCTGACGCGCGCGGAGCTCGCGGCAATTGTCGCCCGTCTGACCGAGAACGCGCAGCCGAGCGCAGCGCCGGTCTTCAAGGATGTGCCAAGCGGCCACTGGGCGGCGAACTACATCCGCATCGCGGCCGGGAACGCTTATTTCAGCGGCTATGCGGACGGAACCTTCCGGCCGGAGGAGCCGGTGACGCGCGGTGAAATCGCGGCGGTCATGGCGAAGTTCCTGAAGCTTGACGTGAAGCCTGCCGTCACGCCGCATTTTGCCGATCTAAGCGGCCATTGGGCGGCGAATGCAATCGAGAGTCTGTACGGCGGCAAGTTCGTGTCGGGCTATCCCGATGCCACATTCAAGCCGAATCTGAAGATCACGCGCGCTGAAGCCGTGACGATGATTAACCGGATGCTGTACCGCGGACCGCTGGCCGGTCTTGCCCCGCAGTTCCCGGATGTACCGGCGTCCTACTGGGCGTTCGGCGACATTCAGGAAGCGACGCAATCACATGAAGCCGACCGCAAGAGCGGCGGAGAGACTTGGGTCCGGACGCTGAAGGATGAGATGAAGTAAAAAAAGGACATCCCCGTTCCATCGTGGAACGGGGATGTTGTGCTATAGGCCAAGCGGCGGATCAGACCCGCCGCAGGACGCCGCAGGGCGGAGAGCATCCCGCAGGCGGTAGAGCAGGGGCGCTCCCGGAGTTCCGAGCCGCGCTCCCCGCGTCCCGAGTCCGGCGTCCGGACCCGAACGCAGCGCCTGGCGGGCGTCCCGCTAACGCGGGTTCACCTTCACCTGCGCGCCTTTGCCGCTGGTCTGAATGCCGCTCTCGCGAACGCCGGCCTCCTTGAGGTCGGCCAGCAGCCGCTCCAGCACCGCCTTGGCAGCGCCGGCCTCCTTGGCGCCGGCAGTCCGGACGACGAGCTGCAATGGTGTTCCGCCGCGCAGCAGCTTGTCCGCCTGGCGGAGCTTCGCCCTGTAGTCATGCTCCTCGATGCCGGGCGTAAGGCGAAGCTCCTTCGCCTTGGCTGCCGCCGCGCCCGGCGCTGTAGGCTTGGGCGTCCGGGCTTTGCCGGTGCCCTTGGCGGCGAGACGGCAGGGCGGAGGACTGCTCAGGAGCGAGGTGCAGACGAGGTCGGCCTTGGCGGCTCTGGCGAGGGCCAGCGCTTCTTCCCGGGACACGACGCCGAGCGCCTCTCCGTCCAGGCCGGTGAGATCCACCTCGGCGGCCCGGATCTGTTCATTGATGAGTACAGCCACGTTCTGTAAGCCTCCCTGTATCCAGATGGATACCTCCATCATATACGAGAAACGGAGCGGTCTTCAATCGGAGGCCGGAACGACCACAGAGATCCGCCGGGGCAGAAGGCTGAGCGAGATCGGCAGCGGCGGGCCGTCCTCGCCGTCCACATTCGTCCGGACGGGGGCGGAGGAAGTGACCGAGACTTCCTTGGCGGTAAAATAGGTCACATCCGGGTGGTTCTTCAGGTTGCCGAACAGAAGCGACAGGCCTGCCGTCAGGGTGCGCAGCAGCGACAGGTCGCGCACCAGGAAGCAGTGCAGCAGACCGTCGTCGACTTCGGCATCGGGAGCCAGACGTTCAAAGCCTCCGACCGAATTGGTCAGGGCCGCAAGGAAGAGCGGCGAATCCGCCGTCCACTCCCTGCCTCCGGTCCGGATGATCAGCGGATGGCTGGTCGGGGAAGCCAGTTCCTTCACGCCTTCCTTGACATAGGCAAAAGCGCCCATCCGGGACTTGTCGCCGGGCGTAACGGCCGACAGCGATTCCGCGAGCGTGCCCGCCGCGACCACGTTGATGAAGAGCTGGCCGTTCATTACCCCGACATCCACCGGCCGGGTGTGCGGCGAGGCCAGCGTGCGGATCGCCTCGGACGGATCGAGCGGAAGATGAAGCGCCCGGGCAAAATCATTGACCGTTCCGAGCGGAACGATTCCCAGCCGGGGCAGCCGGCTCCGGCCCCGCAGGCCGTTGATCGTCTCATGCAGGGTCCCGTCGCCGCCGATCGACACGACGAGGTCGGCTCCGGCTTCACAGGCGGACAGGCAGTAACGGGTGGCATCGCCCGCCCCGCCGGTCTGCTTGATTTCCGTCTCGTATCCGGCGTCCCGCAGCACCCGTTCCGCCTGATGCGCATAGCCGAGCGCTTCTTCGCGCCCGGACGAAGGATTGATGATGAGTAGGGCTGATTTCATAAGGTATGGCCTCCTGACATGATGGGGTAGCCGTAATGCCGCATTGCTGCTATCTCCCATTACCCTCTAACGGAATCCTTTATGAAGAGTTCATAAAATTTTAATAGAGCCGTGTTAAGCTGAGACCAATCTGGGGAGAAGGGGTGGATGGAAATGAGTTCAAGCCGAAGAATATGGATACCGGGGATGATCGCCGGGTTGATTGCTGCCGTCCTGCTGACAGTCGGAGTTCTTCACCAAGGCGCCGGACCGGCCGGCGGCGTACGCTTGCCTCATCCGCGCGGGGGAGAAGGGGGCGAAGAGTGGTTTAAAAGAATGGGAACGGCGGTCCCGTTCCTCGGCGCGGCCTCATTCTCCTGGTTCTGGGTCAGACGCAAGCGGAAATCGCCTTCGGCTCCGGTGCGCCAAGGGGCCAGGCTTCTAAGCAAGCTCCATCCCTTCCTGGGCTGGGCCGCGCTGGCGCTGATTGCCGTACACGGGACCTACTTTCTGCTGAATAAGCCGGGAGACAGCCACATCTATTCCGGTCTGGCCGCCTTGGTGCTGCTCGCGGCTCTGGCTGCCTACGGAGTGATAATCCGTAAGGTGCGCAATAAATGGACGCGCAGTGTGCACCGCTCGCTTGCGCTCCTCTGGGTTCCGGTGCTCCTGCTGCATGCCGGCGGATCTGCTGTGCTCGCGGTTGCCGTTACCCTTGCCGCCGGCGGTCTGGTCTGGCTGCTGGAGCGCGCTGCCGGGCCTGACGGCCGGACGTCCGGACCGAAGAGCCGGTAAGATCCCGCAAGACCGGGTCAGCACGACGGTCCAGGCCCTCCGCTGTTCGCCAAGCGGGGGATTTGGACAAAGAAAAGACACGAAGGAGCTATCCTTCGTGTCTTCGTCTTCTCCCGGCATGAAGAGGGCCGACGCTCTTGCTTGCGGCAGTGCGTTTGTTTACGGCAGTGCGTTTGCTTACGGCAGTACATTGCCCGCGGCGCGGTAGATCTCGTACCATTCCTCGCGGGACAGGTGAACGTCGGCGGCGCGGCAGCAGTCGATCAGACGCTCCAGGTTCATCGTGCCGATGACCGGCTGCATCTTGGCCGGATGGCGCAGCAGCCAGGCGATGGCGATGGTCGTCGCGCTGACGTTATAACGGGCGGCAATCCGGTCGATGGCCGCGTTCAGTTCCGGGAACTTGCCGCTGCCGAGGAACACGCCCTCGAAGAAGCCGTACTGGAACGGCGACCACGGCTGGATGGTGATGTCGTGCAGACGGCAGTAGTCGAGAATGCTTCCGTCCCGGTCGACGGCGGCGTCATTCTCCATGTTGACGTTGATGCCGTTCGAGATCATGGTGGCGTTGGTGATGCTGAGCTGAAGCTGGTTGGCAACCAGCGGCTGCTTGACATGCTTCTTCAGCAGCTCGATCTGCATCGGCTTCTGGTTAGACACCCCGAAATGGCGCACTTTGCCGGACGACTCCAGCCGGTCGAACGCTTCGGCCACTTCCTCGGGCTCGACCAGCGCATCCGGCCGGTGCAGCAGCAGAATGTCCAGATAATCGGTGTGCAGACGCTGGAGAATGCCGTCCACCGAATTCAGAATATGCTCTTTTGAGAAATCGAACTGGCCTTGGCGAATGCCGCACTTGGATTGAAGAATCAGCTTCTCGCGGACCGCGTCCGTCATATGTACCGCTTCGGCGAAGATCGTCTCGCATTCCCCGGCTCCGTAAATATCGGCATGGTCAAAAAAGTTCGCGCCCTCGTCGAGCGCGGTCTGTACGAACCGCTCGGCCTGCGTCTTGTCCAGCGAATTGATCCGCATGCAGCCGACCGCCACTACCGGCACCTCCAGGGTGCTTGTTCCCAGTTGAATCGTTCTCAAGAGATAATGCCTCCTCGCGCAAGGATAGCCGCCTGTAAGCGGCGTCATCTTCATTATGTCATATTCCCGGCTCAAATGAAAATGCTTGCAAAAAGCCCGGACGGCGGTCCAGCCGCTGTTCCCGGGCAGAGTCATGCCGGAGGCGAAGACTCCGGCCCTGAAGTGTCGGAGGCCGCAGACAGCCGGTTGCGGCCTTGTCTTTTGGACTCCAGCAGGAGCTGGTCGGCATAGACATACCCTCTCTCCATCATAACGCTGCGTCCCACCGTGAAGTAATACAGCCCGAAGGAGACCGTATAGTGGATTGTCGTGGTCTGGTCACCGTACTCCGCTTCCACGGAGCTGCTGCCGATCTCCTCTAGCCGCCGCCGGGTCCATTCCCGGCATTCGTCGTAGCTGCGGCCGCGCAGAAAGATGGTGAATTCCTCCCCGCCGCTGCGGAACAGGTAATCGCCGGTGCGCAGGCGGGTCTGGAGCGATTCGGCCAGATGCCGGATCACCCGGTCGCCGACGGCGTGATTGTAGGTATCGTTGATCTTCTTGAATTTGTCGATATCGGTGACCAGAATGCCGATGCTCTCGCCGGAACGGTCGAGCTCCTTCATTCGCTGATCCATATAGGCTCGGTTGTGCACGCCGGTGAGAAAATCGCGGTACGCCATCTGCTCGAATTTGTCGCGCTCGAACTTGTTCTGGATGTTCTGCGACTTGGAATAGAACGACAGGCTGACAATATAGTTCAGGAGGAACAGGAGAATCATCATGTCCCAACGCTCCTCCCGCAGCAGAACGGCCAGCATCGCATTGGTGATGGAGACCTTGGCGAGATCGGCCCAGTTGGGACTCCGGATCAGATTGGCGGCCTTGTCCCGCAGATCCAGATCGCGCGACAGCGTGAACGTAATGAACAGGTTCACATGGGTGAACAAGGTGGACAGGGCGACGAGCAGAACCAGCAGGACCCAATCGCCGTAAGGCGCGTAATCGAACAGCGAATACAGGCCTGTGTACAGGTAGTAGCACAGCGAACCGATCACCGTGTAGGAGCCGATGTTGTAGAACATATCGAGGCCTTCATCGGGGTCGGCTTTGCCCCGAAGCTTCTTGTAGGCGTAGATGGAGAAGGCGTATAGAAATTCAAAAGCGAATGCTCCAACCGGTCCGGTATAGATGGCAAACGCCCAGGTATAGTTGATGCCGTAGTCGATGGCCGTCGTCCCGCTGGCCGTTGTGATCCGGAACCGGTAGTATATAATGGAGAACAACCAGAAGACCACAAGCGCCCGAAGCGAGACATCCACCGGCGCGACGAGCCGCCCGGGAACCAGCGCCAGAAGCAGGCCGGCGGCAAAAAGGGAAAAGTCAAACGTTCTAGCTTTCCATTTCACAGCTTTAGGTTCCTTTCGGGTGATATATCGCATCGTACTCCATCGGGTGCCGGTTCGCAACTATATTATAGCGGTATAAGGTTAAAGCGTTAGCGCAGAGGAAGAACAGCGAAGGAGGAGCATTTATGGAGATTGGCCTCAGCACTTTTGTAGAGACAACGCCCGATCCGGCGACCGGCCGGACGATCAGCCACGCCGAGCGGCTGCGGGAGATTGTAGAGGAGATTGTCCGGGCCGACGAAGTCGGTCTGGACGTATACGGTGTCGGCGAGCATCACCGGGAGGACTATGCGGCGTCCTCGCCGGCCGTGGTGCTGGCGGCGGCCGCGGCCCAGACGAAGCGCATTCGCCTGACGAGCGCCGTGACGGTGCTCTCGTCGGACGATCCGGTGCGCGTGTTCCAGGATTTCGCGACGCTGGACGGGCTCTCCGGCGGCCGGGCGGAGATTATGGCCGGACGCGGCTCGTTCATTGAATCGTTCCCGCTGTTCGGCTACGACCTGGACGACTACGAAGAACTGTTCGAGGAGAAGCTGGAGCTGCTCTTGAAGCTGCGGGATTCGGAGCGGGTGAGCTGGGAGGGCAAGCATCGCCCCGCCATTCGCGATCTGGGCGTCTACCCGCGTCCTGTGCAGCAGCCGCTTCCCGTATGGATCGGCAGCGGCGGGAACCGCGAGTCGGTCATCCGTGCGGGTCTGCTCGGGCTTCCGCTCGTGCTGGCGATCATCGGCGGGCGGCCGCTGCAGTTCGCCCCGCTGGTGAAGCTGTACAAGCGGGCTGCCGCCCAGGCCGGGCACGACGTCTCGAAGCTGCCGGTTGCCTCGCATTCGCACGGGTTTGTCGGCGAATCGGCCGAGGAGGCGGCGGAACGCTTCTTCCCGTCCACGCAGGCCAGCATGAACGTCATCGGCCGGGAGCGCGGCTGGCCGCCGTATACCCGGGCCAGCTACGATGCCGCCCGCAGTCCCGAGGGCGCGCTCTATGTCGGCGACCCGAAGACGGTCGCCGACAAGATCATTCATCTGCGCAAGCAGGTCGGCATCACGCGCTTCTTCCTGCACATGCCGCTTGGCACCATGCCGCACGCGGACGTTATGCGGGGCATTGAGCTGCTCGGCACCGAAGTGGCGCCGCGCGTGCGGGAAGAGATCGCGCGCTGGGAAGCGGCCGGCGAGCCGGAGGAATAACCTCCGCTTCCCTCCTGCGGAAGGCGGCTGTGCATTTTCCCCTTGTCCCTGCCAGGCCATTAATGGTACTCTCTCAGGCATAGTGCGTCTGTGCAAGACGTGAAGAAGTCAACCGTTCTGGGGGGGAAGGGAATGAAACACGGCAAGCGTTGGGGAGTGGCCGTATGGGTATTGATCGCGGTGATTTGGGGAGGAATGGCGGCAGGGAGACCGGCTGAAGCCGCCGCAGGGCAGCAAGTAACGGTGCTGGTCAATGAACATCCGGTATCGCTGCCGGGCGACCCGATGGTGGTGAAGGGCGTTACGCTCGTGCCGTTCCGGGCCTTATTCGAGGCGCTGGGCTTTAAGGTGGAGTACCGGCCGGAGGATTCTGCCATTCTCGGCTCTCGCGGCGATCTGAATTTGACGCTCCAGATCGGCAGCGGCACCGCGCTGATCAACGGCGAACAGAAGCCGCTGCTCGCGGCGCCGATTCTCAAGGACGGCAGTGCCTGGATTCCGCTTCGCTTCGTAGCGGAAGCAACCGGCAAGAGCGTGATGCGCGTGGGGAATGTGATCTATATCCGCAACCTCAGCTATATCCGCCCTTACTGGAACGAGGAGGGCAGTTCCTCTCCAAAAGCCTATACCGACGGAACCCATATTGCCGATTATATCGGGGAGGACGCCGCCGGCAATTTGTATGTGTACTACAAAGAGCGCAGCGGGCAAAAGGACCAGCTCTATGTGTCGGTTGCGCAAGGGAAGAACTGGACGGTCCGGGACCGGAAGGTGGCGCTCCTTCCTAAGGCAGAGGAGCTCAGCGTCCGGACGGAGTGGGTACAGGGCAACCGCTACCTGGTCCGGGATGCTGCCGGCCTGCGCTGCCTGGAGCTGCTGCCCGACGGCTCGGTCGGCCGCGACTACTATCTGGACAAGACGCCCGCAGGCAAGACGTCCGGCTCCGCGGAATCGGTGAGACCGCTGTACTGGGCGGACGGCGGCCGGGGCGTTATCTATCAGCAGGAGGCGCGGACGCTGCTGTACCGGTTCGACGATCCCGCGAAGCCGGTTGCGATCAACCGCCCGCTGACCGGCGGGGAATTATGGAGCTTCGATCCAGCAAGCGGATTCCTCCTTAAGGCGGCCCAGGACCGGATCGACGTCTATGACAGCGAGGGACGCCCTACCTACGGCCAGGACGGGAAGCCCAATACGTTGCGGATTCAGGTCGCCGAGAACGGGACTATCAAGCATATCCTGTATGACAACGGCACGCTCTATTACGCCGTTCAGGTCCGCACCTCGGCCAGCGACTATATCCGGATTGAGGCGGTCCGGTTGAAGCTGCAGAAGCAGACCACGTATGTTCAGGCCGAGATGAGCCAGGACTACAAGTACCGGATGTCATTCACCATCGCCAACAACTGGTCTTCCTTGGCGGACGTCATAGGCAAGCAGATTCATATTTACTGCAACACGCTTTATGATGCCGAGAGCTTCCTGGAAATCGGGGTTATGGAGATGGACTAGCTTGTTTCGCGCCTGAGGCGCCGCAAGGAGAGGCGGGACCCGGAGGCTTTTGCTTTTCGGGTCTGTTCTTCGTTATGATGAAGACATTCCAATCTCAGCAGGGGGGCGTTACATATGAAAGCGCTTTTTATTGGGGGAACAGGCATTATCAGTACAGCGATTACGCGGCTGCTGGCCGGCAGCGAAGACTGGGAGCTGTATCTGCTCAACCGGGGTTCGCGGAACGAAGAACTGCCGGAGCGGGTGCAGACGATTCAGGCGGATATCAACGACGAAGAGACGGTCGCCCGGCTGCTTGCCGTACACAGCTTCGATGTCGTAGCCGACTTTATCGCCTTTGAACCGGCGCAGCTGGAGCGAGATTACCGGCTGTTCAAAGGAAAGACGCGGCAGTTCATCTTCATCAGCTCGGCCTCGGCGTATCAGACGCCGCTGTCCGATTACCGGGTGAACGAGGGAACGCCGCTCAGCAACCCCTACTGGGAATACTCCCGCAACAAAATCGCCTGCGAAGACTACCTCATGCGTCTCTACCGCGAAGAAGGCTTCCCGGTTACCATTGTCCGGCCGAGCCACACCTACGACGAACGCTTCATTCCGATGGGCGTGCACGGCAACCGGGGGAGCTGGCAGGTCGCCAAGCGGATGCTGGAGCACAAGCCCGTGCTGATTCACGGCGACGGAACCTCGCTGTGGACGATGACGCACAGCCGCGATTTTGCCCAAGGCTTTGTCGGTCTGATGGGCAACCTGCACGCGATCGGAGAAGCGGTGGGCATTACCTCGGACGAGACGGTGACCTGGAATCAGATCTACGGCATCCTCGCCGATAGTCTGAATGTTCCGCTGAAGGCTGTGCATGTGTCCTCCGAATTTCTGGCGGACTGCTGGGACGGAGATCTGCGGGGCGGGCTGCTCGGCGACAAGGCGAATTCCGTCGTCTTCGACAACAGCAAGCTGAAGCGCCTCGTTCCGGGCTTCACGGCCGGCATTCGGCTCGATCAGGGAATGCGGGAGACGGTGAAGCATATTCTGGCGCATCCGGAGCTTCAGGAAGAAGACCCGGAATTCGACGCCTGGTGCGACCGGGTCATTGCCGCTCTCGGGAAGGCCAAGAAGGAGATTCTGGAGAACCGTGGATAAGCGATTGCAGCGGGAAATGGAGGAGCGGATCGGCGCTATCCGGTCGACTGACCGGCTGGAGGAACAAGGCGGCACCTCGGAGGTCACCCGCCTCGTAACCGGCCAGGGCGTCTACCTGCTCAAAAGCGCAACCGATCACCGCTACCGGAAGTGGCTTGCGGAAGAAGCGAAGGCGCTGAAGGCTTACGGCGGCCGCCCGGGAGTCCCGCTTCCCCGGTATGCCGGTTACTTCGAGAGCGCAGACGGGAGCCATCTGCTGATGACCTTCGAGCCGGGCATCACGCTCACCGCAGCGCTTCGAAACGCGGGAACGCCGGAGGAGAAGGAGAAGCTGATCCGCAGCTTCGGTCGGCTGCTTCAGAAGCTGCACAAACTGCCGTGGGAAGCTGTAGAACCGGACCATTCCGAACCGGAAGCCGATTCCGGAGACTGGCTGTCCGGCCGGCTGGAACGGGCGGGGGACTATGTCGGACAGGGCGTGACCGAGGGAAGCCCTGATCTGCTGGTCCGGCTGGAGAGGAACCGGCCCGCTTCCGTCCGTTCTGCGCTTATCCATGGCGATTGCACGACGGACAATGTGCTGGTCTCCGGCGGCGAAGCCTGCCTGTGGATCGACGCGGCCGGAATGGCAATCGGCGATCCCCGCTACGATGAGACACTCGCCATTCGCACATTCCGGGACCCGGCGTATTTGTCGGCCTTCTACGAGGGCTATACCCGTTACCGGGTGAGCGGGACGGAACGGGCGTATTTTGAGAATCTGTACGAATTCTTCTAGAACGCGGCAAAAAAACAACGGCTGAACGCTTCCGTCTTACGGAAGGTTCAGCCGTTGTCTGTATCCGGGTCTTACGTCCGGCTGCCGGGCATGGCCCGGCGGACGGGATTACTTCGCGAGCAGGCGGGCCAGAACGGCGGCCGCTTCGGCGCGGGTGGACTGCGCCTGCGGGTCAAGCCGCAGGGCGCTCTTGCCGCTCATCAGGCCGGAGGCGACCGCGGTGTTCATCGCATCAAGTGCCCAGCCGCTGATCGAGGCGGCATCGCTGTAGGCCGAGGCGGCACTGCCGCCGGCCGGAACGGAGATGCCCTTCAGCGCCAGCGCGCGGACGAGCATCGACGCCATTTCCTGGCGGGAGATGGCCTTGGACGGGCTGAAGTGCGCCGCATCCGTGCCTTGAATCAGCTTGGCGTCATAAGCGGCCAGCACGCTGGAGAGATACCAGCTGCCTGCCGGCACATCCCGGAACGGACTTGCGGTTCCGGTCTTGCCCTCAAGGCCGAGGCCGCGGACGAGCATGGCCGCGAATTCGGCGCGCGTCACCTGACCGGATGGGTCGAACTGTGCCGCGTTCTTGCCCTGCACGATGTGCTTGGCCGCCATCGTGCGGATGTTGCCGTAGGCCCAGTGGGTCGGCTTGACGTCGGTGAACGTCTTGTCGTATTCCAGAGCGGCATAGGTGCTGAAGTGGTAGACATTGGCGGTTACCGTCGCAGCGGACGTCTGGCCACCGGCATACTCGGGTTGTCCGCTGGCCGGAATGTAGTACACGCCTACGAGATCGGCGTTGGCACCGGCATTGACCGGCAGCGTCAGGGTAACCGGACGCGCGAAGCGCTCCAGCTTCTTGGCGGTTCCGTCGGCCAGAACGGCTGCCAGCTCGAAGCTGTATACGCCGCCTGCCGCTCTCAGCGAAGCGCCTTCCGCTGCCGAAGCCTTCGCCAGCGCTCCATCCAGACTGCCGGCGGCCTGCTTGGTGACCGTCAGCGAGATCTGGGCGCCTGCAAGGCCGGACGCCGGAACGAGCGCCTGAAGGTCGCTCAGCACCTGGCCGGGAAGCGTCAGGGCCAGTTCAGCCGTCTTGAGCTCAACCGGTCTGCCGCCGGTCAGCGTGCCGGCATTCGCCGGAAGCGTAATCTGCTTCTTGACGCCGGCGGTCATGGCGCCAAGGTCCAGGCTTACTTTGTCGCCAGCCGCTTGCAGCTGAGCGGCGCTTACGGCTACCGCTGCGGCAGAGGCCGACGGGGCCGGAGTGGCCGCAGGAGCCGGGGTTGCCGAAGAATCGGCAGCTTCCTTGGTCAAGGCGATGACTGCGGTGCCGCCTTGTGCTCTGGCCGGCAGCTTGAGGCTGATCTTGCGGTCCGGGCCAACGGTGTAATCGACGCCGTTATACTTGTCGGTCAGCACCGATCCCGCCGTATACGGAACAGCGAACGTTGCCGTTGCTTCCTTGTTGGTCGGATTGAGTCCGACATAGAGATTCGTCGTCGTGCCGCCCGAAGTATAGGCGCGGTTGTAGACGAGATAGCCGTCAGCGCTTCCGCCGGCTACCTTGGTGTGCGTCCCCTTCGCAAATACCTTCGAGTATTCGGCGCGCAGGTTCAACAGCTTCTTGTAATGGTTCAGCAGATCCTTCTCGGTATCCACGCGGCTCCAGTCCATGTCATACCGGTTGAGGTTGTCTTTGGCGACGCCGGAGAGCCCCAGCTCTTCGCCGTAGTACACCACCGGCTGGCCTTTGACCGTCATCTGCATAGCCGCCGCCACTTTCAGCAGATCCTTGTCGCCGCCTGCACTGGTAGCGAGGAAGCCGTCTTCGTCGTGGCTGCTCAGGAAGTTGCCCATCGTAGCCGTGTTGTTCAGCAGCTCGTTGCGCTGCTCGAGATACGTTTCGGCCTGGTCAATCTTGCCTTTGATTAGGTTGTCGGCGTTGGCATTGAATTCAAAATCAAGCAGGGCGTCCATTTCGCCCGTCTTCAGCTTGCCCCCGTCGGCGTTGATGCTGGCGCCGAATTGTTCGCCGATCATTTTGAAATCCGGATCAATTGCGGTCAGGGCATTCTTGAAGGCCTTCCAGGTCGTATCGTCCACATGCTTCACAGTATCTACACGGAAGTAATCAATCGTGTCGCCCCGTTCCGTCTTGGCCCGCTGGAGCCACCCGGCCTGCCAGTCAATCAGCTTGGCGCGCACAGCGGGATCTTCCGTCTTGAAGTCCGGGAGACCGGACAGTTCGCCCTTGACCACATCCTGGTCGGAGCTGACTCCGTCCGTGCGCAGCATGCCCTTGAAGCGGTCCTTGTCTTCCTGGGTAACGTTCGGGTTGGTGCTGGTTTCCTTCAGATCATAGCCGGCATGGTTCAGGACAACGTCCACCATGATCTTGATGCCCTTGTCATGCGCGCTGTTAATCAGCGTCTTGAAATCGTCCATGTTGCCGAGATGCTCTTCAAGCGCTTCGAAATTCTTGGTCCAGTAGCCGTGATAGCCATAGGAAGTACCGCCGTCTCCGCTCACATTGAAATCAATGTTGTCGACAATCGGCGTAATCCAGATCGTGTTGATACCGAGGTCCTTGATGTAATCCAGCTTCCCGGTCAGACCTTTGAAATCCCCGCCGTGGTAGGCGTTGATCTTAGTCTTGTCCACATTGGCGTTGTTGCCCGCGTCGCCGTCCTGGAAGCGGTCGGTCAGCAGGAAGTAGATCCGGGCCTCGTCCCAGTCAAAATCCAGGCTGCCCGCATTCACCCGCGGCTTCACCGTCAGGCTCGCCTGCGTGGTGTGCTTGTTGCCGTATACGTCCACCGCTGTAACCAGCAGCGTTTTGTCTCCGGCGCCCGTGCTGTCCGTTACGGCGATTGTGCCTTGCAACAGCTCGGGATCAATGGCGAACTTGGCAGGACCGCCGACCGGCGTCAGATCGACCGACAGGCTGCGGACAGCCGTGTTGTTCTCCAACTGGTAAGTCACCGTCAGCACCGTATTCTCGTTCGGGCTAATGGCGGCCGGGGCCAGCGAGGCGTTCACGGTACCCGAAGGCTTCCGGTAAGCAAAAGCGGATACTCCGCCAGCATTGTTCTTGGGATCGACAATCTCAGAGGTTCCTTTGTCCTTCTGGGTAACCAGGAAGGAATAGGTGTAATCCCCTTCTTGAAGATTCGGCAGGGTATAGGTGAAGTACTCGTTGGCGCTGTCATAGACCATCGGGTACTCTGCCGTCTGCCCGTTCAGCTTCACTCTTACCGAAGCGGCGGTCAGTTCATTCATCCGGCCCTGGTTATAGAGCTCGTTGTTCCGGTAATAGAACGTAATGCCGCCGTCTTCCAGCACAGGACCGTTCACACTCGGAATTGTCCGGATGGCCCCGACGCCCTGCGTAATTTCCACTTTCGTAACCGTCAGATCCAGCGGGGTGCTGATCTCGCGGTCATAGTCGATATCAATCTGTTCCCACTCTTTGCCGTGGTGGATCTTGAATCCGAACTTGTCTGTCCGGCTGCCTATTTCGACACGGGCTACAGCATAGTCGCTGCCGGGAGTGTATTCGAACGGAATATCGCCTCCGGCGGCTCCAGTACTCCACACATGCAGATTCCAGCCCTCATAATCTTTGGCAGGGCGTTTGTAGTGCACTTCGGCGTAGCGCGGCGCAGGGATGGCATCCTTGGCGGCCAGAGCAGCTTCGCGGTTAAAGTAGGCCTTGTTGTCGTTCTGGACCAGCCATACGTCCGCCGCGGTGGCTCCCGCCGGTATTTGGACATTGCCATGCTCGGCGTCCTTCTGGGTCCAGGCATCTCCGCCCAGACGCGGAAGGATACTGATTGTGTCAATCGGCAGGGTTACCGATACGGTAGCAAAACCGTCAGTATCCGTTCCGGTGAAGGCGTAAGCTTTTCCGTCAACGCCGGGTCCCCAGATCCAGTTATCCCAGCCGGAGTAATTTTGTTTATCCCGGTAATAATGCAGATTGAAGGTGTACATTTTGTCCAGAACCGTGATCGTCTGGCTGGCGGTATAGTCTCCGCTTGTGGCGGTGACCGTTACCTTATTGCCGCCGCTATAGTTGGCCGCGACGCTCAGGTTGCTGCCGTTCAGCGTCACGCCATTCTTCGGCTCGGCCAGTTCCCATGTCGGCGTCAGGGCCGACGAACTGCCATCCGTACCGCTGACAAGCAGCGCAGTCAGGTCAAGCGATTTGCCCTTCACGATGTTGGCATCGGAGGTAATCTTGATTCCCGGCACATAGACGACCGAGTTCCCGTTGGAAGACTTGCTGTTCAGCGGATCGGTGAACCAGTCCTGGGTCTTGTCCGCTTTTACCGTAACAAATTTGTACTCGTAAGTACCGGCGCTTAACGGAAGCGTGACCGTGTATACACCGTTCTTTTTAGTCATTTTGGCAGCGCTGCTGCTCCAGCCGTTCATCTGTCCGGCGAGGTAAACTTCGGGTCCGGGGCTGGAGATGTTGTTGAACGTTACCGTTCCGTCTTCCTTGTTAATGACGGGACTCTTCACCTCTCCGCTAAGTACGGTCAGGTTCTTGGTCAGCGTCAATCCCTCATAGGCAGCGCTGATCTTGACGACTGTCCCGGAAGCGGTTCCGGCCGGAATCGTGACGCGTCCCTTATCGACGGTTACGCTGCTTGTGTCGCTCGACCATACCGCGAGGTCCGTCAGATCCTTGGAGGTCCCGTCGGCCAGCTTGCGGGCCGCACTGATCTGAACCGTAGAGCCCGGTGCTGCGGTATCGGACGCGGCGCTCAGAGCCATAGCCGAAACGAGCGAGTTCCCGCCTGAAGTCTTGCTCGGGTTGAGCGGGTCCACCAGAGAGACGTCCCAGGATTGCTCGGGCATAAACTTATATTCCACACTGCCACCCTGTGCCTGTAACTGTGCAGTGGTAAATGTGTAGTAGAAGGTATTCTTGGATACGCCCTGATCGGAGACCTGATCCCCTTGCGTCATGGCAGTAAAACTCCATCCGCTAAAATTCCCGTTAATATACTGCTTCGTAACACTGCTGTCCGTTACGCGGTACACGGTAGCGGTTACCGTTCCGGCTTCGTCCAGTCCGAAGACTGGGCTGGTTAAGGTTGCCACGTCCGGGTGTGCAGAGTCGGCATGAACCGCCGGAGCTGCGGGGAAGAGGCCGAGAATCAGAGACAGAATCAGCGCACAGGACCAGAACCGGAGACCTCGGCGCTTATAGGCTTGCTTGACGTGCATGGATGACATAACCCCTCTCGAATGAATAATTAAGTAAGCGTTAACATAGGAGCGTTGCATCAGGTAAGGAATAGACGGGCAGTGCCAAACAACACCTCCATTTAGAAGTAGGGCGAACGTTTGCACACCAAGTTGCACAAGAGCAGCATGTCAGAAAGTGGGAGGAATAAGCTTAGAAAGGAAAAGTGACATGTTATAAGCAGGAAAGTGGTATTATTTTGCAAACGTTTGCATCATAAAGTTTAGAAAATTATAGCACCCCTTTGATAGAGATACAATTGCCGATTTAGGAGAATGGAGGAATTTTAAAAGGGATAGGCGTATACTCAGGAGATTAAGATGATAAAGGGGGATTCGCTTATGTTTCGCGGACGACTCCGGGGGACGGCCCTGTGGGGCGGGAGTTTGCTCCTGGCCGGTTGCATGCTGAATATCTTTCTCCAGGCCGCTTCTCTTGGAATGAAATTCGGGGCGGTGGCGGACTGGGTGGCCCGATATCCGGCTCTCTATCTCGCGGGAAGTCTGTTTCTCTTCTTTCTGCTGCTGCTGTTCGCGGCGCTTGTCCCAGGGGGCTACCCCGGCCCGCTGCTGGCCGTTGCTGTAGTGGTGCTGCTTGGAACCGCCGACAACCGCAAGCTTGCCACAACCGGCGAGCCGCTGTTCCCTTGGGACCTCATGCTTCTGAAGAATGCCGGCGAGATGCGCCATATCACCAGAGGGATGCTGTCCCCGTTATGGATCGCCATCGCTGCTGCCCTTATCGTTCTTCTCCTCTACGGGATGCGGAAGTTGCCGAAGGTGCGGATGCGGCTGACTTGGCGTCTGCTGCTTGGCGGCGTCTCGGCGGCCCTGGCCGGAGGCTTTCTGTTTGTAGTCGGCAGCGGCTCCAGCCTGGCTTCCTCGCTTCACTATGAGAATTTGTACTGGAACCAGAAGGTCAACTATACCCAGAACGGCTTTCTGTTCGCTTTTGCCGGCAATCTGCACCAGAACGTAATGGAGAAGCCGGACGGGTACAGCCGGGAGGCGATCCTGCGAATTGCCGCCAAGTATGGCGGGAACGGCTCCGAAGCGGCAAATCCGGCGCCAACCGGAGGGACCGAAGCCGAACAGGACGCGAAGATGCCCGATATTCTGTTCATGATGGACGAGGCTTTCTTTGATCCGACCCGGCTGCCCGGCTATTCCTTCAGCGCGGACCCGCTGGTCTTCATCCACGGAGCGGCGAAATCGTCGCCGTCCGGGTATCTGCTGTCCCCCGAGTTCGGGGGCAACACGGCCAATGTGGAATTCGAGGCCCTGACAGGGCTCTCGATGTATTTTTTGAATGACGGTTCGGTCCCGTTCCAACAGCGTCTGGTGAAAATGTCCTCGCTGCCCTCCATCGTCAGCATTCTGAAGCAGAGGGGCTACGCTGCGCTCGCGCTGCATCCGTTCGACGATACGTTCTATAACCGCAACCGGGTCTACCCGATGCTCGGGTTCGACCGGTTCACCTCGGAGAAGGATCTGCCGAAGGCGGCGCGGATGACCCCTGGCGGGTACATCAGCGACTTGGCTGCCGTGCAGGAGGCGGTGCGCGAGCTGAGAGCGTCGAAAGGACCGGCGTTTCTGCACCTGGTGACGATGCAGAATCATTTTCCGTTCACGTCCGGGAAGAACGGACCCAACACGATTGCCGTTTCAAGCGGCAAGGAGGCGTACCGGAAGGAGCTGGAGACATATGCGCAGGATGCGAAGCTGACGGACGAGGCGCTGGCCGAGCTGGCAAAAGAGCTCAAGGAGCTGCCCCGCCGGACCGTGGCCGTCTTCTGGGGCGACCATCTTCCGGCGCTCTCCGCCGGCATCTATGCCGAAGCCGGCTGGGACGCCAAGCCCCGGCTCAAGCATGAGACGAAGCTGATGCTTCTGGCCAACTTCGATATCGGGACCGAAGGAACCGGGACGCTGAGTCCCGCTTTTCTCGGACCCGAAGTTTTCCGGCGGGCCGGCCTTGCCGAGCCGCCGTTCTATCAGCTGCTGGACCGGGTCAAGGCCGAACTGCCGGGTCTTTCGGGAAGCGTCCGGATCGGCTCCGGCGGTAATGAGATTCGGAAGCTGACCCCGGAGCAGCAGGCGCTTCTAAGCGACTACCGGCTGGTCGAGTACGATCTGCTGGAAGGGAAGCAGTACAGCGCCAAGCTGATGTTCTAACGCATCTGAAACCGGCGGCGTCCTCCGGGTATTCCGGGCGGACGCCGCCGGTTTCATTCAGGTGCGGGGGCCGTCTTCACTTCCGGCTTCTTCCCGGGTGCGGCGCTCCAGCGAATTGGCGTAGGCGGCGCGGCGGAAATTCAGGATGGGATCGTCCGACAGCGCGATGCCAGCGGGAACGACGGTAGGGTCCATGACCAGTCCTTCGGGCTCGGGCACCGCTTCGGTCAAGGTCAGCGTACCTGCCGGGATGCGCGGACGGTCTTCCGGCCAGACCCGGGTCGGATCATCCGTCGGATCGCCTTCCTGGCCGAGGACCAGGCTCAGTTGGAAGTTCACCGGCCCGTTCTTCAAGCGCGCGGCGATCTCCTCCTCCAGATAGTCGGGGCTCTTCGCCGCCGCTTCTTCCGCATTCAGCGGGTGCTCGCCCGCCTCCGGCAGCCATTCGAACTTGACCGGCCGCCGATTGCCGCCGGCATCGACCAGGAAATAGGCATGAATCGCGAAGTACCGGCATGTCCCGTAGCTTGCAGGCGGCTTCAGACGGTGAATCGCCAGCGCGCTTTCTTTGGCTTCGGTGAAATGGACCGCCAATTCTTTCAGCAGCTCCAGCTTGCCGGTCAGCTTCTCCCGGGCGTGATGAGCCGCCTTGACGATCTCCACGAAGGATTCCGGCGTCCGGGCAAAAAAGACCGGAACCGTCGTCGCCACCAGATTGGCGACCTCCCCTTCCGGAAGCTCGAACCGGACCGCCAGCCCTTTGGCCGGCGACAGCAGGTCGGCTAACGCCGGATCGGTGGAGCTGCCCGAGAAGCGGGCCGTCACCGGATATTCGCCGGCCTGCAGATGGGCTGCCGTCGTCAGATGCCCCGCCTCGCCGCTCGCCTTGAAGACGCCGGCGCAGCAGATGCCCTTGGCATGGGCGCGGCGGAAGCCGGGGTGTCTGCCGGACAGCCCTTCGATGGCGTCTACGGCCTGTCCGGCAAGCGCAGTGTGCAGCGGTTCGCCGCTGCGGCTGCGCGGTACATAATCCGTCATTATAAGTTCCTCCTTATATTTCCTTATCTACAACCTACCCTTGCGGCGCTTCCTTTAAGCAGAATAAAAACCCGGCTTCCGAACCAAGTTAAAGTTGAACCCATTATGCTTGTTCAGAAAGGAAGTGCCGCATTCATGACCCGACATTATGAATCAAGCCAGCGCACCAACAGTACGGTCGATCAGGCGGAGGATTCGGTAACCCGGCTGCACAATGCCGTCACCCAAGCCATGAGCCACCCGACGGAAGCGATGCTCCGGCAGGCCGAGAACAGTCTCGAGCATGCCGAGGAAGCGGTCCGGCATGCGCCTGAAGGCTCCATTGGCGGACAGGGCGTCGATCTGGCCGAGGATATGCTCCAGAATGAGAAGGAGCGGCTCGCCCGGCTGCGGCAGATGCACGGAACGGACTGAGGAACGGACTTGGAACGGACTGGAATAGGGAGAGGCGGACCGGGGCCGACGGGGTAATAACGTTCTGAACGCATGGGCGTTTAGACTCGGCGGCAGAGCCGCCATGAGGGGCGATCCTTATAATGGCAATACAGGATTACCGGCTGGAGACGCGGGTAGAATTGATAGAGGCGCTTGGAGAGGTGCGCCGGTGGGAGAAGGAACAGAAGCGCGTGAAGCTTCGGGACCGGATCACCAGGCTTCCTTTCAAGCTGCTCGACAAAATTACGCCGGAAGTCATCCGCGACAAGACCGGACGGGTGCTGGACGAGCTGGGCCGCTATATTCAGTACGGCGGCAATTATCTGGTGGCCGGACGCAAGGTCGGCGCACTGATGGAGAAGCTGTCCCGCGAGCGGGGCGGCAGCGGAACCGGCCCTTATCCGCTCCGCGTCATGGACGAGGCGGCGGAGCGGATCGGCCGCAGCGGAAGCAATACGGCGACGGTACAAGGAGCGACAACGGGCTTTGGCGGACTGTTCACATTGGCGGCGGATATTCCGGCCGTGCTTGGACTGTCTCTGAAGGCGATCCAGGAGATCGGCCTTTGCTACGGCTACGATCCGACCGAGGAGGCGGAGCGGGTCTTTACCGTCCGGGTGCTGCAGTTTGCGTTCGCCGATGTCGTCGGCAAGAAGGCGGTGCTGGACGTGCTGGCCCGGGAGACCGGACCGGACGGAGAGTGGCTCGGGGCAGCAAGCCGCAGCTCGGTCTCCGATATCCAGGGCTGGCGGGAAGTAATCGCCGCCTACCGGGACAGCTTCGCCACGAAGAAAGTGATGCAGGCCGTTCCGGTCGTCGGCGTCGTCCTAGGCGCCTACAACAACCGGGAGACGCTGAAGAGCGTCGGCGAAGCCGCCGCCGTCCTGTACCGCAAGCGCCGTATTCTGGCACGGCTGAAGGAGAACGGAGCGCCGCTGCAACTCGCCGGCGGAGGCAAATGAGCCGTCCAAGGCCCCAATTGGAGGAGGGAGCTTCCCGGAGAGGGAGAGGCTCCCTCTTTTTTTGGAGCCAAAAAACACGAATATGCGTCACTTCTGTCCTCGTAAGACGCGAACAGAAGCGGATTTCCGCAACATCTGCCGATTACGGACCGTTTCTGGCAGAAAGCCGCGAAACTTGGAATCCGTCGTTGCGATCGGGCAGGCCTTAACCTTCCGCGCCCAATCGGCAGATGGGAACCGGCCCACCCGAGCCGCCAAGAACCGGTCGCACCGGTCTGGACGGATCGGCCTCAAGCCAAGAACCTGATACCGCCATTCTCTACAAGCTTCGTCATATCTCGCCATTAATATTAGTTCTATACGGAACTACTATGTTGTCTCTGGTCGAAGTAGATCGTGACAAGTTGAAAAATAAAACGCCGGACCCCCGCCTTTCGGCAGGAATCCGGCGTTTCTCCCGGCAGCGTAACCTGTACCGGGCCTTCGGTCAGTCCCGGCCGCCATCCAGCAGGCCGTACTTGACCTTGAACCGGGTCAGTATACGGACCCAGGGCCGTGCGAACAGGGCGAGCAGCACCGTATTGGCGGCTGCATGGGCAAGATCGAACGGAACGCTGGCGGAATACTTCAGCAAGACCGTCGCCCAGTTCAGCGCATCGGGAATCGTCAGCAAGGTCCAGATATTCATGATCCAGCCGAAGAGAAAGCCCCAGACAGCGCCGAACAGGCAGAGCAGGATACGGCTACGCAGCAGAAGCAGCGGATGCCGCAGCCAGCCTGCGCTGGCGCCCATCAATCCCCAGGCGAACATCTGCCAGGGCGTCCAGGGCCCTTGGCCGAGAAAGAGATTCGAGACGAGCGCGGCGACCGCGCCGACGAGGAACCCGGACTCTCCGCCGAATACGAGCGCAGTGACGATGATGACAAAAGAGGTCGGCTGCACGCTCGGCAGCGGCGCGAACGCCACCCGGCCCATCGCGGCCATCGCGGCCAGAACGGCGAGCAGGACAATCTCCCGCGCTTCGACCCGGCGCAGCTCGAAGCGGGCGAAGAACGGGGCCATGGCGGCGGCCAGCAGCACAAGGCTGGCCGGGAGATAGTACATCTGCAGGACAAGCGAAGTCAGGGCCAGACCGGCTCCGAACAGCAGGATTACGAGGAGGAAGGCGATTCGGGAACGGCCCATTCGCAGATCACATCCTCATCGGTCAGCGCCTCCGGCAGCCGGTCCCGCAGGAGCCGGTTCAGCGCAGTGGTGTAGAAGTAATTGCTGGCAAAGAAAGCGGCGGGCGCGTCCTCCGCCGCAATGGCCCCGTCGAACAGCAGCGCGCAGCGGCTGGCGTATTCGGCGGCGAACTCGACGTCATGGGTGACCATGATGAGGGTAAGTCCCCTGCTTCGGAGGTCCTGAAGCAGCAGTCCGACGCGCCGCTTCGCCTCGGGGTCCAGTCCCTTGGTCGGCTCGTCGATGCAGAGGAGATCCGGGCGCGCCATGAGGACAAGCCCGAGCGCCGCCTTCTGCCGTTCGCCTCCGCTGAGGTCATGGGGATGGCGGTCCAGCAGTTCTTCAAGCCCGAGCAGGGCAACCAGCTCGGACCGGGTCTCCCGGGCGTCCCCGGCCCCGCTGCGCCGGACGGCCTGCTCGAATTCTTCGCCGAGCGTGTCGTAACTGAAATAGAGCAGGGGATTCTGGGCCAGGTAGCCGATTCTCACGCCCCGGGCGGGGGAGACCTTGCCCCGCTTGGGGACAAGCAGGCCGGCGAGCACTTGAAGCAGAGTGGACTTGCCTGCGCCGTTGCCGCCGAAGACGGCCAGGAACTCCCGCTCCCGGATGTTCAGGGACAGCCGGTTCAGCACAGCGGGATCGTCCTTGCCGTACCGGAAGCTGATCTCCCGGCAGGACAGCAGCGGGTCGTCCTGGGACGGCGGCAGCTCCGGCCGGAGGCGGTCCGAGCGGCGGATTAGCAGCCGCTCGCCCGCCTGCTCCAGCCAGCGGCGGCCTTCGCGGACGGTCAGCGGCGGCAGGTCCGCCGCGGGGTCCGGCGCCTTCACCGGCTCCGCCGCCTCCTCTGCCCCCACCGGCTCCGTCGCTGCCTGCGCTGGGCCCCGGCCGGCAGCCGGGTCCGGCACCGCCGCCGGGCCCGTGCCGCGTCCCGGCTGTCCGGGCGCTCCGGCCGAGAGCGAGAGCCGGGCCGCGGCCGGCAGGTAGAGCGCACGGCCCGCCGCGGCTGCCTGCCGGGCAAAGGCGTGCGGCGCTCCGCCTGCCGCCAGACGTCCGCCGTCCAGCAGGAAGACGGCGTCGGCCAGCGGCAGCGCATCCTCGAGCCGATGCTCGCTCATGATAACCGTGAGGCCCAGCTCCCGGTTCAGCCGCTGGAGCATGAAGAGGAATTCGCGCGCCGAGACGGGGTCCAGCTGCGAGGTCGGCTCATCGAGCAGCAGCACCTTCGGCTGAAGCAGCAGCACCGAAGCGAGGTTCACGAGCTGAAGCTGGCCGCCGGACAGCTCATGGACCGAGCGGTGCAGCAGCGGCTCCAGGCCGAAGAAATGAGCGAGCTCGGCCAGGCGCTTGTGCATGACAGAGAGTGGAAGGCCAAGGTTCTCCATGGAGAAGGCCATTTCGTGCCAGACCGTATCCATGACGACCTGGCTCTCGGGGTGCTGGAAGACCAGCCCGAAGTCGGCCGCCGCCTCGGCGGGGGTTACTTCGTCCAGCGGCCGGCCCCGGTAGAGAATGCGGCCTTCGCGAAGGCCGACGGGCTGAAGCCCGCTTTTGAGATGATGAAGCAGCGTCGTCTTGCCGCCTCCCGAAGGACCGCAGAGCAGCGTGAACCCGCCTTCGGCGATGGTCAGCGAGACGCCGTCCAGCGCCTTCCGGCTGCTGCCGGCGTAACGGAAGGTTAAGTTCTTGATTTCGATGAAGTCCACGCCAATCGCTCCCGCAGTTCGTAGTAGACCGGAGCCAGCCAGAACAGGCTGAATCCGGCAAAAAGGGGCAGGTCCCCCAGGCGCCATACTTTCTCCGCCAGCACCGGGTAGAGCGGCAGTACGCCCAGACCGGCGGCCCTTCCGCCGAGACAGAAGAGCAGCAGCAGCGACAGGCCCGCCAGCGCGCGGCGGTCGCGCCCGTCCATCCGGTAGAGCACATAGGAGCTGCGCCGCCGCACCGTACCGTAGCCGCGCGCCTTCATGGAGTCGGCCGTTCCCATCGCCTCCTCCAGCGAGGCGTTCAGCAGCACCTGAAGCAGCGTCATTCCGTCGCGGGCGCGCTTCAGCCAGCTTCCCTGCGCCATATCAATGCCTTTCAGCCGCTGGACGCGGGTGATCTGCCGCAGCCGCCGGGTCAGCATCGGAACGAACCGGATGGTCATGAGGGCCAGCAGGGCGGTCCGGGGCAGCGCCGACCCGAACAGATACATGAATTTGTCGGCGGTAATGACCGACTGGAACGTCAGAAAGGCTAGCAGCAGGCAGAGCAGCGACAGCATGGCCGTGACCCCGTAGAGAATCGCTTCCAGAGTAATAGGCTGGTCCCGAAAATAGAACAGAATGACGCGTCCCCGGTGCGAGAACAGCGGGTTGATTATAGCTACCGCCCCGGACATCAGAAGGTACCAGGGCAGCGCCCGGCGCAGCCGCGGACCGTCGCCGAGCAGCCCGGCGGCCAGCGCCGCAATCAGGGCCCCCGCCAGAAGAAAGACGGGGTGGAGCATAATCATGGCAAGTCCCGCGGCGCCCGCGTAATAAAGAAGGCAGACGGCCGGATGCAGCGAGCGGAACCCGCCGGCATGGCGGATTCCCTGTGCAGGCCGCCGGTCAAAGGCGGATAATCCCAAGAAGCTTCCCCTCGCTTTCTGTCGGAAATGAAATAGCGGCTTTCGCGGTTTCCGTCCGTATTCGACGGGGCCTATTATAGCATGCGGCCGCAAGGATGAACATTCGGGGCCGCTGCCGAACCGGGGCCGGGCACCGGTCCTGCGGAGGCAAAGCCCCCGCGCGTGTGATATGATGAAGGCAATGACTTGAGTTAAGAAGGAGTAGAACAACGATGCTGCCCATTGCAAGCTACAGTGTGGAAGAAATCCGCGACCCGTTCGGGATTATACCCGGCAAGCGCTATGAATTGATGGTGGAACTGGACATCCCGGAAGAGGACGAGCTGTATTCCGAGAGCGGCGTCACCGCCCGCGTGGTGATGAAGGAGCTGGACGGCGAGGTGTCGCTTGTGACCTATGATCTGATGGAGACCACCACGCAGACTCTGCTGGATTTCGAGCTGGAAGAGGAAGAAGAGGCGGAGCTTGCGGTTTTCTGCCGGGAGAAGATCGGAGAAGAAGCGTAATCCGTCAAGGCTGAGGGACCGGCGGGCCAGAGGGCCGGCGGACCAGCAGGCCAGGACCGTGTCGGAGAGAACGGCAGTCCGTTCCGGGGAGAGCCGGCTGCGGAGCAGGTTACAGAGGAGAGGGCCAGCCGGGCGGCTGGCCTTTTTTGCCGCGCCTTATGACGGGCGGGAATCCGGCGGAGCAGGGCAGCTGGCTCCATGTGCCCAATGTCTTAGTCGGACCGGCGTCCGCGGCGTATAGTCATACACTGGAGTCATACAGGTGGAGAGAAGCAAGCGAAGCGAGCATACGAAGGGAGCGTGTAGGACATGCCCGCTATTCTGATTGTGGAAGACGATGTCAGCCTGAACCGGGGAATCGCCCTCAGTCTGGGCGGCGAAGGGCTGGAGATCCGGCAGGCGTATACCTTGGGCGAGGCGGAGAAGCTGTGGCGGGAGCAGGGAGCGGACCTCGTGCTGCTGGACATTCAATTGCCGGACGGCAGCGGACTGGAGTTCTGCCGGCAGCTTCGGGCGGGGTCCCGGGTGCCGGTAATTTTTCTGACGGCGAATGACTGGGAAGGCGATATTGTGGCCGGGCTGGAGCTGGGCGGGGACGATTATATCACCAAGCCCTTCAGCCTGATGGTGCTGCGCGCCCGGGTGCGCGCCGTTCTGCGCCGGACGGCAGTCCCGGAGGAACGGGCCCGGTTCGGCGATATGGTCTTCGATTTCGGACGAATGGAGATCGAGCGGGATGGCGGGCGGATTCCGCTGAGCCGAACGGAACAGCGCCTGCTGAAGACGCTGCTTCGCTCCAGAGGCCGGGTGCTGACGCGCGCGGCCCTGATGGAGAGCGTATGGAGCGGCGAGACGGAGTATGTGGACGAGAACGCGCTGAGCGTGACGGTCAAGCGGCTCAGGGCGAAGCTCGGGGATGACCCGGCTGCGCCCCGGTGGATTCGGACCGTCTACGGTGTCGGCTACGTCTGGACGGAGGAGGTGCGATGAGGACGGGAGCGGACCGCCGAAGCCCGGATCGGCCTCTTCCGGGACGCAGGCGGCCGAGCGCCCTGCTCTTTGGCGGCCTCTTCCTCCTGATTCTGGCGGGCTACGCCGCCGGGATGACGGCGCTGGCCGATCCCGGGAGGAGCGCGATATCCCTGACGGCGGTCTTTGCGCTGGCTGTCCTGCTGCTCTTCGCCGGATGGACTTGGGCCGAGCGGACCGCTTCGGCGGGTACGCTGGCAGAGGCCGGAGATCTGCTGGACCGCGCGCTGCGCGGTGAGCCGCTGCCCGGCGACTGCGAGGAATCGCCCCTGTCGTCGCTGCGCGGCAAGCTGAGCCGCGTCGTGGAGATCGCGGCGGAGGGCGAGCGGCGGGCAACCGAGGAGCGCGCCCGGCTTCAGGCGCTGCTGTCCGACATTTCGCATCAGACCCGGACGCCGCTCGCGAATATTCTGCTCTACGGGGGCCTGCTTGCAGAGGCGTCCGGCCGGGAAGCGGAAGGCCGCGGGACCGGAAGCGAATCCAAAAGCGATGCCGAAGGCGAGGACGGAAGCGGCGATGAGATCCGCCGGCTTATCGCTGAGCTGATGAAGCAGGCGGAAAGGCTGGACTGGCTGATTACGTCGCTGACCCGGTTGTCCCGCCTGGAGACCGGCACGCTCCAGATGAAGCCGGAGATCCGTCCGCTGCTGGACGGGATCGCGGAAGCGGTATCCCAGGTATACCCCAAGGCCGAGAGCCGGAATACCCGGCTGACGGTTGAGGGGGCGGAAGAGCTGGAGGCGCTGTACGACCGCCGATGGACGGCGGAGGCGCTGTTCAATCTGCTCGACAATGCGGTCAAATACAGCCCGCGGGGAGGCGAGGTCCGGGTGCGGGCCGAGGCGTACGAGCTGTTCGTGCGCGTCGATGTCGCGGACAACGGACCCGGCATTGAAGAGAGCGAGCTTGCGCGCGTATTCGGGCGTTTTTACCGGGGGGCGGGATCGGAAGAGACGGAAGGCGTGGGACTCGGACTGTATGTGGCCCGCAGTATCGCCAATGCCCAGGGGGGCTATGTAAAAGCGTCTTCGGTTCCCGGAGAGGGAGCGGTATTCTCTCTCTTTCTTCCCCGGCCCGAGCCTCGTCCGCAAAAGTGACCATTCTGTAAGAACCCGGTCACGGCCCCGACAGATGCCTCCGGTACAATGGGAGACAGAGCGCGTCCGCGGCAGCGGCGCGGCAGAGAAGGGGGAAGCAGACGCGATGGCGATGGTGGTAACAGAGAGGCTGGCCAAGATCTACGGCCGGGGGGAGAACGCCGTGGAGGCGCTTCGGGGCGTTGATCTGACTGTAGAGGCCGGCGAATTCGTTGCAATTGTCGGAACGAGCGGGAGCGGCAAATCGACGCTGCTGCACATGCTGGGCGGCCTGGACCGGCCGACGGAGGGCAGAATTGTCGTGTCCGGGCAGGACCTGTCCGCTCTGACGGACGAGAAGCTGGCGATCTTCCGGCGGCGGTCGGTCGGATTCGTCTTTCAGAACTACAACCTGATTCCGATCCTGAACGTCCGCGAAAATATTACGCTGCCCGTCGAGCTCGACGGCTCCGCGCCCGATGAGCGGCATGTGGGCGAGCTGCTCCACGCGCTCGGACTGGAGAGCAAAGCCCACAGCCTGCCGGGACAGCTCTCCGGCGGCCAGCAGCAGCGGGTCGCCATTGCCCGGGCGCTGGCGGCGAAGCCGGCGATTGTGCTGGCCGACGAGCCGACGGGCAACCTCGACAGCCGGACGAGCCAGGAGGTGCTGATCCTGATGAAGCGGCTGGCGGAACGGTACCGCCAGACGACGATCATGATTACGCACAACGAGGAGATTGCCCAGACCGCCGACCGGATGATCCGGATCGAGGACGGGAGGATTGCCGTCCGGACGGCTGCGGGAGGACGGTGAGCGGGATGAAGAACGGACAGAGAAGAACGCTGTACCGGGTGGCCTTCCGCAGCCTGAAGACCGGGAGAATGCAGAGCGGATTCGTGGCAGCGGCGATTGCGCTGACGGCGCTGCTGCTGACCGCTGTGCTCACGCTTGCGATCAGCCTCAACAAGACGATGGAGCGGACAAGCATGATGACGGCGGGGAGCGATTTTCACGGGAGCTTCAAATACCTTACGCCGGACGAGGCGGACCGGCTGAGCCGCCATCCCTCCATCATCGAATTCAGCAAGGCTATTGCTGTCGGGTCGGCATCGAATCCGGCGCTTGGGACAAGCTCGCTGGAGGTGGATTGGGCCGACGGCAAAGCGCCGAAGCACAGCTTCGTCGATTTCCTGGAAGGCGGACTGCCGAAGGCGGAGGACGGCATCGCGATGCCGTCCTGGTCGCTCGACCTTCTGGGCGTGCCGCATCGGCTTGGCGCGGAGGTGAAGCTTTATATCGGCGTCGCGGACAGCCGGACGCTGACGCGCACCTTCCGGCTGAGCGGATATTTTGAAGGCAATCCCAATCTGGGCATGTCGGGCATCGCTTATGTGTCCAAGGCTTTTGTAGACCGCGAGTTAAAGGATTTCGATCCCGCCCGTACGCGGCTGAACGGCACCTACACGAACACGACCCGGCTCGATGTCATGTTCAACAATTCGCTGCGGATCGAGAGCAAGCTGAAGCGGGTGATGGCAGATACGGGGATCAAGGCTGAATATGGCGTCAACTGGGCGTACACGTCGGTCAGCGTCGGCGATAACCTGAATGACTTGCTGCCGTATGCCGTTCTGTTCCTGATTATTATGCTCAGCGGTTATTTGCTGATCGCCAATATCTTCTATATGACCGTGTCCCGGGACATCCGGTTCTACGGATTGCTTAAGACCATCGGGACGACGCCCCGCCAGCTTCGGCGGATCATCTCCGCCCAGGCGCATCTGCTGTTCGCCGCCGGGCTGCCGGCCGGCCTTGTCCTCGGCTACGGAACCGGCGTGCTGCTGCTGCCGATGCTCGGCTCGTACACGGATATGCCGGGCGGGACGGTCCGCTCGGCCAGCCCGGCTATCTTTGCCGGCGCGGCGCTGTTCGCCTACGTGACGGTCCGGATCGCCGCCGGGCGTCCGGGACGGATTGCGGCGGCGATTGCTCCGGTGGAGGCGGTCAAATACGCCGGCGTCAGCGGCGGAGCCGGACAGGGCAAGCGCGGGAAGCCCGGACGGACCCGGGCCTCGCAGCGGGGGGGCCGGCTTCCGCAGATGGCGCTGCGCGGCCTGCTGCGCAGCCGCAGGCGGCTCGCCATGATGGCCGCGTCGCTGACGCTTGCGCTGATTCTCTTCGGCACGCTGGTCAGTGTCATCGGATCGCTGGACGTTAATCAATATTTGAATGCTTTTATCACCGGCGACGCCCAGGTCAAGGAGCAGACGCTGGCCGGAGGGATGGCGGTGCAGGAGCGCTCCGGCACAATTACCGACGGGGTGGTCGCAGAGCTCGCAGCTGCTCCCGGCGTAGCGCGGGTGGACCGGGTGCTCTTCCGGGAGATGAATCTGAAGATCGGGGAGCGCGCGCGGCGCTTCCTGGAGCCGCTGGCCGCTGCCGAGGACCCGGCACGCCCTGCGCTGGCACAGACGTTGAAGCACGGCTTTCTCCCGCTGCAAATCTACGGACTCGACCCGGGCTGGTACGATGTGCTGCGCAGGAACGACATTGTGGAAGGCGCCTTCGACGCCAAGCGGTTCGCAACCGGCCGGTATGCGCTCATTTCGCAGTCTCTGTTGGGCGATTCGGAGGGGAACTATCTTCATCCCGGCGATACGCTGAGCCTCGGGGATAAGCAGGGCAGCTACGAGGTGATGGCGGTGCTCAATACGGATGCGCTGTATGCGGCGGGCACCCGTTTCTTCACCTTGGCCGGGTTCAGCGTGTACCTGCCGGCGGAGACGATGGCAGCGCACTTTCCGGACCGCTCCATCCTGTCGGCGACGGTGCAGGCGAACCCCGGCGAGATCGCGGAGGCCGTCCGCTCCATGTCGGCCATCGCCGGATCGCTTCCGGGCACCGAGTTCAAGACGCGGGCGGATTACCGGGCTGAAATGCAGGGGTACATCAACCTCTTTCGCGTGCTCGGCTACAGTCTTGGCGGAGTCGTGGCGCTGGTCGGCCTCCTTAACTACATCACCACGGCGCTTGCCGGGATGCATTCCCGGCGGAAGGAATTCGCCGTACTGGAGAGCATCGGCATGACGAGCGCCCAACTGCGCCGGCTGCTGATCTATGAAGGGTTGTTCACCACCGTACTGATCGCGCTGCTGGCCGGGCTGATCGGCGTGCCCGTAGTGATGCTGACCGCAAGCGGCATTGCCGGACAGATGGCCTTTATGTCCTACCGTCCGATCCTGTGGCCGCTGGCGGCCGGCGTCGCGCTGTTCGCACTGGTCAGTTGGGCGGTAACCCAGACCGGAACGCGCTCCCTGTCCCGGTCCTCCGCTGTGGAGCGGCTGCTGGAGGCGGAATGACCGGCAGCGGCTCTGAAGCTGAAGCGGTTCATAGGCAGGGCAGACAGGCGATAGGGGAGGCGATAGGCGCTCCCTATCGCCTTTATTCATTGCAGGTCTTGGACCGGGAGGAGGAACCGGGTCTATCATTAAGGGACACTTTTGCAACCGAAACGGAGGTCCTGCCCGTTGTTCTCCTCTCTGCTGTCCACCATGCTGGGCGTCATGGTGCCGCTGGCGGTTCCGGTGACCGCCGGGGCGCTCCTCGGACGCTATCAGCGGCTCGATACGAAGCCGCTGCTGACGCTGTATCTGTATTTTCTCAGCCCGGCGATGCTGCTGGATACGCTGACCCGGGCCTCGATCAAGCCGGGAGATATTTATGTAACGGTTGCCTTTACGCTGCTCAACCTGGTGCTGATGCGCCTGCTTGCGCTGGGACTGTCGCGGGCGCTGCGGCTTGGACCCGCCGATACGGCCGGTCTGACCCTGATCTCGACGCTGACGAACAGTGTCAATTACGGCCTGCCCGTCGTGCTGTTGGCCTTCGGCCAGGCGGGAATGGATAAGGCTTCCGTCTATGTGGTCGGCCAGATGATTCTGGCGAACACCGTGGGCGTCTACTTCGCCGCGCGCTCAAATTTCTCGGCCCGGGGCGCGGTCCGCTCGGTCTTCTCCCTGCCGGCGATCTATGCCGCAGCGCTTGCGCTGCTGCTGCGCCTGACCGGCCTGCATCTGCCGGCCGATCTCGCCAAGGGCGTATCGCTGGCCGCCGGCGCCTACTCGCCGGTTGTGCTCTGCGTGCTGGGCGCGCAGATGATGAAGGTGGCCATGACGCCTCCGGTCCCGGCCGCCCGGCCGGCCTTCTATACGGGCATGGGCGTAAGAATGCTGGCGGCCCCGCTGCTGGCGGCGGGACTGCTGTTTCTGCTGCCGGCCGACCATCTGCTGCTGAAGGTGCTGTTCATCCTGGCTTCCATGCCGGTCGCCGTCAATGCGGTGGTGCTGGCAGAGCGGTTCGGCGCCTCCCCGGCCTATGTATCGCGCTGCATTCTGTGGAGCACGCTCCTGTCGTTCCTGTGGCTGCCGCTGCTGATCGCCGCCTGCAGCAGCTGACGCCGGGGCGGAGCGTTCGCTGACGCCGGGGTCCGCTGGGCGGAGCGTTCGCTGACGCTGGAGTTCGCTGGGGCGGAGCGTTCGCTGAATCCGGCCTGCTCGCAACAGCCGGCCGGCTGCGGCTGGCCGTTCCACTGTGCGCCGCCGTAGACATGACACCTTTGGGTTATATATAATGGGACACATAAATACAACCCCGGGGTGTCAAAGTATAGCAGACTTCCTTGGTCCGGGCAGGCGATGTGCCGGCAGCCGGACAGGAGCAGTCCCACACCCGTGAAGGAGCGACAGCAGACATGGATCAGACAGAACGGAACAAGCTGGAAGATGTGAAGCAGACGGTAGTAGTCGAAGCACCGATAGAGAAGGTATGGGCCAAAGTCGCTACGGCGGAGGGCATCGCCGAATGGTTTATGCCCAACGATTTTGTTCCGGAAGAAGGGCATGAATTCCATCTGCGCTCGCCGTTCGGCCCGTCGCCCTGCAAGGTGCTGGCCGTCGAGCCTCCGACCCGGCTCAAGTTCTCCTGGGATACGGACGGCTGGATTATCACCTTCGAGCTGTCCGATCTCGGCGAAGGCCGGACGGAATTTACGCTGACCCACGGCGGGTGGGGATACCCGGACGATGTGCTGCCGAAGGCGAACGAGCAGGCTTCCGTTGTCCGCGAACGGATGGGCCAGGGCTGGGTCGCCATCGTAGGCGAACGGTTCAAGAAGGCTGCGGAGGCCTAAAATGGATGGCCGCGCGGCCAAGGCCGACGTCTTCCAGGCCATCGCCGATCCGACGCGCCGGGAGATGCTGCGGCTGCTTGCCGCCCGGGAGCTGCGAATCGCGGACCTCGCTTCCCGGTTCCCGGTAAGCCGTACCGCGATCGTCAAGCATCTCGCCGTGCTGGAGGAGGCGGAGCTGGTCAGCGGCCGCCGGGCCGGCCGCGAGAAGCTGTACCGGCTCCAGCCGGAGCCGTTGGCCGAGCTGAAGGATTGGCTCGCCTACTACGAAGTATTCTGGACCAACAAGCTGTCGATGCTCAAAGCGCTGGTTGAATCGGAGGACCCCAAGAACCCCAATAGCCCCCAATAGCCCCCAATAGCCCGTTAGTCCCTTCAAGCCGGCATGCGCCTCTCCCCGCCGGTTTTTTGGCGCATTCCGGCCTTGCTGTTCAGGTGCTTCTGCCGCCCGCATTCCCCGCCGGACAGCGCCTCATCGCGGGCTGCAGGCAGCCGGGCTGCGAGCCCAGCCGGTCTTTTGGCGCAGTCCGGCCGCAGGCGCACCCGGGCCACGAGCGCCGCCCGGCCGTGAACACAGCTGAGCCGTGAGCGCGGCCGGGCGGCTATTTACCCGGCCGGTCTTGTGCCTGCTGTCCGCAGGCGGTCCTTGGCGCAGAGGCAGCACCGCCTGCAAGTGCGGGGCACGTCCGGACCGGACAGCCCTTATTCCGGTCCATATCCCCCAATCGTCCGGGTTATCGGACCGGAGCGCCCTTATTTTGGCATATCCAGCTCATGTATGCGCTTCCACCATTAAATAAGGTCGCTGGTGTCCGCTACTGGCACCGCAGAGGCATTGATCGCCGAAATAGCGGCTCTGGGGTCCGCTTGGCGACACGGTGCCGTAGTTGGTGCCGCTACCCGGTGCCGTAGCTGCAGTCGCAGCCGCCGCCGTAGCCGCAGTCGCAGCCGCCGCCGTAGCCGCAGTCGTTGCCGTAGCCGCAGTCGCAGCCGCCGCCGCCGCCGTAGCCGCCGCCGCCGCCGCCGTAGCCGCTACCGCCGCCGTAGCCGCAGTCGCAGCCGCAGCCGCAGCCGTAGCCGCTACCGGTGCCGTAGCCGCAGTCGCTGCCGGCGCCGCCGCCGCAGCCGCAGCCTGTGCCGTAGCCGCCGCCGCGACTGTCCCGTTCTCCCTCGCCTGCAGCTTGAGATCCATGGCAGGCGCCGGACGAACGGCGGACCGACGTCCCAGCGGCCTACAACTTGCCGCAGTTGTTGGCCCATAAGCCCGCCGCTTTTTCCATTGCTTGGCATCCCCAAAAAACTCCTTGTCAACTCCGACACAAGGCGTGTAATATAAACACCATATTTGTTCGGGGAGAACCCGGACTGCCTACCAAAGACTCATATAATAATGGGAATATGGCCCATAAGTTTCTACCGGATGACCACTGCAATCGTCCGACTATGAGTGAAGCGAGCGTCCCGCGCGGGCCGCTGTATTCCCTATCCGTTCCGGCGGATGCGGAGAACGGCGGCCTTCCCGGGGCGTGTACACAGAGATGTGTATCCGCGCGGGATGCCCCGCGTCCGGACAGGTTCACTTGAGAGAAACTCTCAGGTGGACCTGTCCTTTTTTTGGTTGGATCAGATAAGAAAGGGCGGCAGGAACATGCAAGAGTTGAAGGAACGGATCAGACGGGAGGGCCAGATTCTGTCGGAGACGGTGCTGAAGGTGGATTCCTTTCTGAATCATCAGGTGGATACAGAGCTGGCGCTGCGGATCGGCAGGGAATTCGGACAGCGGTTCGGCGGCCGCGGCGTGACCAAGGTGCTGACGGTGGAGGCAAGCGGAATCCAGTTCGCCATGGCGGCGGGCATCGCGCTCCGCGTCCCGTTCGTGTACGCGAAGAAGAAGAAGGCGATCACGCAGGGCGAGGGGGTATACGCAGCGCCGGTCTACTCCTTCACACGCCGGGAAGCCTACCAGATCAGCATCGCTGAAAAATACCTCGGCCCCGGCGACCGGGTCCTGATCGTGGATGATTTTCTGGCGACGGGCGCTGCGCTGGTCGGCCTGGCCGACATCGTGGAACGGTCGGGCGCCGTTCTGGTCGGCGTCGGCTGCGTGATCGAGAAGAGCTTCCAGGAAGGGCGCTTCTTGCTGGAAGAGCGGGGCATCGAGGTCTGCTCGCTGGCGCGGATTGTCTCGATGAAGCCGGGAGAAGTGCAGTTTGCAGGCGAGGAATGCAATCAGAAGGAGCGGATAACATGTTAAGCAGACGCAAAGTATTTACCCTTGGCCTCCAGCATGTGCTGGCCATGTACGCAGGCGCCATCGCGGTTCCGATCATTGTCGGCGGGGCGCTGCATCTTACCGGAGAGCAGATGGCCTATCTCATCGCGGCTGATATGTTCACCTGCGGACTCGCCACTCTGCTGCAATGTCTCGGCTCCCGCTTCTTCGGCAGCGGCCTGCCTGTCGTGCTCGGCTGCACTTTTACGGCCGTCAGCCCGATCATTGCCATCGCCTCGTCTTCAGGCCTCGGAACCGCCTACGGCGCCATCATTGTGTCCGGCCTCTTCGTCGTTCTTGCCGCCCCTCTATACGGGAAGCTGCTGCGCTTCTTCCCGACTGTCGTCACCGGATCGGTCGTGACGATCATCGGCCTGTCGCTGATTCCGGTCGCGATGAACAACGCCGCGGGCGGGCAGGGCAGCCCCGACTTCGGCCAGCCCCGCAATCTGCTGCTGGCGCTTATCACCCTGGCGGTCATTCTGCTGGTGAACCGCCTGACCACCGGGTTCCTGCGCTCCGTCTCCGTTCTGGTCGGCCTGGCCGCCGGCACGTTCGCTGCCTATCTGATGGGCGTGGTCAGCTTCGCGCCGGTCGGCGGCGCTTCCTGGGTGAGCATGGCCCAGCCGTTCTACTTCGGCCGACCGGAATTCAGCCTGACGGCCGTTGTAACGATGATTATCGTTAACCTCGTCAGCATGGTAGAATCGACCGGCGTGTACTTCGCAGTCGGCAAAGCAACCGATCAAGACGTTCCTCCCAAGCGGATCGTGAACGGCCTGCGTTCCGAAGGTCTGGCCATCATGCTCGGCGGAGTATTCAACGCCTTCCCGTACACGGCCTTCTCGCAGAATGTCGGCCTGATCGCGCTGACCCGCGTCAAGACGCGGAACGTCATCTTTGCCGCAGGCGGCATTATGGTCGTGCTCGGCATGCTGCCGAAGCTGGCGGCGCTGACCACCGTCATTCCGAACGCCGTGCTGGGCGGAGCGATGATTGTCATGTTCGGCTCCGTGGCCGCGTCCGGCATCTCGATTCTGTCCGCCGTCGATCTGCGGAAAGAGCGCAATCTGCTGATTGCCGCCTGCAGCATTGCGGTGGGGCTGGGCTCGGCGACGCTGCCGTCCATGTTCGACCAGCTGCCGGAGTTCGCCCGGATGCTGCTGCAGAGCGGCATCGTCTCCGGCTCGCTGACGGCCATCGTGCTGAATCTGCTGTTCTCGCGCAGCGAAGCTCCGGCCGCGTCGGAGCTGCCTGCTTCCGCCCCGGATCTGCAAGCCCGCGGCGCTTAGAGCGGTCCGCATTCGCAGCAAATCATCCAAGGCCGCGCTTCCTTTCAGGGAGGCGCGGCCTTTGCGCTCTTTCGGCCGCCGCAGCCCCGTTCATCGTAATTCCACCCATCGCAACTCCATCCATATTATGGAGTACACATAGTGAAGCGATGTCCAAGATTCGAATACAGGAAATGGAGGCAAAATAAATGAAAAAATCCATCGCGGTTCTCCTCTGCACAGCGCTCGCAGGAGCAGGCACCGCAGCAGCAGGCCCCCGTGACAATGACCATGCAGTTACTCGGCCGAACGCCTCGGCCTTCACACGGGCGGCAGTACCGCCTGCCGGGGAGAAGGGAACCGGCTCCGTCCGGGTTCTGGCGGCTGCCGCTCCCGTATCGGGCGTCCTGCTGAACGATAAGCATATCGAGACGGGCCGAATCCGCAGCCTGGGCGGAACGGCCTTCGTTCCGCTCAAGCCGCTTGCGGCGGCGATGGGCTATACGCTCGCGTGGGACGCCGGCAAGCGGCAGGCGACGCTGCTCCGGCCGTCGCGGCGGGTGCTCGTCGCCGCAGGCTCTTCGTCGGCGGCGGTGAACGGCGCGGCCGTGAAGCTGGCGCTGCCGGCCCGGACCATCGGCGGCACGCTGTATGTCCCGCTTGCCTCCGCTGCGCGGGCGCTGGGCGGAACAGTCCGTGTCCGGGGCGGCGAGCTGTATATTGCCGACAAAGAGAGACTGGTGTCCGCGTCCGTCGACGGCGGGACTTACTGGGTGTCGCAGGCCGACGGCACGCTGTATGCGCGTCCGGCCGGTCAAGCCGAGCCGGAGCGGATTGGGCGGCTTCCGCTGAAGGATTCCCCTTACCACTATGGCCTGACGCTGACAAAAGCCGGAGGCGGAGCAGTCCTGCTGGAACTGGCGGACCGGCATTACGCCATGTTCAATGATTTTGAGAACGTATATCAGGTGCTGCTGCGCGGCAAGGCGGTCGTCGGCCAGGCCGACTATCATTTGGGGATGCCGTCCTATAACCGCCCGGCTGTTCCGGCGAGCACCCGGCAGTATTTATTCGATGGAACCCGGGTCCGCTATATTCTCTCCGGCGGCAGTCTGGGGCCCGAGCTTGATCTTAAGGCGATCACGCAGGACGAGGGGAAGTTGCGGATCGAGTATGCCGCGTCCGATGTGCTGCTGGTCCGGGCGCTGCCTTCGGCTCAGCTGTATGCGGTTCACCCCGATACCGGAGCGGTTATAAATTTGGGCGAACGGCTCATGGACAGCCCGGACCGGGCCGACTGGAAGCAGGCCGACGGCAGTGATCCCTATGTGCTGGAGCGGATGCTCACGCTTACGAAGCGCGAAGGCGGCAAGCTGACCTTCGTCTACTCGCCGCTTGGCGGCGGTAAGCCGAAGACCCGAAGCTACACGCTGACCGCAGGGAAGGAGTAACCGGGCCTGCGGGGCGGCCAATTCCCGGAAGGCGGCATTGTCCCAGACATCGGCCTGAACCTGCCAGTCTCCTTCGGCGGAAGTCAGGGTGAGCCTGCCTTCCAGCGGCCCCCGGGTCGGCGAATTCATGCAGATCCCCTCTATTTTATGGAATAAAAATACATGGGAGCCAAGCTTATCATACCCGGTGCGTCATTGCCAGAAGACTTCGGTGTAAATCATTGCCTTCATCCCGCTTAACCCGTATTCTGGTAAAAGATACGTTTACGATGAAGGCCGAGGCCTGCGGAATTGAAACATTCATTCTCCTGCCTCGTATCAGAGACATAACAAACGCTTTCAGAAGAAAGGATGAAGAACAGTTGGACAGTGGAATGAATGTGGTATTGTACGAGAAACGGCCGGACGGCGAGCTTCGGGTGATTGAAGAGCGCGTCTGGAACGCGAATATGATCGCCGCGCTGGAGCATGTCAATTATTTGGTCGTACAGGGCCAGGAATATGAGACGGTAGAGGGCCGGCTTAATCTGGACGACAGCAAGCTGGAGCTTCTGCTCGTTCCGCTGCGGAACGATTGAGCAAGAAGGCTTCGAAGAAGAAGGAGGGTAACTGGCTTGGACAGAGAGCAAGAGAAGCGGGATAGACAGAGTATCAAGGAGACACACAGCAGAAGCAATGAAGCGTCCGGGAGCATGCAGCCGCCCGGGGAAGCGGCCGGAGCGGATGGGCGTGCCGCCGGCCGGGGAGCTTCGGCTGCCGCAGACAAGCTGCCGGAGCAAGCCGCTCCCGCCGACCGGTGGATGACTCCGGGCGGGCCGCCGGCGCGCGTTCTCACGACTTCGCTCGGGATCGCACTGCTGGCCAACGCGCTGATGGCGGCCGGCGCACCGGAAGCGGGCGCTTCTTCCGCCGCCGGGGAGCCGAAGCTGGTCTCTTATTCAACGGACGAAGTCAAGCAGTACTATGACCCGAACGCCGACTGGGCGATTCCGTATCCGGAAGATCGCGCATCCGAGACGGCGGAGCCGACCGCTTCGCCGGGGGTAACGTCTTCGGGCGGAACGACGGTCATCAACAATTACGGCGGCTATAATTCCGGCTTCGGCTGGGACGATCTGCTGCTCTATCATTTCTTGTTCAACAGCGGCGGCGGCTACTCCCCGGCCCGCTATTACGGTGACCGCCCGACGTATTACGGAGGCACACGAACGGCCTATAAACCGAAGTCGTACGACAGCACCAAATTTCAGAACAAGCCGGTTGCCGGTTCGGTGGTGAAGCCCAAGACCTCGACCTCGACGACCGGTTCCATCACCAGACGGGGCACCTCGGCGGGCAAAGGCTCGGTTGGAGGCACTTCAAGCGGACTGGGCTCCAGCAAATCCGGTTCGAAATCGAGCTCCGGCTCCAGATCCTCGGTCAGCTCCGGCTCGAAGAGCGGCGGCGGACTGTTCGGCGGATGAGCAGATCCGTGTTTGAACTGCGCGAGTTTCCCCGGGAGCAGCGTGCGGACCGGGTTCGGCAGCTGGCGGAACTTGGCTTCCCTTGGGCGGATCTGGAGGACGAGGAATACTGGCTGGACGGTGTCGTAGTGATGGACGGAGCGGTCTACCGCGAGCTGGAGGCCGCCGCCGGCAAGCTCTGGGCCGTTCTGGACAAGACGGCCCGTTATATTCACCGGCGGCGCGATCTGTATGAGCTGACCGGCATTCCCGAGGTGCTGTGGGATATGCTGGATCAGGTACCGATCCCGGAGGGGCCGATCAGCCGCTACGCCCGGTTTGATTTTGCGGTGGACGGCTCGGGCCGCATCAAGCTGCTGGAGCTGAATGCGGATACGCCGACCGGCTATGTGGAGGCTTCCGTTGCGACGCCCTGGATTTGCCGGGAGGCGGGGGTCGGCACCGTCAACGGGCGGATGCCGGAACTGCTAGCCGCTGCCTGGGGAGAAGAACGTCCGGATACGGTTGCCTGCGTCGCCTATGGCACCCACCAGGAAGATTCGGGTACCATCGAGACGCTTGCCCGGCACAGCGGCCTGGACGTCCGCTGCGTCGACTGCCTCGATCTTAGCATCGACGACGGCGTCGTGATGGACGGGGAAGGACGGGTCATCCGGCGGATGTTCGCCCTCTACCCGAAGGAGTGGATGGCCGTCGACGAAGGCGGTGACGCGCTGGCTTACGCGGTGGAGACCGGCAATTTGGCGCTCTTTAACCCGCCGCACAGCATTTTGCTGCAATCCAAGGGTCTGCTGGCCGCCGTGTGGGGCCTGTATGAACTGGGCATTCTTTTCAGCGAAGAGGAGCGGGAAGCCATCGCTGCTTACATGCTGCCGACCTACAACAAGCCGGTCTTCTCCGGCAGCTTTGTCTCCAAGTCGATGTTCGGGCGGGAGGGCGGCTCGGTGCGGCTCTACGATGCCGCAGGAGGACTGGAGACGGCCGATGAGGACGGCTACGACAGCAGCGAACTGTTCCCGGTCGTCTATCAGAAGCGGACCGAGCTGGCCGAGCTTCAGACGAGCTACGGCGAGCTGCGCCTTCTTACCGGGCTGTTCATGCTGAACGGCGAGCCGTGCGGGCTGTTGGGACGCGCTGGCGGATTGATTACGGGCAACACGAGTCATTTTATAGCGTTGGGAGTGAACTGATTTGCGGAAATCAAGCTTATACGGAGGCCGTTCGGCCCGTCGCCGTCTGCGTCTGGGGCTGCTGGCTCTGGCGCTTGCGAATGCGCTGGCGCTTGCCGCCTGCGGCAACCCGGACAGCGTGCTGTCCACCGACCAAGGAACGGATACGTCTTCCGCTGTGGCAACGGTGCCGTGGGATTACAAAGTAGTGGAAGGCACCGTGGGCGATCTGGTCGGAAGCGACATGACGGTTCTGCCGGACAACACGCTGCTGCCCAATGACAACAACTATGCGACCGGCGACCCGGTCTGGACGCTCCAGTACATGGACGCCGAACTGACGACCGACGCTGACAACCGCAATACGGTCAAGCTGTCGGCCTGGACGCCGATCAAGTCCTATGGCGATCTGAAGTCGGCGACCGAGGACATGCAGAATCTGAAGCTGTCCGTCACCACCGAAGTCGATCTGGTGGGCGTCTATAAGACGGAATACCAAGGGAAGACCCGCAATTTTGCCGTGCTGGAGCTGCCTTCGGGCAACCGGATCAAGCAGCCGATTGACGATGAGCGGTACAAGGCGATGGAGAAGAAGAAGCGGATCTCGGTCGTGCTGGAGGAAGTCCATGATTTTGCCGATTACGATACGGCGTATGCTAAATTCAGGGGGTGGGCGGATTGATTACGGTAGCGAACATTGTCATCAGCATCTTCGCCATGATTGTGCTGCAGCTTGTCGGCATGCTGGTCTTCAGCTGGATGACGCCGTTCAAGGATATGGAAGAACTCAAGCGAGGGAATCTCGCCGTCGGTCTGGCGATGGGGGGCAAGTTCCTGGCGACGGCTATTGTGCTGGGCATTGCCGCTTATACGAACAGCACGATCTGGCATATGGCGCTCTGGTTCGCCGTCGGTTATGTGTGTCTCGTGCTGGCGTACTGGATCTTTGAGCTGGTGACCGTCGGGTTCAAGGTCTCCGACCATCTCAAGCAGGGCAACGTAGCCGTTGGCGCCATGCTGTGTCTGGTCTATATCGGAACCGCGTTTGCCATCAGCAGTCTGATTATTTAATCCCTTACTCTACTCTTACAACTGGGCGGTGGACGTCATTCATTTTCTGCTCCGGCTGTCAACGCTTATGGTCCGCATCCGCAAAAGAACGGTTGCGCTGATAACCCTGATCTTCGTCGGAGCCAGCGCCACCGTCGCTTTTCTGCTTGAACCCGGCACGTTCGGGAATTGGTTCAATTCGTTCTACTGGGTGCTGACAACGATGGCCACGGTTGGCTACGGCGATTTCTTCGCCAAGACGGTGCTCGGCAAAATATTCACCATCTTTCTATACATATTCGGCATCGGGCTGCTCAGTCTGGTCATCGGCAAGGTGATCGACACGATCGCTGAAATCGGCAGACAGAGGAGGGCGGGCAAGTTGTCGTTTGTCGGAAAGGGCCATGTTATTCTGATTAACTGGAACAAAAAGGCGGAGGCCGCCGTCGAGGAAATTCTGAGCTACGCTCCGGACGGTCACATTGTCATCATTGATGAATCCGAGCGCCATCCGATGGAGGCGCTGCGCCAGGTCCACTTTGTAAGCGGCGATCCGTCTTCCGACGAGGTGCTGACGAAGGCCGGAATCTCCGGTGCGCGGGCGGCGATCATCTTCGGAGATGCGCGCATTGACGAGACGCCGCTTGTGGACGGCAAGTCCCTGCTCATTGCCTCAAGCATTGAGCGGGTCGCTCCGCACGTGCATACCACAGTTGAGGTTATGCAGGAGAAGAACGTGAAGAATTTCCGGCATGTTCAGGTCAACGAATTCGTCCTGTCGCATGACGCCATCTCCCGGCTGGCCGTTCGGGCAGCGCTTCAGGAAGGCAACTCCGAAGTCATCGCGCAGCTGATCAGCCGTTCGCACGGCGACGACATTTATGAGGTGCCGGTGGACCGCTCCTGGGCGACCTACGGCGACGCTTTCCAGGCCTTGCTGCGCCAGGGAGCGACGCTGCTGTCGGACCGCGGCGATCTTGGCATCAACCGGCGTCTGGACGAGCCGATTCCGAAGGAAGCCCGGCTCTACGCAGTGTCGGACAAGGAGACCTACTGCCGGATTTCCGGCCGCAGGCTCTGACCGGAGAACCGGATAGAAGGAGGCCGCCCCGAGAAGAAGAGGCAGGTAGAAGGAGCCGGCAATCGGGTAATAATAGGGAAGAAGACGCGAAGCGCGTCTTCGGAAGGAGGATTATCCGATGAAGGAAGGCATTCACCCCAACTATCGTCCAGTGATATTCCTGGATGCCAGCGTCGACTACAAATTCCTGAGCGCTTCCACGCGCAGCTCGAATGAGACCATGGAATGGGAAGACGGCAATACGTACCCGGTCATCCGGGTCGATTCCAGTTCGGCCTCGCATCCGTTCTATACGGGACGGCAGAAGAATACGGAAGCCGGCGGCCGGGTGGACCGGTTCAACCAGCGGCTTAACCGGAAGCAGCAGTAGCCTCCGCGTAATATCGCCGAAAGACCCCTCGCTTGGACAAGGCGGCATCAGCCGGTCTTGCCCGGAGGGGTCTTTGGCATTCCGGCAGCCCGGTTTGACGAACCGGACCCGGACCCGGTATATTCAGTAGCATACGTCCTTGCAGGCAGGGACAGAACGAGCTGCGCGGAAGGAAGAGACACGAGTGAACGAACGAATGAACGACCGAATCAACGAAGCCGAGCTGATCCGCTATATCGCCGGCAAGACCAAGGCCGACCCGAAGCAGATTGCCTTGGTGCTGAAGCATGAACAGCGCTTTCTGGAGGAGGCCAAGCCCGGCCGGAAGGGCGAAGTGGACATTGATCTGGACGACTTGGTCGATTATGTGCTGAGCCGCCGGGATGTGACCCTGACCGAACCGGCAGTCGAGGATATTCTGGAACGGGAAATGGATTACTTGATGGACAAGGGCCTCGCCGGCTATCTGGATTAGCCGGCCGCCTTCGTCTGCCGCCGCTGGCGGCAGCGCCCGGGAACGCACACAAGCCCCATCCTCTCTCGCCGGACGGCGGAGCGGATGGGGCCTGTTGGCCGTCTTGGGCTCCTGCCGGGGCCGGGCGGCGTGCGCCTTAAGGGCGGCAGCTGTCACGCAAGGCCGGCAGGGCAGCGGTCAGCCGCCGCTTGCGGCTGCGGCGGGAGCGGCCTCGTCGCCCGGGCCGATCAAGGCGTGCCGCTCCCAGGCCCGGCTGCGCCAGCGGAAGTACATAATGACCGCCCGCGTCCACTCATCGGCCGCGGTGGCGAGCCAGATGCCCGCCAGTCCCAGGCCGAGCTTGAACGCCAGCAGGTAGCCGAGCGGAAGGCTCATGCCGACCATCGACAGAAGGCCCATATACACCGGGAAACGGGCGTCGCCGGAGGCCCGGAGCGAATTGATAATGACCAGGTTCGTGGTCCGGCCGGTCTCCAGGAAGATGCTGAGCAGCAGGACTTGAGCACCGAGGGCGATGATCTCCGAATTGTCCGTGAAGAGCCCCAGCAGCGGAATGCGAAAGACGATGACAATGGCGTCGATGACCACCGTAACCAGCAGCGCCCATTTGACGCTCTGGAAGACCCGCCGGTAAGCTTCCTCCGGCCGCCGGGCTCCGACGAGGCGGCCGACGATAATGGAGGTTCCCATGGCGACCGCCATGCTGAACAGGTAGATGTAATTGGAGATATTCAGAGCATACTGACGGGTGGCCATCGCTTCGGCGCCCAAGTAGGTGATATACAGCGTAAAGGTAAGCTGACACGCCTGGTAGATGATGGACTCGAAGGCCGACGGAATGCCGATCCGGAGAATCTGCTTCACGTAATTCCGGCTCAGCTTCAGGTAATAAGAGAGCTTGACCCGGACTTCCGTCACCCGGTACAGCAGCAGGAAGAACAGGAACAGGCAGATCAGCCGGCTGAGGACGGTCGAAATGGCGGCGCCGCGGACGCCGAGCGCAGGCATTCCGAAGTGGCCGTAGATCAGGGTATAGTTGCCGGCAACATGCAGCAGATTCATCAGCAGGGAGACCAGCATGGTCTGCTTCGTGAAGCCGTGTGTGCGGATGGAGGCGGCCAGAGCGTTGATCAGCGCCTGCAGAAAAATAAAGCTGCCGACGATCTGCAAATAGGTCGCGCCGTATTCCCGGATCTGCCCGGTGACATGCAGGGCGGCGAGCAGGGATTCGCCCAGGAACAGCAGCGTCACGCTGAGCGCCAGGCCGACCATCAGATTCAGGGACACGGCGGTTCCCGTGACCTGGGCGGCTTCCCGGAGTCTGCGGGAGCCGATATATTGGGAGACGACAATGGCAGCGCCGTTGCCGATGACGCTCAGGACGAGAATAGCGATGCCGACAATCTGGTTCGCCGCCCCGACGCCGGATACGGCATTGTCGGAGACGGAGCTGATCATGAACGTGTCGACACTGCCCATGAGCATGAAGAGAAACAATTCAAGGAAGATCGGCCAGGTCAGACGGACCAGGCTGAGCGGCTGGGCGGGGTTGGTCAACGGAATTCCTTCTTTCTTGGAACGGGTCTAAGGCAAAGATGCAGACGCTAACCTTTGTATAGTACAATAAAAAAGAGCAGACGAAAACAGAAAATAGGAGGGAACCAAATTAATGTCTAAAGCTGAATTTGACGCATTGCTGTCACCCTGCACGCTGGCGGGCGGGATCGTCCTGAACAACCGGGTGGTCATGGCGCCGATGACGCATTCTTCCTCGAATCCGGACGGTACGGTCTCGGAGCAAGAGCTGGCCTATTATGCCCGGCGGTCCATGGGCGTAGGCGCCGTGATTACGGCGTGCGCGTATGTCAATAAGGGAGGCAAAGGCTTCTACGACGAGTTCGGCGCAGACCGCGACGATCTCGTGCCGGGACTGCGGAAGCTGGCGGAGACTATTCAGGCCGCCGGAGCCAAGGCTATTCTGCAGATCTTCCACGGCGGACGGGAGTGCCCGCCGGAGCTGCTGCCTGACGGCCAGCCGGTCAGCGCAAGCGATGTCGCACCGGTACGTCCGGGCGGACAGACAGGCCCCGCGCCGCGTCCGCTGACGGAAGAGGAAATTACCGGCATCATTGCCGACTTCGGCGAAGCGACGCGCCGGGCGATTGAGGCCGGGTTCAACGGCGTGGAGATTCACGGTGCGAACGGCTACCTGATCCAGCAGTTCTTCTCCCCGCATTCCAACCTCCGCGAAGACCGCTGGGGCGGCAGCCTGGAGAACCGGCTGGCCTTCCCGCTGGCCGTTCTCCGCGAAGTGAAGGCCGTGGTGGCGAAGCATGCGGCCATGCCGTTCATCGTCGGCTACCGGTTCTCTCCGGAAGAAGCGGAGACGCCCGGCCTTACGATGAGCGATACGTTCGCGCTGCTGGATGCGCTGGCGGAGGAAGGCGTGGACTACCTGCACGTGTCTCTGCGGAAGTTCGACTCCCTGCCGCACCGCGGAACGGAAGACTCGCGTCCGGCGCTCCGCCAGATCGTCGACCGCGTGGCCGGACGCGCGCCGGTGATCGGCGTCGGGTCCCTCTATACGGCCGAAGCGGCGCTTCAGGCGCTGGAAGAGACGGGAGCCGATCTGGTCGCCCTGGGCCGTCCGCTGCTGATCGACCCCGACTGGGTGCAGAAGGTCGAAGAAGGCCGCGCCGCCGATATCGAGACCGAGCTTGATCCGGATGGACAGCAGCGGCTGGTTATTCCCCAGCCCCTCTGGAATATGCTGGTGAATACGCCGGGCTGGCTGCCGATGCGGGGCCGGGCCTAAGAGGTAGGCGGAGCGTACCGCAGAATGTACAAGGCAGGTTGAACAGAAGAAGCAGGTCCCTCTGGGGGCCTGCTTCTTTATTGTGCGAAGAACTTGAAGGGGCCATGAAGCCCGCTTCGCTTGGTCAGGCTTTGGCCTCGAACAGCCGCGCAATCTCCACAATGACGCGGGCTGCCGCTTCCATCACATTGACGGAGGCGTACTCGAACTTTCCGTGGAAGTTCTCCCCGCCCGTGAAGAGATTCGGCGTCGGCAGCCCCATGTAAGAGAGCTGGGAGCCGTCGGTGCCGCCCCGGATCGGCTTGATGACCGGGACGATGCCAAGTCCCCGCATAGCTTCCTCGGCCGTATCCACGATGAAGCGGACAGGCTCGATTTTCTCGCGCATGTTGTAATACTGGTCCCTCATCTCCAGCTCGATGCGCTCCGCTCCGTAAGTGGACCGGAATTCATCGGCAAGCTCGGCAAGAAACGCCTTGCGCTCCTCGAAGCGCTGCCGGTCGAAGTCGCGAATGTAATATTTCAGCGTGCACACATCAGCCCCGCCCTCCATGGAGTTCAGGTGGTAAAAGCCCTCATAGCCCTCGGTGAACTCGGGCGCTTCCCCCGCCGGTATCCGCTGGTGGAACGCCATCGCAATCTTGGCGGCATGGATCATCTTGCCCTTGGCCGTTCCGGGATGAACAATCACGCCGCGCACCGTAATCCTGGCGACGGCAGCGTTGAAGCTCTCGTACTCCAGCTCGCCGAGCGGTCCCCCGTCCACCGTATAGGCGTAGGCCGCGCCGAAGGCAGGAACGTTGAACCGGTGCGGTCCCCGGCCGATCTCCTCGTCCGGCGTGAAGGCGACGCGGATCGTGCCGTGCGGAATTTCGGGATGCGCCTTCAAATGGTGCATAGCCGTCATAATCTCGGCGATTCCGGCCTTGTTGTCGGCTCCAAGCAGCGTGGTGCCGTCTGTCGTGATGAGGGTATGCCCCTTATACCCCGCAAGCTCCGGGAAGCTGTCCGTGGTCATGACGATGCCGGAATTGCCGAGGGGCAGATCGCCTCCGTCGTAGTTCTCGACCACCTGCGGAGAGACATTCCTTCCGCTGAAATCGGGCGAGGTATCCAGGTGCGCCAGGAACCCGATAACAGGCACATCCTTGTCCGTGTTGGCCGGCAGCGTAGCCGTGACATAGCCGCCTTCATCAATGGCGATATCCTCGAGTCCGATTTCCTGCAGCTCCCCCGCCAGCAATCTTCCCAGCTCCAGTTGTCCCGGTGTGGTCGGGCAGGAGGAACTGTCCTCGCTGGATTGGGTATCGACTTGGGCATATCTGACCAGACGTTCGATAAGCTCCTGTTTCAATACGGTCATCTCCTTTTCAGTACCGATTGTAGCACGAACCACAGGCCGATGTCCCGGCGCAAGGTCCCATTCTTTGGGCAGAACCGGGCCGGGAAGAAGGGGATGCTCATTTTTTGTCGAAGAAAACGTTACTAAAAGATAAGCATTTGCCGACATAAAAAAGAAGGAGCGAAAACAGGAGGATTGATCGGTTTTGAAAGTCACCCGGTTCGCCAAGTCAGGGATATGCCTTTTCCTCCTGCTAATAGTACTGGGAGCGGGAATTGTACCCGCCGTCGGCGCTGAAGCACCCGCACCCTCCAGGGAGCGGAACGTACTGATTCTCCATTCCTACCACAAAGGTTTTGAATGGACCGACGAGCAGTCGCAGGGGATTGAAGAGCGGTTGAAGGCCGCAGCGCAGCCGCCCGCCTTATATGAAGAATACATGGACTGGAAGAGATACCCCAGCCAGGATACGCTGGACCGGTTCCGCCAGACCATTCTGCAAAAATACGCCAAAGTCCCCTTGTCGGCCGTCATTACAACCGATGACAAAGCCCTGGACTTTGCCATCCAATACCGCACGGAGCTGTTTCAGGACGCTCCGATTATCTTCAGCGGCATCAATGAAATCCGGGCCGACCAGATCAAGCAGGGCCAGGAACGCATTACCGGCGTTCAGGAAGAGATTGAACCGGCCGAGACCGTTGAACTGGCGCTGAAGATCAACCCCAACCTCAAGAATGTCTACCTGCTGTTCGACAACTCGGAGAGCGGACAGTCCACGGGCGCCCTTGCCCGGCAGCGGCTGGAACAGCTTCCTGCACATCTGAACATACACGCCATGAACCAACTGAGCGCCGAAGAGATCAGACGGACTGTCGCCGGTCTGGGCGAAGACAGCATCGTCCTGATGACCACGTATTACAGCGACAGCACCGGCCGCATCCTGGAGTTCGGGCGCTTCTCTGCTGAATTGGCGGCGGCCAGCTCGGTCCCCGTCTATCATTTATACGATTTCGGGCTCGGGCACGGGGCCTTCGGCGGAAGTCTGCTCAGCGGGCGGATGCAGGGCCAGAAGGCGGCGGAAATTGCGCTGCGCGTGATTCAGGGGGAAGATCCCGATTCCATTCCGGTGTATAAAGGCAGCACCGCCCGCCGGGTGTTCGACTACAAGCAGATGGAACGTTTTCACATTTCCGCCTCCGATCTGCCCAAAGGCAGCGAAATCATCAACAAACCCTTCTCTTTCTATGAAGAATACCAGGCGCTGGTAATCAGTCTGCTGGCCATATTTACGCTTCTGCTGGCTCTGATCGTTCTTCTGCTGGTCTACGTTCGCTCCATCCGGGCCATGCGGCGCAAGCTGGAGAAGAGCAATGAACGATTCAGCCTGGCTACATATGGCGCCGACGCCGTGATCTGGGAGCTGGATATGTCGGCCATGAATTATTACTTCTCCGACCGCTGGTACGAACTGCTCGGCTATTCGAAGGGCGAACTGGATGAAGGCCGCGGCGGCTGGCGCTCCATTGTGCATCCCGAAGACGCCGAGCAGGAGGACAAGCAGCGGCGCGAGCATCTCTCCGGCAGAACGGCTTATTATTACAGCGAGTACCGGATGCGGGCCAAATCCGGAGAATACAAGTGGTTCCAGGCCCGAGGCAAGCTGCTGAGGGACGACCGGGGCGGCTTCGTCCGCTTCGCCGGCTCGATGGTCGATATCACCGACCGCAAAGGGATGGAGAGCGAGCTCCAGATGAGCTATCAGGAGCTGGAGTCCACTTACGAAGAGCTGGCGGCACTGCAGGACGAGCTGCTGGAGCAATACAACAAGGTCGTGGAGAATCAGACCCTGCTTCAGGCCAGCGAAGAGCAGTACCGCGAACTGGCCTACCGCGACGCGCTCAGCGGTCTCCCCAACCGGCTCTCGCTCTATGAAGAGCTGGCCGGGATGATCGAGAAGGCGCCGGGGCAGCCGTTCACGCTGTATTTTATGGATATCGACAACTTCAAATATATCAACGATTCCATGGGCCACTCCTTCGGCGACGAACTGCTGCACGGGGTGGGCGAACGGCTGGAGGGCCTGGGCTGGACCGGATGCCGCAACTACCGTCTGAGCGGAGACGAATTCGTAGTCGTGCAGGAGAGGGTCGGCAATCTGGAAGAGATTTCAGCTTATGCGCAGGAGCTGGCGGCCGCGTTCCGGGCTCCGTTCCGGCTTGGCGAGAGCTCCGCTCATCTCTCGGTAAGCATCGGAATTGCCCAGTACCCGCGCAACGGCGAACGGACGGACACGCTGATTATGAACGCCGACATCGCCATGTACCGCGCCAAAGAGACCGGCAAGGGCAAGTATGTCGTCTACGAAGAGGATATGCAGCGGGAATTCGACGAGCGGGTCGTGATTGAGAAGCATTTGCGCAATGCAATTGAAGGCCAGGAGCTCTCCCTCCACTACCAGCCGATCCAGCAGCTGGGGGCAGAAGGCGAGGTGTGGGGCTTCGAGGCGCTGCTCCGTTGGAACAGTCCGGCGCTCGGCTTCGTCTCTCCGCTTACCTTTATTCGCATTGCCGAGGACAGCCGTCTCATTATCCCGATCGGCCAGTGGGTGCTCCGCCGGGCGTGCGACTTCATGGCGGGCATGGTCAAGAAGGGACTCACGGACGGGCGGATTTCAGTCAACCTTTCGGTCAGCCAGCTGCTGCAGGAGGATTTCACGGAGAACGTTCTGCAGACGCTTGAACAGAGCGGGCTGAGCCCGCGCCACCTTGAACTGGAAATTACGGAGTCCATCTTCATGGGATCCTTCGATCTGATCCGCAGCAAGCTGGAATATCTGCGCCGGACGGGAATCGGAATTGCCCTGGATGATTTCGGAACGGGCTATTCCTCGCTGAGCTATCTGGTGCAGCTTCCGATCACGACGCTGAAGATCGACAAGTCGTTCATCGACGGCATTCCGGCCGAGGAACGGACGGCCTCCCTGACCTCTTCCATCATTGCCATCGGCCATGACATGGGGCTGAGCGTTACGGCGGAAGGCGTCGAGAGCGAGGTGCAGCGCCGTGTGCTGGAAGAGACGGGCTGCGACAAGATCCAGGGGTATTACCTGAGCCGGCCGCTGCCGGAATCTCAGGTTCAGGCCTGGCTGGAGTCCTTCCAGAACAGCAAAATCGACGCATGACGGCAGAGAACGCAATCGTCCGGAACGCTTTCCTACGGCGTTGAATCCTTTCTGGTAAAATGTTCACGGAGATAATATAATTGGAGGAAATTATGCAATTTATACTCAGGAGGGAATTACCATTATGTTGAAAAAGCTGTTTTCGGGCGGCGCCCTTATGCTGCTCCTGCTCATCATGACCTGCGGCTCTGCTCTTGCAGCGCCTGCGGTGACGGACCGGACGGCCCAGAACCGGGAAGAAGCGCTGAAGATTGTGGAGAGAGCCAATCAGGAGATCCAAGGCAAGATCGCGGCAGCCGTCGAACAAGCGGACCGTATGCAGCAGGATTATGTCAAGGCAGTCACCGCAATCCGTCAGAGCCAGGCGCTGGCCAAGCTCAATGAACTGAAGGTCAAATATCTGACCGAGGGCAGCGCTGCCCGCAAGGCGCAGATGGCCGCCGAGATGGCGGCACTGGAGCCTCAGGCAGCCAATGATAATCCGCAGGTGGACCGGGTGCTGGCCGATATTGACCAGAAGAGCCGGGAGCTGATCGACACCGCTTTTGCGCAGCGGGGCACGGTGAGCCTGAATGCGCGGGAGCTGACGGCGTCGTTCCAGAACCAGTCGCTCCAGGATTTAACCGCTTCCCTCGTTACCCTGAAATACAGCAATGATCTCGACAAGCTGATCCGGAATTTATACAACGAGACGCTGGCCATCGCCGATGGGGCAATCGCCCAAGCCGCCCGTCTGGGAGTAAAGGCAGAGCGCTACTGGGAGCTGGTAACCCTCGGAGACCGTCAGGTGTGGATTGATCCCATTGCAGTGAGCGTCTAAGAGAAGGGACTGACCATATAAGATGAGGGGCCTGAACTTAGGAAGAGAAGGAGAATCTATCGCTAGAGAGTACCAGAGTTCTTCGGAATTCCTTCTGCTCGCAAGAGGAGACGGCTCTGAAATTATTATGCAGTCCATCAAAAAAGACAAAATTTTCTGCGTTTACCCGGCTGACGAAGCCAACACCATGGAGTTCTTCTATATCCTTGAGGGTGAGTGCAGTTACGCCGGAGAAGAGCATAACATTGTTCTGAAGAAAGGCGATTATTTCTACGCTCATTATCTGGATACGGTGGAGAACTTTAACTCCCTAACTGATATGAAGCTATTATGGTATACGACCAAACCTGCCTTTCATCTTATCAGCCATCGAATCCGGACATTGGAGGAAGTGCTGAAGAAAGTCCAGCAGAAAGATAACTACACGTTTGAACATAGTGCCAGAGTCCAGAAGTATAGCCTGATGATCGCCGGAATGCTCAAGCTCTCCAAAGACCAATGGGAGGACCTCTACTACGCCGCCGCCTTTCACGATGTGGGCAAAATCCATATCCCTGCCGAAATTCTCAACAAGGAAGGGCGCCTGACCGTCGAGGAATTCGAGATCATCAAGCGCCACTCCTATGACGGCTATGTAATGGTGAAGGATCTGTATTACAACAACATTTGTATGGTTATCCTTCAGCATCACGAACGGCTGGACGGCTCGGGGTATCCTTACGGCATCAAGGAAGAGGATATCCTGCTGGAGGCCAAAATCATCGGCATCGCCGACACCTTCGACGCCATGACCTCCGACCGGCCCTATCGGCGGGGGCTGCCGCCGGAGGTGGCGATGGATGAGCTGAAGCGGCTGTCCGGCATTCATTACGACGGACACATGGTAGACCTGTTCGAGAAAGCCCTGATCGCCGACGGAATCCTGCAGCCCCGCGAGGCCCGGGAGGAGCCGTAATCCTATAAGGCTGTGAACCGCCTAATAATGAAGACATCTGCCTCCAACTCTCGGACAGATGTCTTTATTTTTTATTCCTTAAATTAACAAGAAAATTTATAGCCAAAACTATAATCAACACGATCAATAGATTGTTAGTGAGGTTAACCCCTGATTTTAAATCGTTAATACTATCGGAGATATTCCCCATACCCACTGAAGTGTTCGAAGAACTGTTACTAATTTGATTCGCTATATTATTTAAATTCTGATTCATTTGCTCTTCGATATCCATAATTAATTAACCTCCTTGGATGTTCTTCTTAAAAATTACCATACCTACTAAAACACAGACAGACATATCGCGCATAAAACTAACAAAAAAACCTTTTTGTCACAAAATAAAGAACTGTATGAACGGCACCTCCGGTTGGCCATGCAAAAACACCTCCAAGAGAATGTCTCTATCTTATGATAGAGTTCCATTCCCTTGAAGGTGTTGGGGTTGGTCTGGCATCAGACAGGCAGCCGGTATACGGCGAACGGACTGCTGTGTACGAACGGCTCGCTGAGCTCGTCCAGGCGCTTTAGAATAGCCTCGTCCAGCTTCAGACAGAGGCTGCCGAGGCTGTCCTCCAGCTGGGACGGGCGGGTTGCCCCGGCAATGACCGTGGAGACGGCCGGACGGCTCATCAGCCAGGCCAGCGACAGCGCGCCGGGTGTGGTGCCGGCTGCCAGCGCGAGCTGGCGCACTTCATTAGCCAGGGCAATCCGTTCGCCCGTCAGAAACCGGGCGAACGGAGGGTCGCTGTCGGCCCGCGAGCCGGGCGGAACCCCGCCGCTGCTATACTTGCCGGTCAGGATGCCGCCTGCCAGTGGGAAGTAAGGAATCAGCCCGACCTTCTGATCGAGACAGAGCGGGATGATCTCCCGCTCCGGCGTCCGGTCGGCCAGGGAATAACTGCTCTGAATGGAGACGTAGCTCAAATAGCCCCTGCGCTCGCTGATGCCGATCGCCTTCATCAGTTCCCAGGCCGCATAATTGGAAGCGCCGATATAGCGGACTTTGCCGCTGGACACCATGTCATCCAGGGTCCGGAGCGTCTCCTCCAGAGGGGTGTTGGGGTCAAAAGTATGTATCTGATACAGATCGATATAGGACGTGCGAAGCCGCCGCAGGCTGTTATCCAACTCCCGCATCAGATGATGGCGGGAGGCCCCGCTGCCGTTGGGTCCGTCATGCCGCGGCAGTCCGGCCTTGGTGGCCAGGACGGCTTCATGCCGCCTGCGCTGCAGGGCAATGCCGATAATCCGTTCCGATTCCGTACCGGCATAAATATTGGCGGTATCGATAAAGTTCACACCATGATCCAGTGCAGCGTGCACAATGGAGATGGAAGTAGCCTGATCGGCCCGCTTGCCAAAAGCGTTGGTACCAAGCCCGAGCTGCGATACCATCAGCCCGCTTCCTCCGAGTCGCCGAAACTTCACTCTCGATCACTCCTTTTTGCCTGCCTGACGTCCCATTCTCTCTTGCGCAATCATTGTATCACCAGTCCGCATTTCGCGAAACAAGAACCTTGCAACAAAAGCGGCCCGCGTAGACAACGCGGGCCGCTGATATGAACATGCGGAAGATCAGAACTTGCTGGTCAGGCCGTTCTTGACGACCCGGAGCGCCCGGGCGGCGTCCAGACGGGCCTGACGGGGAGCTGCGGCGCAGGCTTCGAAGTCGGCCTGTTCCACCTCATCCAGAATGCGGTTGAGATGGCTGAATACCGCGCCGAGGTCGCGCATGGCCGTCAGTTCGCATTGTCCCTGAAGCCCGGCGAAGACTTCAAGCTGCTTGCTCCGTGCCAGCCGTACCGTCTCGGCCATGGAGCGGTCGCAGACCGCGTCCGACAGATGCTTGGCTCCCAGAAGAGCAATGCAGTCCGCGGTCGCAGCCAGGACTTCCCGCATGCCTTCGGTTCCGGCGTAGGCCGGAGGAAGCAGGCGCATCTCCGACGCAATATCCTTCACGTAGCCGTGGATGACCCGCAGATGGGAAGCTGCCGGCATCAGCCGGCCAAGCTCGGTCCGGCGCTGCAAATGAAAGATGGTGAACCGCAGTTCGTTCTCTTTCTCGGCGCTCTCCTTCAGCAGCTTCCCGGAACGCTTGACGGCTTCCTCGCGGCACGCTTCGTCCCGGCCGGGGGCGAGGCCGCTGAGGCTGTCGGCGAGCATCAGGCTGCCCTCCAGGGCAAGACCTTTCGCGCGCACGCCGTTCTTCGGAGGAACCACCAGCATATTCACGAGAAGGGCGATGGCAACGCCGATCAGCGTCTCGGTGGCCCGCCACAGCACATAATGGTCCTGATAGAAGGTAAGGGCAAGCACCGAGGTGACGCCCACCTGCGTAATCGCCTGAAAGTTGATCCGGCAGGCGGTGGCAATGCCGAGTCCGATCAGGAGGATGAGCAGGATGGACAGGGGGCCGATTGGAAGAAAGGCGCCGACGACCAGGCCCACCAGGCCGCCGAGGACAATGCCGATCAGGCGGCAGATTCCTTTTTCCAGAGAAGCCTTGACCGTTCCCTGGGTAATAAGTATAGCGGCCAGCGGTGCAAAATATAAAAACTCGTTGCCGTACAGGGCATGCACCGTCATCCAGGACAGGGAGGCGGCGAGCGTCACGCGGATCATATATAAGGAGAACCCGAAACGCTCCAGCGTTCTCATCGGATCGGCAGTCATCGTCAATTCATCTCTTTTCGGAAAAATAAGAAAACAATCTGATTGTTTCAGCTGTTTTCATTATAGCACCGATGGCCGGAGCTGGGGGCCGTGCAAACGCCGAGTTTTTTACAACATTCCGAACGGATTCGGAGCGTGGTATGATAGACCTTGAGGGTTTTTGAGGTCGAAAAGGACAGGAGGTTGTCGATATTACTACCCAGAACTCGACTATTATTGCGTTCGATCAAGTCGTCAAGCGCTATGAGGATGATGAGGAGCCGGTACTCAAGAGTGTCAGCTTCGAGATTGAGCGGGGCAAGTTCTATACGCTGCTGGGCCCGTCGGGCTGCGGCAAAACGACCATTCTCCGGCTGATCGCCGGGTTTGCCGAGCCTACAAGCGGAACCATTACACTGGATGGCAAGGTCATCAACCAGGTGCCGCCCAACGAACGCCAGGTCAACACCGTATTCCAGGACTACGCGCTTTTTCCGCATCTGAATGTCTTCGAGAATGTGGCCTTTGGCCTGCGGATCAAGAAGATGAAGAAGGCGGAGATCGAGCGGAAGGTTCAGGAAGCGCTTCGCTTCGTCAATCTGTCGGGCTACGAGGGACGCGCCATTACCGAAATGTCGGGCGGCCAGCGCCAGCGCGTCGCCATCGCCCGGGCCATTGTCAACGAGCCGCAGGTGCTGCTGCTGGACGAGCCGCTGTCGGCACTGGACCTTAAGCTGCGCACCGAAATGCAGTATGTTCTGCGGGAAATGCAACAGCGGCTGGGCATTACCTTTATCTTCGTCACGCACGACCAGGAGGAAGCCCTGGCGATGTCGGACTGGATCTTCGTCATGAACAAGGGCGTCATTGAGCAGAGCGGAACGCCCAACGATATTTACGACGAACCGATCAACCGGTTCGTGGCCGATTTTATCGGAGAATCGAATATTGTGCCTGCGGTGATGATCGAAGATTATCTCGTGGAGTTCAACGGACGCCGGTTCGAATGCGTCGATGCCGGCCTGCGCCCGAATGAAGCCGTGGAGATTGTCATCCGGCCCGAGGACCTGGAGATTACGACGGTTGCCCAGGGCAAGCTGCGGGTGCGGGTGGATACCCAGCTGTTCCGCGGCGTACACTATGAGATCAGCTGTTACGATGAATCGGGCCACGAGTGGCTCGTCCATTCCACGAAGAAGGCGGAGGTAGGGGGCGAAATCGGCCTCTACTTCGATCCCGAGGCGATCCATGTCATGAGATTCGGCGAAACGGAGGAAGAGTTCGACCGTCGGCTGGAGGCGTACAGCGAGGGGGACGGACATGAAGGCTAAGAAGAGCGGCCTGTACCTGTTCCCGTATTATCTCTGGATTCTGCTGTTCGTCATCGCGCCGGTGCTGCTGATTGTGTATTATTCGCTGTTTGACCTCAGCGGGAAGCTGACGCTGGACAATTATGTCCGCTTCTTCACGCCCGTGTATCTGAAAATGGCGCTCGGCTCCTTCTGGTATGCCTTTCTGGTCACGCTCTTCTCGCTGCTGGTCGCTTACCCGGCCGCCTATCTCCTGACCCGGACGAAGCACAAGCAGCTGTGGCTGCTGCTCATTATTCTGCCGACCTGGATCAATCTGCTGTTGAAGACCTATGCCTTCATCGGCATCTTCGGCACCTACGGTCCGATCAACAGCCTGCTCGACCTGGTCGGGATCGGAGAGAAGCAGCTGCTGTTCACGAGCTCAAGCTTCGTGTTCGTGTCGGTGTATATCTTCATTCCGTTCATGATTCTGCCGATCTTCAGCAGTCTGGAAGACCTCAGTCCGACGCTGCTCCAGGCTTCGCGGGATCTCGGGGCCTCGGGCTGGACCACCTTCCGCCGGGTCGTCTTCCCGCTGACCACCGCGGGTGTGCGCTCGGGGTGCATGGCGGTATTCATTCCGGCGCTGTCGCTGTTCATGATTACCCGCCTCATCGCCGGCAACCGGGTCATTACGCTCGGCACGGCGATCGAGCAGCATTTTCTCGTCACTCAGGACTGGGGCATGGGCTCCACGGTGGCGGTATTCCTGATCGCGGTCATGGCGCTGGTGATGGGATTGGCCGGCGGGGCGCGGAAAGGAGTGCGGCATGGAAAATAAAAACCGCTATTTCAATCTGTACCTGGTGCTGGTGTTCGCCGTGCTGTACGCGCCGATCCTGTACCTGATGTACTATTCCTTCAACAGCGGAGGCACGATGCACCGCTTCGAGGGCTTCACGCTCGATTACTACCGGGAAGTGGCCGAGGACAAACGTCTGCTGATTATCCTCATTAATACGCTGGTCATTGCGCTGCTGTCTTCGGCCGCCGCAACGATTGTGGCGATCGCCGGGGCGCTGGCGATTCACCGCATCCGCAGCCGCCGGGCCAAGAATGCGCTGCTGTCGCTCAACAATGTGCTGATCGTCAGTCCCGATGTCATTATCGGGGCGTCGTTCCTGATCCTGTTCACCATTGTCGGCGTCAAGCTCGGGTTCGCTTCCGTGCTGCTGTCGCATATCGCCTTCGGCATTCCGATTGCGGTCCTGATGATTCTGCCGCATCTGGAGGATATGAGCCCGACGCTGACCGACGCCGCCCGGGACCTGGGCGCGACGAAGCGCGACGTGCTGACCAAGGTGATTCTGCCGGTTATCCGGCCCGGCATCTTCAGCGGCTTCTTCATGGCGCTGACGTATTCGCTCGATGATTTCGCGGTCACGTTCTTCGTAACGGGCAACGGCTATTCCACCTTGTCGGTGGAGATCTACTCGCGGGCCCGCCAAGGCGTATCGCTGTCGATCAACGCGCTGTCCACGCTGATCTTCCTTGTGACGCTGGCGCTCGTGGTCGGCTACTACATCCTGACCCGCCGCAGAGCCCGGAAGCCGGGAACGGCGATTGCCGAGCCGGTGGCGGAAGCGGGGGTGCCAAGATGAAGAGACTTGCGAATGCGTTCATCGCTGTGCTCGTCGTTGCCTTCGGCCTGATGTATCTCGCTTCCTGGATGAACAAGAGCGAGGGCTACTCCGGCGGCAACACGCTGACGATCTACAACTGGGGCGACTATATCGACCCCGATCTGCTGAAGCAGTTCCAGAAGGAGACGGGCATTACGGTGATCTATCAGACGTTCGACTCCAATGAAGCGATGCTGACCAAGATCGAGCAGGGGGGCACGAACTTCGATGTGGTGGTTCCCTCCGACTATGCCATTGCCAAAATGCGCGAAGAGAAGCTGCTGGAGCCGCTGGACAAGTCCCGGCTGCCGAATCTGTCGCATATCGACTCCCGGTTCATGAACCTCAGCTTCGATCCGGAGAACAAGTACTCCATTCCGTATTTCTGGGGAACGGTAGGCATAGTCTACAATCCGAAGCTGACGCACGGACTGGACTTCAAGAGCTGGGACGACCTGTGGGACCCGCGCCTGAAGGATGACATTCTGCTGCTGGACGGGGCGCGGGAAGTCATGGGCATGTCGCTGAACAGTCTTCATTACTCGCTCAACGATACGAACGAGGCGCATCTCCAGCAGGCGCTGGCCAAGCTCAACCGGCTCTCGCCGAACGTGAAGGCGATTGTCGGCGACGAGATCAAGATGCTGATGGCCGGCGAAGAGGCGGCGGTCGGACTGGTCTGGTCCGGCGATGCTTCCGAGATTCTGGACGAGAACGACAAGCTCGACTATGTGGTGCCGGAGGAAGGCTCGAACGTCTGGGCGGACAATCTGGTGATTCCGGCAAGCGCAGCGAACAAGGACGGGGCCTACAAATTTATTGATTTTATGCTCCGTCCCGATGTCGCGGCCAAGAATGCGGAGTATGTCGGCTACTCGACGCCCAACAAGGATGCGCTGGCGCTGCTGCCGGAGGAGATCTCGGGCGACACCCGGTTCTACCCGCCGGCCGAGGTCACCGACAAGCTGGAAGTCTACAACAATCTCGGCAAGCCGATGCTGGCACACTATAACGAGCTGTTCCTGCGCTTCAAAATGAACGACCAGTAGAACGGCCAATAGAACGGCCACGAGAAAAGGCCGAATCAGCAGAACAGCCCCCGCGCGAGCCTCGAAGGATCGCGAGCAGGGGCTGTTGGCGTATGGACGAGTCAGCGCTGCCGGTTAGGGGGAAGAACTCCCCGGACGGGCTTACGAGGGTGTAATTCCGAGCCGGAGGCGGTAGGGGAACAGAATCTCCAGCGTCTGTCCGGCAAAATGCCGCTCTACCCGTTCCCGGTAAGCGGCAATTTCGTCCTCCAGGCCGCTTGCTTCCAGCTTCAGCGCCTGCTGGACACCGCCCTGGCTGAGCGTCAGGCCGACATAGCGTTCGGCGTCGCAGCGCTCCAGGTGATGGAAGACGACTTCGCGGACGAAGGCGAAGTGTCCGCTTGCTTCCATGCGGCTGAGATGGCCGTCCTTGTTCCATTTCACGGCCCGCTGCTCCTGGGGCGCGTGCGCCGCGTTCCAGGCATCCGCAGAGCCGATCAGATGCCGGTATGCCGTCTCGACCGAAGGTGTCAGCACCGGCGGCCAGTCGCAGTCATAGGCGGCGAAGAGGCCGCCGGGCGCGAGCACCCGCGCGGCTTCCCGCAGGGTGCCGGACGGCTCCATCCAATGAAACGACTGCGAGCAGGTCACGATGTCGGCGCATCCGTCCGGCAGGCCGAGCCGGTTGGAATAGCCCGGAACAAATTCGATATTGGCCGGCGAGCCGATCGCCGCGCGCTTGGCGAGAGCGATACGGCGCATGCCGTCGCCCGGCTCCACGCCGAGGATGCGGTCCGCCGCATCCAGCCAGGGAAAGGCGGACAGGCCGGTGCCGCAGCCGAGATCCACGACCAGGCCGGGCCGCCGGCCCAGGTAGTCCGTCAGGAGCCGGATCACAAGCGGCGGAGCTTCCGGACGGTGCCGGTCATACAGCTCCTGGAAGCCGCTGAACCGGTCGATATGGGCGGAGCGGTTGCCTTCCGGTATCATAGCCATAGCTTCTTCCTCCTTGAATAGCCGAATACCGGTATTGTATCCGTTAACGGCGGCCGGTTCCAGCGGGCGACTATAGGCTTGATGTCCGGGAAGGGCCTGGATTCTGCCTGAATAACCCGGGCAGGGGACCCGGAGGGAGGGCAAAGACCGGGTATATCCCGCTGCGGCCTGTAGCCCGGGCGGCAGACACAGGATTTTCCTGGAATGCAGGAATGCGGCTCTCCCATCCCGAAGAGATTAATCCGGGAGGGGATAATTTCCAATGGGCAATCAGGAACTGGGCATGAGCCCGAGCTATGTGATCGGCGGTCTTCCAGGCTACACACCGGAGGTCGGACGGCTGATCTCGATGATGAATTATGCGCGTTATACGACGCTTAGTGCGGTTCAGGGACTGAGCGTGAGCGAGCTGGACGAACTGCTGGACGAGAAGAGCAACTCGATCGGTGCGCTGCTGATGCATTTTGCCGCGGTGGATCATATCTACCGGGTGGAGACGTTCGAGGAACGGGAGATGACGGAAGAAGAAACGGCGTTCTGGCAGCCCGCCCTGAATCTGGGCGACGAGGGCCGCACCGTCATCAAGGGGCATCCGCTGGAGTATTACCTGAAGCTGCTGGAGGAGACGCGCGAGCGGACGCTGGAGGCGTTCCGGAAGGTGGACGATGAGTGGCTGTTCCGGGAAGAGCCGTTCTGGGACGGACAGCCGGCCAACCGGTATTTCATGTGGTTCCATGTCTTCGAGGACGAGATCAACCACCGGGGACAGATCCGGCTTCAGCGCAAACGTCTCGGCCGGGCGATGGTCTAGGCGAAGCGGCGGCCGGACGGAGAATACACCGCTGGAGCTAGGAATCAGAGAAGCGGAATGAGATTCACACCAAAGACCCGGCGTCTCCATGGCGCCGGGTCTTTGGTAGGATCAGATTGGACGGTAGGGGAAGCAAAGAGACGGGGGCTTGCAAGCGCGTAAGCGCCTGCCGGAGCGAAGGCCCGGCAGATGCCTGCGAGGACCTGCGCCGTCCTACCCGCGCAGCAGCGCCGGATCGAACGCCGGCACCAGCCCTTCGGCGGCCGCCCGTTCCAGCAGCGAGGAGACGGCGGCATAGCCGTCCTCGCCGAGATTCATGGTGAACGCGTTGACATAGAGGTCGATATGGCTCTTCGCGACCTGCGGCGACAGCTCCTGGGCATGCTCCAGCACATACCCGCGCGTTCCCTCCGGGTTGGCCCAGGCCATCCGCAGCGACTCGCGGACCCAGCCGGCCAGCGCTTCGGCGTCCAGATCGCGCCGGGCGATAATCGCTCCCAGCGGAATCGGCAGTCCGGTGTCTTCTTCCCACCAGGCTCCAAGATCGGTCATCAGCTCCAGCCCGTAATCGGGATAGGTGAAACGCGCTTCATGGATGACGAGTCCGGCATCGACGCTGCCGCTCCGGACCGCAGGCATAATCTCGTGGAACGGCAGCACCACAATATTCAGCCCGCCTGCGGGAACATGCTGCGCCGCCCACAGCCGCATGAGCAGATAGGCGGTCGAGCGCTCGCTCGGCACGGCGACCGTCCGGCCGCTCAGCGACTCCGGCCGCTTCGCGGCGGGATGGCCGCCCCGCGTAAGGAGCAGCGGGCCGCAGCCCCGCCCGAGCGCGCCGCCGCAGGGCAGCAGCCGGTAGCGGTCCAGCGCCCAGGGAAGGGCGGCGTAGGAGATTTTGAGCACCTCGGGTCCTTCGCCGGCGGCGGCGAGCCCGTTCGTAATATCGATATCGGCATACGTAACGTGAAGCTCCGGCGCTCCCGGCACCAGGCCGTGCGCCCAGGCATGAAAGACGAACGTGTCGTTGGGACAAGGGGAATAAGCAATATTCATAGCGGTACCTCCGATAGTAGAGTCGCGGCGGCGGCGAGCGCGTCCAGCGCCTCGCCGATCCGCCAGGCGTCCCGGTCGCGGGGACCGACCGGGTTCGAGATGGCGCGGAGCTCCAGCACCGGGAGCCCCGCAGCCAGGGCGGCTGCCGCGACGCCGCAGCCTTCCATGGCTTCCGCCGCCGCGCCGGGCACGCGGGCGGCCAGGGCGTCGGCGGCCGCGGCGGAGCCGGTCGCCGTCGACACCGTGAGCACGGGTCCTGTGCTCACGGCAAGCCCCGCCGCCGCCAGCGCGGCGGCGAGCGCCCCGGCCCGCTCCGCGTCGGCCGGGTACACCGTGCGGCCGTAGCCGAGCTCGGCCGCGCTGCGGAATCCTTCGGGCGTCTCCGACCCGAAGTCCGCATGCACCAGCTCGCTGGCAACGACCAGCGAGCCTACCGGCGCGCGGCCGGGGAAGCCGCCCGCGATGCCGGCGCTCAGCACGCAGCCGTAAGCGCCGGAAGCAAGCCGGGCGGCGGTGGCCGCCGCCGCGGCCGCCGGTCCGGCTCCGGCGGCCAGCAGATCGTACCGGCCGGCGTAAGGGCCGGTCAGCCCCCGGCGCAGCGCGTCAGCCTCGGCCTGAACGGCCGTGACGATCAGCACGCGCGCCGGAGCGGTTGAGGGTGTACGGTTCAAGGGCAGCGCCTCCTAGGCGAGAGGGGAATAAACATCATAAAATCTAGAATACGCCCTTTGCCGGACCCGGTCAATTTGAAGGAAGAGCTTCGCCGGCAGCCCGGTCCGGCGGACCGGAGCCGGGTGCTGCCGTGGAATTGAAGGGGGACGGATGGTACAATGGAGCGACCACCAAGTAGAAAGCGGGATGGCAATGAAGAAATCTGCAAGCCGTCCGGCCCGGATCGGCTTCTTGGATTCGGGCGTGGGCGGACTGACCGTGCTGCAGGAAGCGCTGAAGCTGATGCCGGACGAGGATTATCTCTTCTACGCCGATACGGGGCACGTCCCCTACGGCGAGAAGACGAAGGAAGAAGTGCGGGGCTATGTGCTCGAAGCCGCCGATTATATTGCCGGACAGGGCGTGAAGGCGCTGGTCGTGGCCTGCAATACGGCGACCAGCATCGCGGTGGATGAGCTGCGCCGCCGGTATGATTTTCCGGTGCTGGGGATCGAGCCTGCCGTGAAGCCGGCGGTTCTCCGGGAGGAGGGCTCTCGCCGGAAGGTGCTGGTGCTGGCGACGGCGCTGACGCTGCGGGAAGAGAAGTACCACCGGCTGGTCGAGACAGTAGATCCCGGAGAGCGGGTAGACAGCCTGGCGCTTCCGGGGCTGGTCCGTCTGGCCGAGAATTTCGAATTCGGCGAGGAGCGGGTGACAGCCTACCTGCGGGAAGCGTTTGAAGGCGTGAACTGCGAGGCTTACGGAACCGTGGTGCTGGGATGCACGCATTTTCCGTATTTTCAGCAGGTTCTGCAGCGCTGGTTCGGGCCCGGCGTGGCCCTGATCTCGGGCGGGCCGGGAACGGCCCGGAACCTGCGGCGCATTCTGGAATCCGCCGGACGGAGGCATGAAGGAACGGGCCGGATCGACTTCGGCGCATCAGGAAGGGACGCGGAGGGAAGCCGGAACTTCGGCGATTGGCTGGATCGGCTGAACCGGATTCGCTGAACCGAACTCGCTCAAACGGATTCGCTGAACCGGAACCGTTGAATAGGGAACAATCGGCCCGGAGCGGTTGACAAGCGGACATAACGGGTATATATTTATCTTAAATTAAAGATAATTAAAAAACAGCAATTCGGAGGTGAGAAAATGAACAGCTATAGACGACGGATCAGGCCCGCAGGAGCGGTATGGGCCCCCGATGAGGGCCGGACAGCCGGAAGTGCCGCCGGCGGCGGGAACCGGAGCGGGCGGCTCGGGCAGTCCGGGCAATCGGAGGAGAACGCCGGAGGCGCAGAGCCGGGCAGAGACGTAAGCGGCGCAGACTTGCTCGGGTTGCTGGCGGCAGACAGCGAAGCGGTATCGCTCAAGTTGTTCGTAGTTCTCTCGAAGGCCTACCGGACGCTGATGGACGAAGCGGTCCGGGATATGAAGCGGCACGGCCTCGCCTCCGCCGAGTTCATGATACTGGAAGTGCTGTACCACCGGACCCGGATTCCGCTTCAGCAGATCGGCGACAAGGTGCTTATAACAAGCGGCAGTATTACGTACAATATCGATAAGCTGGAGAAGCGCGGTCTGCTGAAGCGCATTCCGAGCGCGGATGACCGCCGGGTAACCTATGCCGAGATTACCGGAGCGGGCCGGGAGCTGTTCGACGATATCTTCCCGAAGCATGCGTCCAAGCTGCACGGCATGATGAAAGGACTGTCGGCGGAGGAGAAACAGACGGCGACGGAGCTGTTGAAGAAGCTGGGCAGGGGCGCCCTGTCCTAGCCGGATGGAAGAAGGATTTCGGAACAGAAGGAAGCCCTGGCAAGCTTCGGACGCCGGGGCGGCCCGGCGGCTGAGGGCAGACTCTTTTGGCTAAATATCTTGAAGTAAAGATTATTAAATTAAAAGGAGTGTTAACGATGAAAACTCTTCACACGGCAGGCATTCACCATATTACCGCTTTTGTCTCAGACGCGCAGCGCAACGTGGATTTCTACGCCGGCATTCTCGGCCTGCGGCTGGTTAAACGGACGATCAATTTTGACGCCCCCGAGGTGTATCACCTGTACTTCGGCAATGAATCCGGGGCGCCAGGCACCGTCATTACGTTCTTCCCTTTCAAGGAAGGGCGCAAGGGGCGGATCGGCGCCGGCCAGGTCGGGATCACGACCTACGTGATTCCGCCGGGTTCCATGGACTTCTGGGAGAACCGGCTGGAAGGTTACAGCATCGCGGCGGAGCATGTCGAGCGGATCGGGGAAAAATACCTGGCCTTCTCCGACTTCGACGGCCTGCGCATTGAACTGGTGGAACGGGCAGAGGGCCCGTCCAGCGGCTGGTCGTTCGGCGGCGTTCCGCCGGAACACGCGGTGAAGGGCTTCGGCGGCGCGGTGCTGTACAGCGCGGCGCCGGCCGCCACAGCCGCTGCGCTTGAGCACACGCTGGGACTGGAGCGGATCGCCGAAGGAGACGGCTATGTCCGCTTCCGGGGCAGCGGCGATCTGGGGAACGTCATCGACGTCAAGCAGGCAGCGCCGCCTCTCGGCCACGGCGGTTCGGGCACTGTGCACCATATCGCCTGGCGCGCCAAGGACGACGCCGAGCAGCTCGCCTGGAGCGACTGGATGCTGGAACGGGGCTTCCAGCCGACGCCGGTTCAGGACCGGCAGTACTTCAATGCCATCTACTTCCGCGAAGACGGCGGCATTCTGTTCGAGATTGCGACCGACCCGCCGGGCTTCGCCCGTGATGAGGAAGCAGACCGGCTGGGCGAGAAGCTGATGCTGCCGTCCTGGTACGAGCCGCACCGCGCCGCGATAGAGGCCGGACTTGAGCCTTTTGTCGTCCGGGAAGTGGAGGCGGGCCGGAGATGATTCATATTTACAAGCCGGGCGGCGATTCCGCCCGTCCCGTCCTTGCGCTGCTGCACGGAACCGGCGGCAATGAGCTTGATCTGCTCCCCCTCGGCGAACGGCTCTCGCCGGGTTCGGCGCTCCTGGGCATCCGGGGGAATGTGCTGGAGAACGGGATGCCCCGGTTCTTCCGGCGGCTCGCCGAAGGCGTCTTCGACGAGGAGGACCTGACCGCGCGCACCCATGAGTTGAGGGCGTTTCTGGATGAGGCGGCGCGGGAGTACGGCTTCGACCGCTCCCGGGTCGTGGCGGTAGGATACTCCAACGGCGCGAACATCGCCGCCAGCCTGCTTCAGCATTACAGGGGCGTCTTCGCCGGGGCCGTGCTGCTGCACCCGATGGTGCCGCTGCGCGGCCGCGAATGGGCACCCCAGCCCGGAACGCCGGTGTTCATCGGTGCGGGAACGAACGACCCGATTGTCCCTGGCGGGGAGACAGCCGAGCTTCAGGGTCTGCTGGAAGCAGCCGGCGCTCAGGTGGCGGTCCACTGGAGCAGCCAGGGCCACCGGCTGAACGCCGCAGAGGCCGAGGCGGCGCGGGAGTGGCTGGGGCGGTTGAGCTACAAGCGGTAAGAAGGATAACGCTATTCTGGCGCCTCTTCTGGAATCGTGCTCTTCTGGAATGGTGTAGGGGAGTGCGGTAAGTAACGTGTACGCATTTGTTCGTGATTGGACGGCTAGTACGGGCATTGGACGGCTAGTACAGGTGTTGCCTCGCCAAGCTGCTGATCCGGTTCATGTGTGCGATGAAAGCAGCATCTTATCGAAGGCGGCGGACCCAGATGACCTTATCGGCTCCAAAAAAGCAAATATTCGGCACTAACGGACCCGGATGACCTTATTTCTTTATTCTTGGCTTGATTTCAAGGCTTTATTGCAGAATAAGGTCTCTGGTGTCCGCATTCTGGTCATAACAAACGCTTGCGGACAAAATAGAGTCTCTGAGGTCCGTTTGGTTCGGAGGATTCAGGATTCAGAAGGCCTAGCCCAACGAAGGACTCCTTCAATCCCCGAAGAATAATTCAGCGTTGAGTCCCCCTCCCGAATGGGAGTAGGATAGAAGGATAACGAAACGGCCTTTTGTCGTAATGGAAAGGAACTGAATCTGCCTCTATGTCTACTGCCAACGAATCTCTAGAGAATCAGGGGGCGGCGCTGAGCAAGCGCCGCCGGCTGCAGCTCGCCGTTGTTCTCGGCGCGCTAAGCACGATCGGCCCCTTGTCGATCGACATGTACCTGCCCGCGCTGCCGGATCTGGCCGCTGGCTTTCATGCTTCGGCGTCCTCCGCGCAGCTCAGTCTGAGCTGCTTCCTGGTAGGCCTGGCTGCCGGACAGCTTGTGTCCGGGCCCTTGAGCGATGTCTACGGCCGCCGGCGTCCGCTGCTGATCGGGATGATGCTCTATACGTTGGCATCGCTGCTCTGCGCCTTCAGCCCCACGATCGGCGCCCTCGCTGCGCTGCGGCTTGTGCAGGGCCTTGCCGGATCGGTCGGCGTCGTGATCTCCCGGGCGGCTGTCCGCGATCTGTACAGCGGAAGCGAGCTGACCAAATTCTTCACGCTGCTGATGATCGTCAACGGCGTCGGGCCGATCGCTGCGCCGGTCATCGGCGGGCAGCTGCTGCGGGTGACGGACTGGAAGGGTGTCTTCCTGACCCTGTTCGCCGCCGGGCTGCTGTTCTGCCTGATGATCGTCTTCCGTCTGCCCGAGACGCTCCCGCCGGAGCGGCGGCATTCCGGCGGGCTCGCCGGGACGGTCCGCACGTTCGGTACGCTGCTGCGCAACCGGATGTTCATGGGATTTGTGCTGACCCAGAGCTTCGTGACGGCGGCAATGTTCGCCTATATCTCGGGCTCCTCCTTTGTGCTTCAGGAGCTGTACGGGGTCAGCGCCCAGACCTACAGTCTGATCTTTGCCATGAACGGACTGGGGATCATCCTATTCGGCCAGGTCGGCGGGCGGCTGGCGCCGCGTCTGGGCGAGCGGCGGATTCTGGAATTCAGCCTTGCGCTCAGTCTGGGCGGCGCGCTGCTTCTCCTGGGAGCAGTGCTGCTGGACGGGCCGCTGCCGCTGGTGCTGGCCGGTCTGTTCGCGGTGGTGGGCAGCGTCGGTCCGGTCGGGACGGCGACCTTCTCGCTGGCGATGCAGGATCAAGGCGAGACCGCAGGCAGCGCCTCGGCGCTGCTCGGCCTGCTGCCCCTGCTGATGGGAAGCGGCGTAGCTCCGCTGGTCGGTCTTGGAGGCGGAGGCACTGCCCTGCCGATGGCAGCGGTTATCACCGGCGTGTCTCTGCTGGCGCTTGCGGCCTACCGGCTGACGGCCAGAGGTCTGCGCTCCTGAGAACTCCGGCCAGCTCCTGCTGGCCGGTTTTTCTCCATTGCCAGGGGACCAACTTTCAGCCGGCGTTCAGCGGATTTTAACGTTCTCTTTCTCCGGCTGGGTTATGCTTGGAGGCATTGGAGGGGGAATATAACTATGAATATTGCATCGGCAAGCGGCATTTCGGCCTCAGCTTCTTCGGTATCATCTGCGTCCGCCGGTTCTCAAGGCAGCGCGGCAAGCGAGATTCGCGCTCTGGAGAAGCAGAAGACCCGGCTGGAGGGAGAACTGGAGAAGGTCGAATCGAGCAAGGACGACCAGAAGACCAAGGAAGCGAACAAGAAGGAACTGGAGCAGCAGATCAAGCAGATCGAGCAGCAGATCGCGCAGAAGCAGAAGAACGGGGCTTCTGCCGGAGACGCTGCGTCCGGACCCGCAGGCGCGGCAGGTCAGCAGCCGAAGGCGGCTGGCGGAGCGCCCAGCGGAATGGGGAAGGCCACTGCCGATCCCCGCTCCGCTACGGTGGACAGCGAGGGGCATTTGGATGTGAGGATCTGAGCGGCGCAGCCGCGCCGGAACGCCCGAGTCCGGGGCCAGGAATGAAGCAGCCTGCACGGCTTGACCGCCGCTGTGGGCTTCTTGTCATGCCCGGGCGGAAGCTCTCCTAAGCCGGCGGAAGGAGCTGCTTCCCGCCCATAGCCGGCCGCCGGCCGGGACTTTGTAACGATTTGGGAGCCGGGCCGTCAAGGCGGGGTGTCAACCTTTTACGAACGGGGTAATAAATCTAATTCATACCACGGATCAAGACAAAGGGAGGGACTCTCATGGCGGCACCTACGATTTCGGGAATCAGCCGGGTTCAGGCGGCTGCGGCTTACGGCGGTACTCAGAGCGATGTCAGCTCCCTGCAGAAGCAGCGCGACCGGCTGCTCGCGGAACTGGATAAGCTGAACGCCGCGCAGGGAGGAGCCAATGAAGCTCCTTATCGGCGCGAGCAGTTGCAGCGGCAGATTCGTCTGCTGGAGGCTCAGCTGGTTCAGCGGACCGGAAGCGTGGCGACGGCCGATTTCGTACCGGCTTCGCCGCTGACGCCGGTTACGCTGACACCGTCCCGGACGGAACGGCTCGGATTTCTGAGAGGAATCGGCACGGCCGATCCGGCGACCGCGACGGTGGACCGTCAGGGCCATTTTGACGCGCTGATCTGACCTGACCGATTGCGACGACGGCGGGAGAACCTGCGGGCGGAATGCGGAATCGTCCGGACACAGACGCAGAGCGAAGGATGAAGCAGAGCATGAATACAAGCACGGACCCGGCGCGAGTGGCGAGGGTCCGTGCTTTGTGCTGTCCGAAGGAACGGAAGAGGAACTCTCCGGCCCCATAGCTGCCAACCTGCCGGGCGGGGAGGCGCAGGGCTAGGCCAGCCGACTGAGCGCCAGACAGATGAGGGCAACCGCCGCAGACCCAAGCAGGGCCCGGCTATCCCGCCGGGACCAGACGAGCCGAAGCCGGGGGGTTCGGGGACGCGATGCGTCGTATCCCCGGGATTCGATGGCCGTGGACAGCTCATCGCCCAGCGTCAGAATCTGAATCAGCAGCGGGGTAACGAGCATCGCCGTCTGCCGGGGCGACCAGCGGCGGGGACCGGAGCGCGGCCTTCCTCTGGAGGCGAGAGCCAGCTGAAGATCCTCCAGCTTGGCGAGCATCCAGGGAGCGAACTGGAGCGTGATCTGTACGACGAGCGACCAGTTGCGCACAGGAATTCCGATCCGCCGAAGCGGTGCAATGGCCCATTCCATCGCTTCGCGCAGCGGCGCGCCGGTCGTCGTCTCGGTGAACAGGAGACCGAGCGCAAGGAGCAGCCCGAGCCGCAAGGCGGAGAGCCCCCCGGATACGGCGCCCTCCGGGGAGAAGCCGAGCGGGCCGATTGCGGGGCCCGGCCCGTTCCAGGAAACGGCGGAGATCAGCCAGAAGAGCAGCAGCATCGGAACGGCAGGCCGAAGATACCGGCGTAGGGTTCGCCGGGCGATGCCTGCGGCGGCGCCGGACGCCAGGATGACTACGGCCATGAACAGCAGCGGCGGCCAGGACCGTGCGCCCAGAAGGGCAAGCGACCACAGGAGCAGCGCCGCCCATTTGGCCCGCGGGTCCAGTCCAAGAACGGGGCGCCCTGCGCGCCGGGCGAGGGCCGGGAGACCGGCGGGCGAAGCGTTCTCCGCCGGAACCGCAGGGCGGCCTGCTGCGGGATCTGATGCGCTTGCAGAACTGCCGACGGAGTAGGCCGGTCCGTTAGATGCGCGGCTTGCCGGGCCGCCCGCCGAAATCCCCGCTGGCCCGGCGTCTGCAAGGAGCTTGGGCTCGGCGAAGCGGCTCCCGAAGACGGCCGGCGGCTTGATGGGGTCTGCGCCGGAGCGAGCGGCGTTCTGCCCGGGAGTACGCGTCTGCCCGCCGGCAGCGGCGTTCCCGGCAGATGCGCCGCCGGGAGTTCCGCTGCCCGGCAGCGTCGGGCCGCCGCTGCCCGGAGGCGCGGGGCGCAATCCGGCGAGCGCCTCGAGCAGCTCGGCCTCGCTGCGCGGCACCGCCGTAAGCCGCCCCTGGCGGACAAGCCGGCGTCCGAGCGCGAGGTAGGCCGGCGGCGTCAGGCCGGCCTGCTCCAGAATGCCGCGCTCGTCTTCGGCCAACGCGGCGGCGGGACCGGCATAGAGAAGTCTGCCCCCGGCCAAGACCACCGCCTGGTCGGCCAGCGGGAGGAACCGGTCGAGGTCATGGGTGCTGACTACCAGGCCGACGCCCTCCGCCTTCAGCTCGGCGACAGTCCGGAGCAGGCCGGCATATCCGGCGGGGTCGAGCCCGGCGGTAGGCTCGTCCAGCAGCAGCAGGCGCGGACTGACCGCCAGCGCTCCCGCGATGGCGGCCCGTCGTTTCTCGCCGCCGCTGAGCAGATAGGGCGAACGCTCCGCGTATTCGTCCGGGCTTAGCCCGGTCCGGCGCAGCGCCGCCGCCGCCAGCGCGGCCTGGTCCCGCTTGGGGACGCCCCGCTGCCCGAGGCCATAGGCAACGTCGCGGCCTACGGTGCCCGCGAAGAGCTGATTCTCCGGCTGCTGGAAGACCAGAGCCGGACCAACGCCGGCACCGCTCTCGGGGCAGCGACCCGTCGGATCGGAGAGCGTCCGGGCTGCGCCTGCGGCCGCATCGTCCCCGGTCCGCTCGACTAAGCCCGAATCCGGCCGTTCCAGCCCGGCCAGAATTCGCAGCAGCGTCGATTTGCCGCTGCCGTTCGTGCCGCACAGGAGCGTGAAGCTTCCCGGCGGCAGCTCGAAGCTCAGATTCTCAAGCACCGGCCGCCCGTTGTAACGGAGGGAAACATCCTTCACCCGGACGCTCACAGGACGGCCTCCAGGTCGGCCTCGGTCAATGGCAGCTCCGCAAGGGGCCAGCCCTGGGCGAGAAGAACCCTTCCGGCGGCCACGGCCAGCGGAGGCTCCCAGCCCAGTGTATCCGGCCAGGGGCTGTCGTAGAAGAGACGTCTCGGAGCGCCGTCATAGACGAGAAGGCCGTCTTTAAGGACGGCGACCCGTGCGGAGGCGGCCAGTTCTTCCGGCCGCTGCGTGACCCAGACCACGGTCAGCCCATCATCCCGGAGCCGCCGGACCAGCATGAACAGCTCCCGCCGCCCGATAGGGTCCAGCATGGCGGTCGGTTCGTCGAGAATCAGCAGCTCAGGCTCCAGAGCCAGACAGCAGGCCACCGCCAGCCGCTGCCGTTCGCCGCCCGAGAGCGATTCGACCGGGGCCTCCGCTTTGGAGACGAGCCCTGTGCGGGCCAGCGCGAGTTCCGTCCGGCGGTGAAGCTCGGCCCCGGGAATGCCTCGGTTCTCCAGGCCGAACGCCACGTCTTCGGCAGGCGTGGAACCGACCGTCTGGGCTTCGGGATTCTGAAAGACGATCTGGACGCTTCGCCGGACAGCGGTGCGGTGGGCCGGTACGGACAGATCAAGCCCGGCTACGGCCAGCGAGCCCGAAGCGGGGGAGAGCAGTCCGTTGAACGTGCGGATCAGGCTCGATTTGCCGCTGCCATTCGGGCCGGTCAGGGCCAGCCAGCTCCCCTGCTCCACTTCCAGATCAATGCCCCGAAGAACCTTCCGCTCTTCCGCTCCCTCGCGCAGCGACAAGGCCAATTGTCTCGCTTCAATCATCCTCATGCCGATTCTCCCGTCTCTATCGTTCTATGTGTGCTTACGATTATAGCAAATCCGAACCATTGCTGTATCGGCAGGGGGATGGTATATTGGTCCAAACAATAAACTGTGGGGGTAGATACAGATGAGTAAATGGTCGCTGCGCGGCTTGATATTCAGCGCATTGTTCGCCGGTGTGATGGTTGCTCTAAGCTCCATGAAGGTTAATCTGCCGTTCTCCACCGTGCCGATTACGCTTCAGACGCTCGCCGTCATGCTGGCCGGTTCCGTGCTTGGGGCACGCTTCGGCTCGCTGGCCGTGCTGATCGTGCTGGGCCTTGCGGCAGCAGGTTTCCCCGTTATGGCGGGCAGAGGCGGCGTGTCCGTACTGGTTGGCCCGACCGCAGGCTTTATCTGGGCTTTTCCGGTAGCGGCCTTTGCCATCGGTTGGTGTGCCGAGCGCTGGGGACAGGGCAAAGGCTCGTTCCTGAAGCTGCTGGTCATCAACTTCGTCTTCGGCGCGCTGCTGGTCTATCCGAGCGGCGTGGTCTGGCTGGCGCATTCCGTGGATGGTCTGGATACGGTATCCAAGGCGCTGGTCGCGGGCTTCTGGCCGTTTCTGCCGGGCGATCTGACGAAGGCCGTTCTGTGCGCATCCGTAGTGTCGGCTGTCTACAAGGTCTATCCCATTGAACGCATCGTAGGCCGCAGAGAACGCGGCTGGCTGGAAGGGGACAAGTCGTCGGTCCGTTCCTGACGCCTCCGTATCCCGCTCTTCTTCCGGACAGGTCCGCCTGCTCGGGATGGAGGCAAAATGAAACAGCCAAGGACCGCTTCTGCCCGAAGCGGCCCTTGGCTGTTTTGCTGTGCCATGCGGACCGGCGGAGCGCTGCCCGCCGGTCTGTTCCGGCTACTTGGCGGACGCCGCAGCCGGGAAATCCAGGTGAAGCTCGCCGCTGGAAGAGTCCCACTGCGTATTCACGCCGAGCAGGGCGAGAAGCTGCGCCGGAATCATAACGGCTCCCGATGACTGAGAGACAGGGCTGTTCAATGCGACCGACCGTCCGTTGACCTCGGCCTGGGCGGAGCCTGCCGTGATCTGCGCCCGAGCCTGGCCCAACTGAACGGCGAGCGACGAGCCTGAGGCGGTCAGAGAGCCCCCGAGGCTGCGGATCGTATCCCGAAGCGGAACGCTCACCCGACCGTTCTGCAGATCTGCGGGATAGCCGGAGGACAGCGGGGAGCCATTGACGGATACTCCGATGGCGGGCAGCACCGGAACGGGACGGTACAGGAGGCGGTCGCGGTTCACATTGGACGACCCGGCCTCTCCCCATTGGTTGCCGCCGACGCCCCACAGCCTTCCGCCGGCATCAATCGCCAGGGCGTGGTGGATGCCGGCTTCGGCCTCCCGGACGCCCGCAGGCCCGCTCATCCGTCCGGCTCTGCCTGTCAGCCAGGTGCCGGTAGTCCAGAGTTCTCCGGCAGCCGTGCGGATAAGCAGCGTATTATAATCGACGAGCTGCGCTTCGGCCGCTTTCAGCGGCGTTCCCGCCCGCAGAGGCTTGCCGGTCAGCCGGAGCGGACCGGGGGTGCTTCGGCTGTAGAGAGCGTCTGTCTCTACCTGGGCCGTCCAGACACGGCCGGCGGAATCGACGCCGACCAGCCGGTTCTGATAAGCCGAGATCTGCTTGAAGGCCGGCAGGCCTGCGATGCGGGCCGGAGAGATCAGCGTTTGGCCCGCCCCGGAGGGTTGGTTGACAAGGCCGAAGCCCCAGACGGCGCCGTGCTCGTCCAGCCCGTAGACCAGTCCGCTCCAGGAGGTCAGCCCGGTGAAGCGGTACGTTCCCGGAATCCGGCGCGGAACGCCCGCCGCCTCCGAGGTGCCGTCCGCCGCAAGGGGATGGCTCCAGTACCACAAGGTGCCGTTTCTTTGCAGCGCAAAGCCGGGAATGGCTGCCGTTATGCCCGCCAACCCTTTAACCTGCTTCGGAAGCGCAGACGGCCCGGTCCCGGCGCCCCACTCCCACACCGAGCCGTCCGAACCGACGCCCACCTGGGAGCCGACCCGGTTCGTGGCGATCGACTGAATGCCGCGGAGCGCGGCCAACCGGACCGGACGCTGGATGCTGCTGGTAATGCGCGGCTCCAGAACGCCCAGTTCGCCGTAGAGCGTGCGGCCCCAGGCCCAGACCGTGCCGTCAGCCCGGAGCGCTGCCGAATAGTACGCTCCGGCCGTCACTTGAACAAACGGTGCCGGGCCGGAGGCGGCGTTCGTGCTTGCCGCCGCGGGAACCGCCGCTGAAGCGGCGGCAGCCGTCGGGCCGGGGGAGACGGCTGCCCCGGCGAACAGCATTCCCGCCGTCAGCGCGGGAAGAAGAAGCCGGAAGGGACGCTTGGCGGCGTCCCCGGCTCTAAGCCCCATCCGGACCGGCATCAGTCGGAGGCTCCCTTATGGCCCGATTGCGGCGGGGAAGCCTCCGCCGGCTTATCGGCTTCCTCCTCATCGAGCGGCAGCGCCCAGACTGATACGCTTCCGCCGTTCACCGGGAATTCGGCCCAGCCGTCCTCGCCGATGGCGATCAAATCCTGACGGTGCCCGGTCAGGTCGATCCACTCCTCACCGGCGCGTTCTTCTCCGACGAACATCCGCTTGTTGCCTTCATCGCCGTTGGTAATCACCACCGCGCAGCCCGAGCCCGGAAGCTCCGGAAGGCCGCGCCGGACCCAGCCGATCGTGTTCGGATGATCGAAATAGTCGTCCTGGTCACCGTAGGCCCGGTGGTAGCGGGCGGCGAGCAGGCGGTCGATGCCTTCGCGCTTGCCTTCCACCGGCGCCGGTCCGTCAATGCCGTAATAGTCGCCGTAGAACACGACGGGGTAGCCGTCGCGGCGCAGCAGAATCAGCGAATAGGCACTCAGCTTGAACCAGTCGCCCACCCAGGACTCCAGCGATTCATGCGGCTGGGAATCATGGTTGTCTACGAACGTTACGGCGTTCAGCGGGTGGGTCTGCACCAGCGTATCGTCAAATATCGTCCGCAGGTCGAAGCTGTTCCCGCCGAGCGAAGCGGAATAGAGCCGGTAGTGGAGAGCGACGTCGAACAGGTCGATCTGATAATCGACCGTATTCAGAAATTCCCGGCAGGCTCCCACATCCGGGTTCCAGAATTCGCCCACAATGTAGAAATCCTCGCCGCGCTTGCGCTTCATCTCGGCGGCGAACTCCTTGATGAATTCATGGTTGATATGCTTGATCGCGTCCAGGCGGTACCCGCTGCACTGAAGCGTATCGACAAGCCAGCGTCCCCAGTTCAGCATTTCCTCGCGAACCTCGGGATGCTTGTAGTCGATATTGGCGAACATCAGGTAGTCGTAATTGCCGAACTCGTTGTCCACATTCTCATTCCAGCCCTTGTTCTCTCCGACAATCCGGAAGACCCCGGTCCGGTCATCGCGGGCGTCGTAGTCGGTGCCGTTAAAGTGCGTGTGGTCCCATTTGAAAGCGGAATGCTCCTCTCCCCGGCCCGGGAAAGTGAACTTGGTCCAGCCTTCGATTTCAAAAGGCTCGGAAATCTCCTTCATCCGGTCGTTGGGATCGACCTCTACCACCTCGAACACCTCAGTCTCATCGGCTCCGGCCTTATGGTTCATTACGACGTCCACATAGACGGCGATGCCGCATTTGAGACACTCCGCAATGGCTTCAATCAGCTCATCCTTGGTGCCGTATTTTGTCCCCACCGTGCCCTTCTGGTCAAATTCGCCCAGATCGTACAGATCGTATACGCCGTAGCCGTTGTCCTCCGCATTCACCGCCTTGGTGACAGGCGGAATCCAGACCGAGTCGATCCCCGCCGCCTTAAGCTCGGGGGCCAGGCGGGCCAGACGCTTCCAATGCTCTCCGTCCGCGGCGACATGCCACTCAAAAAACTGCATCATTGTATGGTTCCGCTTCATCTGTACAGTTGCCCTCCTTTATAATGGCTGCTTGAATTCTTGCTTGATAGAATCGGGTATCGGAATTTATGTATGACGCCCGGTAAAAAGGTCCATCTGCAACGGCGCGAGCCCGTCTTCTCCGCCGCCGCCGAGCAGTTCCTGCAGCTCCTTGGCATTGGGAGTGGCGTCTCCGGCCGAATTATTGTTAAAGACGACATAGACATCCCGGGATTTCTGCTCCAGCTCCCGCAGACGGTCCCGCCATTCGGTCAGCTCCTCCGTATTGTAGCGGTATAAATAACGCAGCTTGCGCCAATCGGGATGGCTGCTCTGATTCCAGCCGGCCGTATTGCGGCCGTGCAGCCGGACATAGGTAGCCTCGGCCGATGTGGCTTCAGGCACAATCGGGATCGAACCGACGCCTGCCTGAGGCTCGTCCACCACGGTATGAATCCAGCCTTCCTCCGAGAGAAACCGCAGGGTGCCTTCCCGGAAGCGCGGATTGTACCAGGTCGCATTGCGGAATTCAATGGCGCAGGACACATCCTTCATCCGTGCTTTCGTATCCCGGAGCGTCTCCACATTCTCTTTGGTGCAGTCGAACCACGGCGGCATCTGGAACAGCGTCATCGCCAGCTTGCCGGCCTCCCGAACCGGCTCGATGGATTCATGAAAAGCCCGGTACATGTCATCGGGATGGTCGAAATAGTTCTTCTTGTTCCGCAAGTGTCCGGTCATGCCCTGATACGCCTTGACGATGAACCGGAAGTCTGCGGGCGTCTGGGAGACCCACTTCTTGAAGTTGCGCACAGGCTGCACGGCATAGAAGGAACTGTCAATCTCGACGATAGAAAAATGGGCGCTGTAGGCCGGCAGCCTTTCCGGCGCCTTGAGCTTGCCGTAGAGTTCTTCGTGGTCTCCGAACCCGGTTAATCCGATTCTGATCATGCGGTTCCCTCCCCGTGTCGCCTGGTTCTACATGTCATTAAACGGAAAAGCCCTTCAGGCAAACAGCGGGACCGATAATTCCGCTTACACGGGATAAGCCGGGCCGGCTAAAAATAGCCTGACCTATCGCCAGGTCGATCATACCTGGCGTCAGCCGGCGGAGCCCGAAGGACCAGCGGAAGTCAAAAAACCGCCGGCCATTGGCCGGCGGTTCTGCTTCTTCGTGCAAGAGGAGAAGACTTAAGGCGATGTGTAACTCAGCGTTGCGGTCTGCTCCTGGGACGGCAGCACGCTGCCTCCTGCACCGTCTGCATCGGCAACGAACCGAACGAGGGAACTGCCCATTTCCGGCGTCTGTTTGTTCATGAGCTTGACCATGAGAACCGAATCAAAGACGGTGCCGATTCCGCTGATTGTCAGCGTATGACCGTTGTTGCTGATCTGCTCTTCAGTCAGGTTCGACCAGTTAAAACCCGGTGAATACTGATCGCTCGTAGTGAACGTGAAATCATCCATGGTAATGGTGACGGTGCCGTTGTCAAAAGGGGGAGCCACCTGGTAACCCAGAATGAAGGTTCGGGTGCTGTCGCCGTCAAGGAAATAATCGGTTGTCAGCGAGTTGTCCATCTGGTAGACCCCGTAAGAGGTTGAATTCGGTGTTCGAACTGCTGGAGCGGCCGGAGCGGCCGTTGAAACCAGCGTGATCGTCTGTTCTTCGGACGGCAGCTTGGCGCCGGCTCCGTCGGCGTCGGCCCTCAGGGTAATCGGGTACGAGCCTGCGGCGGGAATGGTCTTCCCGACCGGAAAGACGGAACCGCCCAACTCAACAGATACATCGTTTTGTGCGGCAGTATTGATGTGTGTAATGGTGACGGTATGGCCGTCATTGCTGAGCTGATCCGCTGTGAATTTCGTCCAGCCGGTGTCATCGCCCAGGCTGTAATAGTCCCCGGTAGTGACGGACACGCCTTCAATGTCGATCTGCAAGGTTCCGTCGATAAAGGCTTCTTTCGGAAAATAATCGAACCGGATTTTGGACAAGCTGCCTTCCGTAAATTCCTTGGAGGCCAGCGACGCGTCGGTATTAAAGCCGAAGCCTCCGGTCAGCGTCGTCTGGGCGGACACGGGAACAGCGAGTGTCTTGAATACTCCGGCGCCGGCTTCCGTGCCGGAAGCGGCATAGGGAGTAACCTCGACGGTTAAATATTTGCCGATGTCGGCCGCTCCAGGCGTGTAGTAATAGAGATGCGCGTCGGGAATAAGCGCCTTGTCGCTGCCGTCGGCTTCTGCTGATCGGTACCAGTTGTACCGGATAATTTCAGGCGGATCGTTCTCGGCGTCGTTGTAGTCAAAATCAACATGAACCCGGGTTCCGGCTTGGAGCTTGGATTCAATGGCATGGCGGTCGTCGTCAACGAATCTAAGGCCAGAGACGACAGGGGCCTGATTGTGCGGCGGCTCCGGTGTCGGGTCTGGTATCGAAGGGCTTGAAGCCGATGGAGCAGAGCTTGCTGCGGAAACGGCAGGCGTCGGCGTGGCTGCAGGAACAGCTGAAGGTTCCGCCGTCGCTTCCGGCGTGGGGCTCTGAAGCTGGGTCTGCCCGGCAATCCGGGTCTTCTCCGTCAGGAACTTGACGGTAACCAGCGCCACATCCTGCCGGCTGGCCGTCTCTGCCGGGCTGAAGGTCCCGTCGGGTCTTCCGACCATCAGGCCGTGCCGGATGGCGGCTCCGACGTAATCTCTGGCCCAGCCGGAGATGGAAGCCGCATCCGTGAAGGATAGATTGCGGCCCATGCCTTCAGGGTTCACCTTCAGAGCCTGGACGAACATGACCGCCATCTGCTCGCGGGTGATATTCTGGGAGGCGCCCAGCAGCTGGCCGCCGACTCCCTTGACCAGTCCGGCGCTTGCCGCCGCTTCGACGGCAGCATAGGCATAGTGGCCGGGAGCCACATCCTTGAATGTTGCCGTCCGAGGAGGCTGGGTAAGGTCCAGGTTCAGCGCTTTGACGAGGACGATAACGAAGTCCTGACGCGAAATCTGGCCGGACGGCTTGAAGTATCCGTTCCCGGTGCCGGTCATGATCTCTTTGGAGATCAGCTCCTGGATCGCTTCCTTGGCGTAGTTGTTGGGGATGTCGTTCACAGCGGGGGCTGCCGATGCCGGGAAGGCCAGGGCCCCCAGCAGCGAGGCTGCGGTTAGAGCAGAAATGGTTCGAGAGACCAAACGGGTGTTTCTCATATAATCTCCTTTGCTGAACAATAGTTTCTCTGGAAGTGTGGTCCGAGACCTTCTATATATCGGTTGGCGGAATTTAAAATTTAATGAACAGGCGGACAGGCCGCTTAGGGATGAGGGGCTCCGGAAATGCAGACAGCCGCGCTCCGTCACGGGGCTGCGGCTGTCGGTGTTTCATGGACGGTCTGGTCATTCTGGTCATAGGGAAGGGTGACAGATTCCCGGAACAGGTGCACCCGGTCCCGTCCCGCATTCTTGGACGCGTAGAGCGCCCGGTCCGCCTGCCGGAGCAGCTCGGTGAGCGTGTCTCCGGTCACGGCTTCGGTAACGCCGAAGCTGGCGGTAATCGCAACCGGGCCCGAGGAGGAAGCCAGCGGCCGGCTGCGGATATCGAGGCGGATGGCATCGGCCAGCCGGGCGGCTTCCAGCAGACCGATGCCCGGCAGGCAGAGGACGAACTCCTCGCCTCCGTAACGGCCGAGCACATCGCCCTCCCGCAGATGCGCCGCGCAAATATCCGTGATATGCCGGAGTGCGGCATCGCCGCAGGGATGGCCGTAACGGTCGTTAATGTTCTTGAAGTGGTCGACGTCGAGCAGGATAAAGGACAGGGAATGCTGGAGGGAATCGAACCGTTCCAATTTCTTGCGGCTGAGTTCCATGAAATGGGCCCGGTTGGCTGTTCCGGTCAAGCCGTCAATGGTAGCCAGCCGCCGCAGGCCTTCCTGAAGCAGCATACGTTCGGTAATGTCGATCAGCATAATCATCCGTCCGGCGACTTGTCCGCCGCGCTTCTGGACGGGCGAGGAGCGGATCTGGTAATAGCCGCTCTCTCCGGCCCGCCGCCATTTCAGGTCCTTCACCGTCTCGCCCGGCGGATTTGCGCCTTCCATAACATAGGCGAGCGCCTCGGGGCCCGCTCCCATGAAGAGCTGGGCCAGCGGCCTGCCGATCGACGACGGGCCAAGACCGTCCACCATCTCGGACGCAGCCTGGTTGAAGTCCACCAGACGGTCCTCCAGATCGAGCACCAGCACGCCGTCGCGGAGGCACTCGAACAGATTCTCCCGGGCAATCGGCGCGGCCGTAAGCATCCCCCGGGACAGAATGGCCCAGATATAGAGGGTTGCCGTTATGCTCATGCTGGCCGGAACCGGGTCGATGCCGGGAGGCGTGGCTCCGATGAGGTAGAGGAAGGCGCAGGCCATGGGAAGCAATTGACCGATCAGCATCACCATGTATTGGGGCAGGTAGGCGGCCTTCAGCCGTTCCCAGCCCTGAAGCAGCAGCACCGTCGCCGCTGCCAGGCAGAGAAAAGTCAGGCTGCCCTGTACGAGATACCAAGGGCCGCCGACGACAGATGCCAAGGGATAAGGGCCGTCGCCAAGGGCCTCGATGCGCTGGTAGAAGAGATGGTGCCGCTCGTTCGTCCAGACCAAAGCAACGGTGATAACCGGTATGGCGAAGAGAAGCGCAACCCGCAAGCGGGTTACCCAGCGCTCAAAGCCGACAAAATACAGAATCATAATCAGACTGCAGGGCGCGATGAACGGCAGGCCCAGATAAGAGACCTTGGTCCACCATATTAGGCTGGACAAGGAATCGCCCGCCATCCCAAGGGCAGTGCCGAACACATAGACGGCAGAGAAGGCGGCAATTGCCACGAAGATCCGGGCTCCGGCAAAATCATTCCTTCGATGATAGGCAAGGGCGGTCAGCAGCAGGTTCATCGCCCCTGCCATGCAGACCAGAACCGTATAAACAAAGTTGAAGTTAGACAATAGGGTACCTCCGGAAGTGCTTCCTGGAAAGCGATTACGCGCTTGGATTCTATCATAGCATATTCGACCGCAGCGCCTATTTCTAATATATCGGCAGAGGTCTGCCGTTTTGAGACGATGGCGCAGCCGGAATTTCAGAAAGTTACGGGAAGCAGAATGGAAAGGCTGCGGAAATGTTGAGGGAAGTAAGCTGACAACAAAGTGGCCGGTCTGGACAAAACGACGGTATTTCAGGCTTCCGACTTTACCTTTTGTCTAGTGTAGAGCCTTCTTCCACCCGGTATGATGTTAGTTAAAGCTACATCAACAGCCGGGAAGATCCGGAACTTACTTCAGAAAGCGGGTGGATGAACATGTCTTTGGCAGCGCGCTCCATACCGGAGATTCGAATGGAGAATGTGGAGATGAGATACCGCGCCGGAACGGCGGATGTGCTGGCCCTGCATCAGGTCAGCCTTGATATCGCCAAGGGGGAATTTGTCTCCCTGCTGGGGCCTTCGGGCTGCGGCAAGACGACCCTGCTTCGGCTTATGGCCGATCTGCTCGAACCGACAGACGGGACGCTGACGGTGGCCGGGAAGACGGCGAAGGAAGCCCGGCTTGCCCGGAAGTACGGCATTGTCTTTCAGAGCCCGGTCCTCTACGACTGGCGCAAGGTCAAGGACAACATCACCCTGCCGCTGGAACTGATGGGCGTGCGGAAGGCCAAGCGCGACGAGAAGGCGCTGGAGCTGCTGGAGCTGGTGGGCCTCGGCGGCTTTGCCGACAAGTACCCGTGGCAGCTCAGCGGCGGCATGCAGCAGCGGGTGGCCATTGCCCGGGCGCTGTCCATGGAGCCGGAGATTCTCCTCATGGACGAACCGTTCTCCGCCCTGGATGAGTTCACCCGCGAGCGGCTGAACGAGGAACTGCTGTCGGTCTGGAGCAAGGTCGGCAGCACGGTGGTCTTCGTAACCCACAGCATCCCCGAGTCCATCTTCCTCTCCGACCGCGTCTTCGTGCTCTCCCCGCATCCGGGCCGCCTGTCAGCGGTCGTGGACATCCCTCTCCCGCGTCCGCGGACGGCGGAGATGCGGAACAGTCCCGAGTTCTTTGGCTTGGTGGCCGGCATTCGGAGCAGCTTCGAAGGAGGGCAGCCATGAGAGGGGGCGGCCTCCCGGCCCGGGGGCGGCTGCTGCCCTTGGCGGTGTGGATTGCGGGGCTGCTGGCGCTGTGGGAATTCGTCTCCTGGCTGCTGCTTCAGCGGAACGTGCCGCTGGCCCAGTCGAAGCTGCCCTACGTGCATGAAGTTCTTGCCACCTTGTGGGAATACAGCGGCACGCTGGCCCGTGAAGGAGGCGCAACCTTCGCAAGCGCGGGCGTCGGTTTTGCGGCCGGGGCGGCCGCAGGCGTCCTGCTGGCGGTGCTGATGAGCGTCTCGAAGCTGGTCGAACGGCTGACCTTCCCCTATGCCGTCGCGTCCCAGATGATACCCATCCTGGGGCTGGCCCCGATTATCTACGGAATCGTGAGGGATGAACAGACCTCACGGATTCTGATCTCCGGCTATATCACGTTCTTCCCGGTTGCGCTGAATATGCTTCGCGGTCTGCGCAGCGTCGATCCGAATGCGGTCGATCTGATGCATTCGCTGGCCGCCAGGCCGTGGACGGTCTATGGGAAGCTGCGGCTTCCGGCGGCGGTTCCGGGGCTTTTTGCCGGACTGAAGATTGCCGCTCCTCTCGCCGTTACCGGCGCGATCCTCGTGGAGCTGATGGGCGCCCGGCACGGCATCGGCGTTCTCATGCTGCGCAACCTGTATTACGGTCCCTCCCACGCCTACATGTTCTGGTCTACGGTACTGGTCGGCGCCCTGCTCGGTCTGGCCGGCTACGGACTGATCAGTCTGCTGGAACGTCTGCTGTCGCCCTGGCAGCCCGAATTCCGCCCGAAAGGAGGGGAGCGGTCATGAAGACCGGCACCGCCCGCAAAACAGCAATACTCCCTTCCCAGGGAACCGGCTCTCCGGAACCTGTCCTTCACGCTGCGGCGCCCGCCGCAGCACCCCGGAAGAACTCCGAAGGCCGGCCCCGCGCTTCCGCCTCATCCGGCCGCTCCGGGGCGCTGGCCGCGGGGATTCTGCTTCCGCTTCTGGCGGGAATCGCATTCCTGGCAGCTTGGCAATTGGAGCTGTTCCACCGGCTCTTCGACCTGAAGAAGTACCAGCTTCCGCTGCCTTCCGCCATTGTGGAGGCGCTGCGGGAGAACAGCAGTCTGCTGGCGACGTACACCGGCTATACGCTGACAGAGGCGGTGCTCGGCATGCTGGCGGGTTCGGCGCTCGGATTTGTCGTCGCCATCGCGGCGAGCGGCTGGCCCCGCTGGGGCGGAAGCGGCCTGTCGCTTGCCGCTGCCCTGAATGCCGTGCCGATTGTTGCGCTCGCCCCGATCCTGAATCTGTGGTTCGGGGACGGGATCGGCTCGCGGGTCGCCATCGTCATGGCGGCGACGACTCCGGCCATGGCCATCAACGCCTTCAAGGGCATGTCCTCGGTGGACCCGCTGGCGCTTGATCTGATGCGTTCCTGCGCCGCGTCCCGAAGCGCCGTGTTCCGGCATCTCCGGATTCGCAGCAGCCTGCCCCATGTGTTCACGGCGCTGAAGATCAACACGACGGCGAGCATGATCGCGGCCATTGTCGGCGAGTTCTTCTATTCGTCGCGGGGCCTCGGATATCTGCTCTCGAATTCCATCAAGGTCGCCAAAATGCCGATCGGCTGGTCGTGCATCGTGCTGGCCGCCGTCGCCGGCGTCCTGTTCTACCTGCTGGTAGAAGGGATAGAACGGCGGCTTATCAAATGGCATCCTTCCCGCCGCCAGGCGGGCGTTAGCCGATAACAGCCTGCCGGTCCGGACCGGCGGGAAGAGACAGACCAATACCGGATAGGGGGAGTAGGAATGAAGAGGAAGAGATTCGGCAAGAAGCGCGGGATGGGACTGCTGGCGGCGGTGCTGCTGACAGGGGCTCTGGCGGGATGCGGCGGGAACAACAACGGGGAAGCGAATGCAGCCGCCCCGTCTGCCGCAGCGGGAACTTCGGCGGCTCCGGCCGGCGATCCGGTCAAGGTGAAGCTGCAGCTCAAATGGGTGCCGCAGGCGCAGTTCGCGGGGTACTTCGTGGCGCTGGACAAAGGCTACTACAAGGATGAAGGGCTGGACGTCGAGATTCTGCCCGGCGGCCCGGATATTGTGCCGGAGCAGCAGGTGGCCGGCGGCACCGCGGACATCGGCGTCGATTGGGTGGCGAGTCTGCTGACCAGCCAGGAGCAGGGCATGCCATTGGTGCAGATCGCGCAGATTTATCAGAAGAGCGGTCTTGTGCTGGTCTCCAAGAAGTCGGCCAATATCAGCGCGCCCGCCGATCTGAAGGGCAAGAAGGTCGGCAACTGGATGGGCGGCAACGAGTTCGAGCTGCTGGCGCTGTTCGACAAATACAAGCTGGACCCCAATAAAGACCTGAAGTTCACGAAGCAGGGCTTCACGATGGATCAGTTCCTCGGCGGCGAGCTGGATGCCGCTTCGGCGATGACCTACAACGAGTATCAAGTGGTGCTGGAGTCGGGAATTAAGCCGGAAGAGCTGAACGTCATCGACATGAACGCAGAGGGCGTGGCGATGCTGGAAGACAATCTGTTCGCCAATTCGGATTGGCTGAAGGACAACAAGGAGACGGCGGCCAAATTCGTCCGCGCTTCGCTCAAAGGCTGGAAGGAAGCCATCGCCGATCCGGAGGCCGCCGTGGACATCGTGATGAAGCAGGCGGAGGAGGGCAGCACGAACCGGGACCATCAGCTCAAGATGATGGAAGAGGTGGCGAAGCTGATCCAGCCGGAGGGCTTCGACGCTTCCAAGCTCGGATATACCGATGAGGCTGCGTTCAAGCAGACTGCCGAAATTGCCCACCAGTTCGGGGTCATCAAGGAAGAGGCGGATGTCAGCAAGGCGTTCACCAACGAGATTGTGGAGATGGCCGGCAAGTAGCGCAGCGCGTGTGCAAGGCAGCGGTTCTACATTAATGAAAAAGAAGGTGTCGGCATGTCCCTTATCGCCAGAACAAGCGAACCGGTCCGCAATTTCATTGCGGGCTCCTGGGTAGAGCCGGCGGACGGCCGGGTGGAGGAGGTCCTCAACCCGGCAACCGGCGAGACGATTGCGTTCGTGCCGATCTCCGGCGCAGCGGATGTAGCGGCGGCCGTGGCTGCGGCCGCCGAAGCCTACCCCGGTTGGCGCGGCGTCCCCGTGCCCCGGAGGGCCCGCTATCTGTTCCGCTACCAGCAGCTCCTGCTTGCGCATGCGGAAGAACTGGCGGCGATCATTACGCTGGAGAACGGCAAGAACCTGGAGGAAGCCCGCGGCGAAGTACAGCGCGGGATCGAATGTGTCGAATTCGCCGCCGGGGCGCCGACGCTGATGATGGGCAGCCAGCTGCCCGATATTGCCGCCGGCATTGAATCCGGCATGTACCGGTATCCGCTCGGCGTTGTGGCCGGGATTGCGCCGTTCAATTTCCCGATGATGGTGCCGTGCTGGATGTTCCCGATTGCGGTCGCCTGCGGCAATACCTTCGTGCTGAAGCCGTCGGAGCGGACGCCGCTGCTTGCCGGAAGACTGGCGGAGCTGTTCGCCGAGGCGGGCTTTCCGCCCGGCGTGCTGAACGTGGTGCACGGCGCCCATGAGGTCGTTAACGGCCTTCTGGCCCACGAGGAGGTCAAGGCCATCTCCTTTGTTGGCTCCCAGCCCGTGGCGGAGCACGTCTACAAGACCGGCTGCGGGAACGGCAAACGGGTGCAGGCTCTGGCCGGCGCGAAGAACCATTCCATCGTGCTGGCGGATGCGGACCTGGACAACGCGGTCCGCAACATCATCGCCGCCGCCTTCGGGTCGGCGGGCGAACGCTGCATGGCCTGCTCGGTCGTGGCCGTGCAGGAAGAGGTGGCCGATGAGGTGGTCGCCCGCCTGAAGGCGGCGGCCGACGGCCTCGTCATCGGCGACGGTTCCCGGGACGGCGTCTTCCTCGGCCCGGTCATCCGCCAGTCGAGCAAGGACCGGACCTGCGGCTACATTGAAGCCGGAGAGGCGGAGGGCGCCGTGCTGGTCCGGGACGGCCGTCTCGACGCCGCCGCAAGCGGTCCGGGATTCTTCGTCGGACCGACGATCTTTGACCGGGTGAGGCCGGGAATGAAGATCTGGCGGGACGAGATTTTTGCGCCGGTGCTGTCGATTGTCCGGGTCAAGGATTTGACGGAGGCGATAGCGGTCGCCAACCGGTCGCCTTTTGCCAACGGAGCCTGCCTCTATACGGACAGCGCCAGGGCGGTGCGCCGGTTCCGGGAAGAGATGGACGCGGGGATGCTGGGCGTGAATCTCGGCGTGCCCGCGCCGATGGCCTTCTTCCCGTTCTCGGGCTACAAGCAGTCGTTCTACGGCGATCTTCACGCGAACGGCCGGGACGGCGTCGAGTTCTACACCCGGAAGAAGATGGTGACCGCGCGGTACTGAGGAGAGGAGAGAGAGCAATGCTTGAGACGGGGATGAAGAGCCGGGAGGCCATCCTGAAAGACCGCCAGTACCTGTGGCACAACATCGTTCCCTACAATGAGGCGAACCCGCCGATGATCGCGGCGGAGGCAAGCGGCTCCTGGGTGACGGACATCGACGGCAACCGCTATCTGGACGGCATGTCCGGTCTGTGGTGCGTCAATGTCGGCTACGGCCGCCGGGAACTGGCGGAGGCGGCGTATGAACAGCTGGCGACGCTCCCGTATTTTCCGCTGACCCAGAGTCATATGCCGGCGATTTCGCTGGCGGAGAAGCTGAATGAATGGCTGGAGGGCGACTATGTCATCTTCTTCTCGAACAGCGGGTCCGAGGCCAATGAAGCGGCGTTCAAAATCGCCCGGCAGTACCAGCAGCAGATCGGCCGGCCGTACCGCCACAAGTTCATCGCCCGCTACCGGGGCTATCACGGCAACTCCTTCGGCGCCCTGGCCGCGACGGGCCAGGCCCAGCGGAAGTATAAATACGAACCGCTTGCCGGCGGCTTCCTGCATGTCTCTCCGCCGGACAGCTACCGCCGCCCGGCGGGACAGACGGTGGAGGAATTCAATCTGCTGATGGCGCAGCAGATCGAGGAGCGGATCATCTGGGAAGGCGAGGAGACGGTCGCCGCCGTCATCATGGAGCCGGTGATTACGGGGGGCGGCGTTCTGGTGCCGCATCAGGTGTACCTGGACCGGGTGCAGGAGATCTGCCGCGACCACGGCGTCCTGCTTATCATCGACGAGGTGATCTGCGGCTTCGGACGCTCGGGCCGCAAGTTCGGCCATCAGAATTACGGCGTGAAGCCGGATATCGTGACGATGGCCAAGGGGCTGACGAGCGCTTATCTGCCGCTGTCGGCGACGGCGGTGCGCAAGGAGATCTATGAAGCGTTCAAGGACAATGCGGACGAATACGGATACTTCCGCCATGTGAACACCTTCGGCGGCAATCCGGCCGCCTGCGCCCTGGCGCTGCGGAATTTGCAGATCATGGAGGACGAGAAGCTGGTGGAGCGGGCGGAGCTGCTTGGCCGGCGGCTGGAAGAAGGGCTGCGCGCGCTGGCGGACCATCCGCTGGTCGGTGATGTCCGCAGCTTCGGCCTGATGGCCGGCGTAGAGCTGGTCGAAGACAAGGTCTCGCGCAGACCCGCTTCGCTGGACATCGTCAAGGGCCTTATCGCCGCCTGCAAAGCCAAGGGACTGATTATCGGCAAGAACGGCGATACGGTGGCCGGCTACAACAATGTCCTGACCTTCGCGCCGCCGCTCTCCTCCACCGACGAAGACATCGCCTTCCTTCTGGAGACCTTCACATCGGTAATGAACGCGAGTCCGGCAACGTAAGCTTGCCGTCGTAGAGGAATTGGTAGGCGCGCAGCGCGACCTGAATGGAGATGCGGTTCTCGGGAGACATGAAGTCCGGCCCGAGCAGCTCGGTGATTTTGTCCAGACGGTAGTAGAGGGACTGGCGGACAATGAACAGCTTGCGCGCCGCAATCTGCTTGGAGCCGTCATGGTCCAGGTAGACGCGGAGCGTCAGCAGGAGTTCGCTGCCCTTCTGCCGGTCATGGTCGATCAGCGGACCGAGGTAGGTGCGGACGAAGGACTGGAGCGTCCGGCCGTCGTTGAGGCCCAGCAGGAGCTGGAAGACGCCGAGTTCTTCGTAGAAGAGCGTCGATTGCCTCCGGCAGCCGTGCAGCGACAGCGCCTGGGCGGCCTCGCGGTACCCGGCGGGCGCTTCCCGCAGTCCTGTGCGGCTGGTGCTGACGCCGATGATAAGCTGCAGATCCTTGACCTTCTCGTCGGACCGGACGTTCTGGAGCGCCTCGAGCGCCTGCTGCAGCCGGGCGCGCCCGGGCAGCTTCGCCGGAAGATCCAGCGCGATGACGGTCAGCCGGTTGTTCCTCCGCGTAAGGAGCGGCCGGAGCGAGTATTTCTCGAAGATGGAACGCAGAATGAGCGACAGATGGAAGGTGACCGCTTCCCACTCATTCTCGGAGCCGCTCCAGGGCGCGCCGGAGGCATGCTCGATCTCGATCAGGCATACCCGGTAGTTCAGCTCGTTCACGACACCGTAGTCGGGTCCGATCACGCTCTTCAGCCGGTTCTCATCCTCCAGCCGCCCGCCGATCAATTCATCGACCCAGAGGTTCTCGGAGAACAGCTTGCGCTCCTCCATATAGCGTGTGCGCAGCAGCTCCTGGGCAATAGAGAGGGAGGCGGAATCGAGAAGCAGGCAGTCGAATTCCTGGGGCTTGTGCGGACAGATCATGAGCAGGTAGGCCCAGGTCTGGTCATGCGCTCCGACCGGCTTCAGCAGAGCGGGACGGCCGCGGTAATCGCGGATGACCGGCGCCGCATCGGGCTGGGAGGCGTGGTCTTCCTCTTCGGCAAGCCGCAGGGCGTACTGGAGCAGAGCGGTCTGTTCTTCCGGGGGCAGGGCCGGGAGGAACTGCGGCTTGCCCTGGATCGGCAGATAGAGAAGCTGGGCGCGGCTGCTCTTGGCCAGCAGCTGGAGCACTTTGACCGTCCCTTGGGAGGTCAGGGTGAGCCGGTGAAATTCGCGGGAGATGCTCTCCAGCTCCTGCAGCATTTTGTGATGGCGGTTGATGATGAGGGAATGCAGATCCAGCGTAATATCGACGAAGCGGACTGTCTTGGTGAAGATAATCAGTGGAAAATCATGCCGGTCGGCCAGCTCGGCCAGCTCCGGCGGAACTTCGGGAAAATAGCCGCCGAGCTCGATACAGAGACAGGCGGCTTTTTTGCGGATCAGACTGTCCAGGAAGGACAGCGCCGCAGGCAGATCCGTGTGGAAGCCGAGCCCTGTGGTCAGAATCATCTCCTCGCCGTGAATCAGTCCGTCGAAGTCCGTGCTCTCCAGCACATGCACCCAGCGTACGGGGCGGTCTATCCCGCTTCTTCCCCCCGCCAGTACCGCTTCGCTGAACAGCGGGCGCTTCAGCGCCTCCCGAATGGTGAATACCAATTCCCAATCCATCGCTCTCCCCCTCGCTTAGACGCGCGTAAAAAATTAACTTTTGAAATTAGACATTCTGTCTAATGTAACGAAAAAGTGAATTGACTATAGTGTGGAGTAAGATGTAAGGATAACTGACTCAATTAGGCCGTGGAGTGGGGTGCAGGTGCTGTGGTTATGGTCTATTTTACACTATATCCCGGCCATTCTGTCTAGACTGTAGGTTGAAATTCCATAATTGCGTCACTTTATTTTACATAAGGAGGGATTGTAGATGGATAATCATCATCATGAGCCGCAACTGACTCCCGAGTGGTTCATGCGACACTTTGCCGAAGCCGAGCCGGGTCTTACCCGCAAAGGCGCAGCTGAAGAATCCAACCGCTGCCTGTACTGCTACGATGCTCCCTGCATCAAGGCCTGCCCCACCGGCATCAATATCCCTTCCTTCATCAAAAGAATCGCCACGGACAATCTCCGCGGCGCCGCCCATGCCATTATGGACGCCAATCCGGTCGGCGCCACCTGCGCCCGTGTCTGTCCGACCGAAGAGCTGTGCGAAGGCGCCTGTGTGCTGAACGGCGCTTCCGAGCCGATCGCCATCGGTCTGCTTCAGCGCTATGCGACCGACTGGGCGATGAACAGCGGGGCGGCGCTGTTCCAGGCCGGCCCGCCCACTGGCCTCAGCGCCGGCATTATCGGCGGCGGTCCGGCCGGCCTCTCCGCCGCCCGCGAGCTGGCCCGGGCGGGGTGGGAAGTCGTCGTCTATGAAGCGAAGCCGCTCGCCGGTGGGCTGGATACGTACGGCATCGTCTCATTCCGGCTGCCGCAGTCCGTCTCGCTGTGGGAGGTGGAGCAGGTGGAGCGCCTGGGCGTCGAGATCCGCACGGGAATTCGGGTCGGCGAGGATATTTCGGCCGACGAGCTGAAGGCGCGGCATAATGTGCTCGTGCTGGCGGCCGGAATGGGCTATGTGCCGCCGATCGGCATTCCGGGCGAAGAGCTGAGCGGCGTCTATGACGCCATCCGGCTGGTGGAATCGACCAAAGCCGGCGTGCCGCCGCTGGATCTGCTCGGCAAGCGGGTAGCGGTCATCGGGGCCGGGAATACGGCGGTTGATGCGGCGACGACGTCGGTTCGCCTCGGCGCGGCGAACGTGAAGATGGTATACCGCCGGACGCGCAGCGAGATGACGGCGTACGATTTCGAGTACGCGTTCGCGAAGCAGGAGGGCGTGGAATTCAACTGGCTGACCCAGCCGGTCCGGATCGTAGGCGACGAACAGGGCCGGGTCGCCGGCCTGGAATGCGTGCAGATGAGGCTGACGGGCGAGAAGACGAGGGACGGACGGCTTGCGCCGGTGCCGGTGCCGGGCTCGGAATTTATCCTTCCGGCCGATGCTGTCGTGCTGGCGATCGGCCAGGAGCGGCTGACCGGACTCATCGGCCATCTCGGCCTTGCCCATGAGCGCGGCGTGGTGACGGTGGAGGAGCGGACGCACGCCACCTCGGATCCGATGATCTACGCCGCCGGCGACATTGTCTTCGGCGCCGGGAAGGGCGAGGCGATGGTCGTCTCGGCGGCGGCGCAGGGCCGGGATGCGGCCCATGCGATCATCGCCCGCTTCGCCGGGGCCGCGGGCGGAGTCACCGGCTCGGCGGCGAGCTGAGCCGGGCGGGCAGACCGGCGCCCGGGCGATGGTGGGCGGCGAAGCGCCGCCCCGGAGGGCCCGGCGAGCCCTAGCGGCGGCGAAGCGCCGACCCGGAGGGCCGGTGAGCCCTATCGGCGGCGAAGCGCCGCCCCGGAGGCAGGCGGATCGGCGGGAGCGGGCGCCTTCACCGGGGCGCGGCGCATGCTTTTGCCGGATGGGTCGCAAGGTGAAGCTGCCGCCGGACGCTCTCCTGCGCCAAGCGGACCGTACGGACCCTATTGGGGCAAAATCTGCTGCTTCTGAGCCGTTAACGGACCGAGATGCGCTTATTTCAGCCTAATCGACTCGATGGCCCGGCATTCCGTGCAAATAAGGGCTCTGGGGTCCGATTGCTCGGATAAATCCGGTGGAATTCCCGGAATAGGGGCTTTGAGGTCCGCATCGGGAGGCCCTGACAGCCCGCCCGTGATTGGCGACATCGCCGCATTCCTGAAGCTTGGCTGCATCCGTGACACATCGCCGCATCGCGGACGATCGCCATACCCGCCGGGAACCCGGCGCGGAGTATCACATTTGTAAGGGAGGACACGTTCATGGCAGATTTGAGCATTGATCTCGCGGGTATCCGGTCGCCGAACCCGTTCTGGCTGGCCTCGGCGCCGCCGACCAACACCGGCTATCAGGTGCAGCGCGCTTTTGAAGCGGGATGGGGCGGCGCGGTGTGGAAGACGCTGGGCGATCCGATTATCAATACCTCGTCCCGGTTCGCCGCCGTCAACTTCAACGGGCAGCGCGTAGCGGGCTTCAACAATATCGAGCTGATTACCGACCGCCCGCTGGATGTCAACCTGAAGGAAATCTGCGAGACGAAGAAACGGTTCCCGGATCATGCCGTGATCGCTTCCCTGATGGTCGTTCCGGAGCGGGAGAAATGGCATGAGATTGTCAAAAGGGTCGAAGATGTCGGCGTCGACGGCCTGGAGCTGAACTTCGGCTGCCCGCACGGGATGGCCGAGCGCGGCATGGGCGCGGCATCGGGCCAGCAGCCCGATCTCGTGGAGATGCAGACCTATTGGGTCAAGGAGGTCGCGAAGACCTCGGTCATCGTCAAGCTGACGCCGAACATCACCGACATTACCGTTGTGGCCCGCCATGCGGTCAAGGGCGGCGCCGATGCGGTCAGCATGATCAACACCATCAACAGTCTCGCCGGGGTGGATATCCATACGTGGAATACGATCCCCCATGTCGGCGGCATGGGCGCACACGGCGGCTACTGCGGTCCGGCCGTGAAGCCGATTGCCCTGAACATGGTTGCGGAATGCGCGCGCCATCCGCAGGTCGGCGTGCCGATCTCGGGCATCGGCGGCATCTCGACCTGGCAGGACGTCGTGGAGTTCATGCTGATGGGCGCGACCGGCATTCAGGTCTGTACGGCTGTCATGCACCACGGCTTCCGCATTGTGGAGGAGATGATCGACGGGCTGAACAACTACCTCGACGAGAAGGGCCTCGCCTCCGTTACGGAGCTGATCGGCCGTTCGGTGCCCCGCTACTCCAACTGGGGAGATCTGGACCTCAACTACAAAGTCGTGGCCCGAATCAACGAGGAGAACTGCATCAACTGCAATAAATGCCATATCGCCTGCGAGGATGCTTCGCATCAATGCATCGACATGCTGACGAATGCCGAGGGCAGGGCGGTGCTGCGGGTCCGCGAAGAAGACTGCGTCGGCTGCAATCTGTGCTCCATCGTGTGTCCGGCGGACGGGGCCATCGACATGATCGCCCTCGATGCCGGCCTGCCGCCGCTGAGCTGGAACGAGCGGCAGCGCATCGTGGCGGAACTGAATGAATCCCATACGCAAGCGGAGGTGCTCGGAGGATGAAGAAGCTCATCAAGAACGGAACGATTGTAACGGCGGCGGATGCCTATGCCGGGGATATTCTGATTGAGGACGGCATCATTGCGGGCATCGGCCTGGAGCTGGCCGCTGACGGGGCGGAGATCATCGACGCGTCCGGCTGCTATGTGTTCCCGGGCGGCATCGACCCGCATACGCATCTGGACATGCCGTTCGGCGGGACCGTGACCGCCGACGACTTCGAGACCGGGACGATCGCGGCCGCTTACGGCGGCACGACGACCGTCATTGATTTTTGCCTGACGACCAAGGGTGAACCGCTGCAGCAGGCCGTCGATGTCTGGCACGCCAAGTCGGAGTCCAAGGCGGTCATTGACTACAGCTTCCACCTCATGGTCTCCGAGCTGAACGACCGGGTGCTGGCCGAGCTGCCGGGCATAATCGAGAATGAAGGCATCACATCGCTGAAGGTATTCATGGCCTACAAGAATACGTTCCAGGCCGACGACGGCACCCTGTTCAAGACGCTCCAGACCGCCCGCCAGGAAGGCGCGCTCGTTATGGTCCACGCCGAGAACGGCGACGTGATCGAGTATCTGGTGAACAAGGCGATCGACGAGGGCAACACCGACCCGATCTATCACGCGCTGACCCGTCCGCCTGAGCTGGAGGGCGAGGCCACCGGCCGCGCCGCCTATCTGACGGAACTGACCGATTCCCAGCTCTACGTCGTGCATGTGACATGCGCCGAAGCGGCGTGGAAGATCGAGGAGGCGCGGAAGAAGGGACTTCGCGTCTATGGCGAGACCTGTCCGCAGTACCTGACGCTGGATATCACTGATCTGGAGAAGCCGGAGTTCGAGGGAGCGAAATACGTCTGGTCGCCGCCGCTGCGGGAGAAGTGGAACCAGGATGAATTGTGGAAGGGCCTGTGGAACGGCAGCCTCCAGACGATCGGGTCCGATCAGTGCTCGTTCAATTTCAAGGGCCAGAAGGAGCTGGGCCGCGGCGACTTCTCGAAGATTCCGAACGGCGGACCGACGATTGAGGACCGGTTCAGCGTGGTCTATTCCGAAGGCGTGGAGAAGGGACGCATCTCCATTCATAGGTTCGTCGATATCATCTCGACGCAGAGCGCCAAGCTGTTCGGCTTGTTCCCGCAAAAAGGCACCATCGCGCTGGGCAGCGATGCCGACATCGTCATCTTTGACCCGTCCGTGAAGCGGACGCTCTCGGCGGCGACGCATCATATGAACGTCGATTACAACCCTTTTGAGGGCATGGAAGTGACCGGCGAGCCGGTGAGCGTGCTCGTCCGCGGGGAATTCGTCATCCGCGACAAGCAGTTCGTGGGCGCCCCGGGCCGGGGGCAATATCTGCGCCGCAAGCGGTTCGGCGACGCCGCAAGGCCGCTGCCCGGCAAGGCTGAAGTCGGCGGGGGGGTCTGAGATGTCGGCCTACGACGATTACGCCAGAGAGAAGGAAGCGGTCGATGAGCTGGTATCCACCGGCTACCGGATCACGGGCATTCTGGAGGACCTGGACGGCGCGGCCGTCCGGTTCATCCGCAGGGAGCCCGCTCCGGCCGCCGCCGAGCTCCGGCTGCTTACCGCCGATGCGCGGAAATATGTGACGACGCTGCTTGTGGCGGCGAAGCGTACGGCAGGATAACAGCGGCCTGCTAATTCGGGAAGATTGTGCAGCAGACGGGACGATGCGGGGATACGGCATCGTCCCGTTTTTAATAGCGCGGCAATTGGCGGGAGCGATAGCCTGCGAGCCGGTCTAGGCATCGAGCTTCTCCGGCACGGCGCCTGCCGTTCCGGGAGAGCCGGGGGAGGGGAGGTCGGAAGGCTCCTGGCGAATGCTGGGATTCAGGAGCATCAAGCCTAATACGATCATGCCGAATACCGCCATAATGGCAAAGAAAGACCGGACGGGTATGGAGAGGATCAGCACGCCAGCCAGCAGGGTGGAGAGAGGCCGCGAGGCTTCAAGCAATACCTTCATCAGACTGGATGCCCGGCCCAGGGCATCCTTGGGCACTTTCAGTACGAACAGCGTCTGCAGCGTAACGTTCGCGAGCGGGCTCCCCAGCCCGACGATGAATACGCAGGCCAGCTCTGCGTACAGAGGATGAATCCAGGTTAACGCTCCGAGACCGGCAAGCATCATGGCGATGCCGGCGGCGAGAACGGCCGCGCGCCGCAGCTTTCGAAGCAGGTTGAGCAGCAGCACTCCTGCCGTAATGCCGATCACGAAGAGAATTTCGAACAGCGCAAGCTCGGTTGAATCCCCGACAATGAGCGGGAACAAAAGCGTGGTAGGCGCCAGCATAAAATTAATGAGCACCAGATACAGAATCAGGTTTCTCAGCAGCGGGTGGGCGGTAACCGCAAAAATGCCCTCTTTGAAATCCCGGGCGAACCCGGAACGGTCCAGTTTCTCGGGGGATTTCTCCACCAATGGCCGGCTGCGGATCAGGGTTAGCAAGAGCGCCGATCCCCAAAAGGTGGCCGCATTAAACATAAAGGCATAGGACGTATCATAATGCAGCAGCAAGGCCCCTAAGGCCGGTGCAACCAGGCCGACCAGAGTCTGAATCATTTGAGCCAGGCTCTGCGCCTGCATCATCTGCTCCCCGGGGACAAGCGTTCGTACAGCCACTGTCCGGGCGGGGGTGAAGAAGGCGCCGAACGAGGATAAGAACAGGGCGGCCATAATCAGCATATAAGGCTGAAGCAAGCCGGCCGTCTGCATCGCGGCGATGAAGGTGATTATGATTCCTCTGGCAATGTCGCATACAATCATGATCTTCTTCTTGTTCCCTCTGTCTACGATCACCCCGGCGAACAGGCCGAAGATCAGCAGCGGTACAGTCTCGGACGCAATCAGCACCGACATGAGAAGGGAACTGCCCGTGATCTCTTTCATCATCCAGATCAAGGCGATGGCATATACGCCGTCGCCCAGGGCGGACACCACCTGCGAGGCGAGCAGCATCCGGTAGTTGGACAAGGATAGGAGACTCCGGTAGGAGGGCTTGACGGTCTGATCCATAACGGATGGATTCCTTTCTATGTGGATTGGGCCGCTTCCTGCATCTCTCGCAGCCGTTCCAGCCCTGCTCTCTTGGGGGAGTAATCGCCCAGAGGGATAGCCAGGCTGAGGAAGACGCCTTCTTCCGTCAGCATCAGGCGTCGGGCGACAAAGGAACACAGGATATCCCGTACCTCTTCGCTGCTTATTCCGAATCCCCGGGTGCGGAGTCTTGCCGCAACGTTGTCGCTGGAGCTCATGTTGTCGCATTCCAGATACACAGCCGTTTCGTGAATGCTTAGCAGGGTGATCGTGCGGGCGGCAACCGGCCTGGTGTCGACCAGAGCCAACTGATTCTCCTTGAGCACAGAGAACAGTTCGCTGGTGGAATAATCCGTCTTCCAAGAACGGATGGCTTCGGCGAGATTCCGGATATAAGAGGAAGGCTGCTGTCCGTCGCCGTAATCAAAATCAAAGTGGCAGGCGATTCCCGCGCGTTGTTCGGGCGGCAGAGCGGGATAGACGTATTCATAGGCTTGAAGCGGCCGGATATTCCGGATGCGGTATTCATGGGGCGAGTCGAAGTAAGGGCTGAACCGGTCCAGACGAATGGGTGAGGTTCCGGCCGGGGGAGCCAGATGGACAAGGCTTGGAATCAGCGATGCGGCTTCCTCATAGTCTTCGGGGTTCTCTCCGGGAAAGCCATAGAGGAAATTCCACATGGGGCCAACGCCATATTCGGCGCACCACTTCAAGAGGCGGACATTCTGAAGCATGCTCACGCCTTTCTTCATTCGTCTGAGCACGGAGGTAATCAAGCTCTCGATTCCAGGCTGCACATAATAGAAGCCGGCATCCCGGAACAATTGAATCTGCTCTTTGGTCAGATTGGCTTTGGTCTCGTAGAACATATTCAGGTTCAGGTTCCGGTCGCGGATCTCCGGCAGCAGGGATTTGAAATAGCCCATGTCGATGATGTTGTCGACGGCGGTAGCCCGGTTGGTGAAATTCTGATAGCGCTCTTTCAGATAAATAATCTCGTCGAGTGCCCGCTTGGGGGATTTGCTTCTGTAATTCATCGTCGAGCCGTTCAGGCCGCAAAAGAGGCAGTGGGATTTCTGTCCCCACCAGCAGCCGCGCGAGGACTCGAACAGAAAGCTCTGCTTCTCCGCCGAAGGTTCCAGGCCGGCCTCCAGATACTGCTGAAAATAATCGTCGTAATTGGGGTAGGGCAAGCTGTTCATGTCATGTACAGGCTGACTGGAGGCCGGGGCGCTTGGACCCGGCGCGCCATATCTGGGATTAAGCAGAACGCCCTGAACGGAACACTCCGTAAGGCTGCGGCCGGATTCCAGTTGTTTCATGAACTCGATGAAGGAATCATCGCCTTCGCCGGAGCAGACCACGTCAATAAAAGGATAGGCCTGAAGCGTCCCGGGTCCCATGACCCCATCCATGTTGGCCCCGCCGAAAGCGATGATTTTGTCCGGAAAGCGCTCCTTCAATCGTTTCGCCAGGCTCAGTGCGGCAACATTCTGCTGGAAGACCGAGGTGAATCCGATCACATCATAAGAGGCCCAATCCCGCTCGCGAAGAGCGCCGTCCAAGAAAGCTTCAACCTCGCTGCGGATGCAAGATAGCCGCTCGAACAGTTCGCGGCGTTGTTCCGGAGTCTCCGTACCCGAAGGGAAGGCGGCTGCATAATAATCGGTATATTCCTTGAAATTATCGACGCCGAACAGGGATTCGGAGAAAATCCATTCTCCCGCCAGGGAATTGGTGGCATAAGTAAAATTCTCCGCAAGATGATCGTAGGTTGCCTGGCCGATCATACGGGCAAAGGTGAGATTCAAGTAACAGGATTCACAAGCGATGCCGTGCTTCAGCAGCCCGGCTTGCAGCAGACTGATGCCTATCGACGGTCTGTAGGCGGACGCAAAAGGCATATTTACAAAGAGGACCCGCATCCTAACTCCTCCATTTTCTTCTTAGTCAACCTTTTATGGTGTGCATGGTCATAATATCCATTTGATGGAATAATGAGTTGTATGGATTATAGCTTCGGCATATCCGGCAGTCAATAATATTTCCCATAAAGTTGTAGATCCGGGACGGATGCTCACCCTTTTTCTATTTCAGAGCTACACGCATTTCTAACTCCGGGATATACCTGATTTTTGGGGTACCGTCTTCACTTATAATCATTTCTTTGTTTGCCGGGTCTTTGTACAGGTAGAGGTAAGGCTTAATAACGATAGTTTTGGAGTATCCGTTCAAAGGCTCGTAACGCGCATCCGTAACTTGAACTAAACCATCGGTCGGGTTCCAGCTGTGGCTGGTGAGAAAATTCAACTTATGCCCGGATTCGTCGAAAAGATCGTATCCCATTAAAGGGATATGGCGGGAATCGGAAGGGTCAACTGTAAGTCGCAGCGAGATACTTGTCGTCACTGGAGTAACTTCAACCTTCTCCAGATCTACCGTCAGGTTCTGATAGGAATGTTTGAGGTGAGGTGAGTATACCTTGAGGTCTGAAACGTTCAGACGGACCGGAACCGTAAGTGCATAAGGCTGGTCCACACCTTCCAATATTACCTCAAGAGATAATCTGAAGTGGTCAGGAAAAGGTTCTCCCCCTTGATTCCGCAGATCGGAGAACTCCAGAACAGAAGAATTTTTATCCCTTCCCTGAAAGCTGTAAATATCAATGGAGTTATCCGTTTGAGAGGGTTGGAAATCCTGAATGTCTCTTCCGTCTATAGACAGATGAATAGATTTGATTTGCGACTGTAAAGGTAGAGAGGTTGATTCGGCTTGACCCATGCGCTCTATCCCTAGAGAAAGGCGGGTCCCATCAAACATTACCACGGGCACTTGGAGTGAAATACCATTATGGCTATCCTGAGAGGCAGTGGAGGTATACCATCCGCGTTCATCAGCTGTACGAAGACCTAAATCGCCGATAAACTGAAAGAGGGTAGACAGGACGGGTACCTGCTTCATAGAGGCCGCCATAGTAGGGGAAAGATAAGGAAGAGTGAAGAGCATGACGGCTGCAAGTGAAGCGACAGAGAAGACAAACCGCGTCTTGCTCCTGCGGGAAGGTACCGGGACCGAAGGTAAATCGGTCTTATGATAACGGTCCATCGTGCTCTTCACCAAATCAATTGTTACCGGGTCCTCATTCAGAAGTCGCTTGATGAACTCCAAGTCGTTATCTTTTGGCATCTGCGTAGACTTCATAGCGGTCATACCCCCTTCTTTTCAGTACTTTTTTTCGGATACGTTCATATTTCTTACGGACCGTGGCTGCCTTGATGCCCATAATGGAACCTATTTCCTCATAATTGTATTCCTCGAGTGCTCTGAGAAGCAGAATTTGCCGTTCCTGCATGGTAAGTAATTCCAGTAATTGCACGATATATTCCGAGTAATGATGAGGAGCTTCCGAAGAGAGATGTTCGGTGCGATAGCGGGAGAAGAAATAGGACTCCCGACTTTTTCTTTTCAAAATATCTGTACAATGATTGTGGGCAATTTTGTAAATCCATGCTGAAAAAGATACAGTTGGGGTATAGGTTTTTATATGCCGAATCGCTTTGATAAAGATATCCTGTGCTGCGTCTTCGGCCTCTTGGCTATTCTTTAGCAGATAAAAGCAATATAAGTAGATGGGTTTTTGGAACTTCCGGATAATAGGTTCAAATGGCTGCACCTCACCTTCCTGAACGAATCGAATAAGCTGTTCCAGCTCCAGATCCGAGCCCGTGCCTGGGTTGCCTCTTGTGGCCATGGTCTTGTTCTCCCTCCTTTCACTTTGTATAACGATGAAGGATAACGTTTTGTGACCCTAGTACAATAATAGAAAGGGAGCCCGTCTATGAAATACGAAATCGTCCATACCAATACGTTCAAGTACGACTCCGAGGTCGATCAGAGCCTGAACACGATCCGGCTGAAACCGCTCACCGACGAGGTACAGCGGCTGCTTCAATACCGGGCGGACATCGCGCCGGTATCGCTTACCCAGGAACATACCGACCTGTGGGGGAACCGGGTCGAGACCTTTTTCATTCCGGAGAAACACCGCCTGCTTGAGGTCAAGACAACATCGCTTGTCAGCATTCAGCGCAGCCCGTTCGCCGACCAGATTCTGTACTCCGACCGGATGCGGGCGATCTTCCACTCCGAGCTGTTCCGCCAGCACTACCTGTCTTATCTCAACGAGACGGATTACACGTATCTGGAGCCCGCCCAGCTGGCCGAAGCCCAGCGTGAACTCGGCGGGATGAACAATCCGGTGCAGTATGCGATCAGCGTCATGCAGTACCTCTACCGGACATTCACCTACGACGGACAATCGACCCAGGTCACAACGACGGCGCGGCAGGCGTACGGGTTAAAAAAGGGCGTGTGCCAGGATCTGGCACACGTCATGATCGGGATTCTGCGCGCAAGGCGCATTCCCGCCCGCTATGTCAGCGGGTACCTGTATGTCGGCGAGAATTCCGCCCTGAAGGGCGACGCCGCCACCCATGCCTGGGTGGAGGTGATGGCGCCGGGCATCGGCTGGATCGGGCTGGACCCGACCAACAATGTCGAAGCGCTCGGCAATCACATCCGCGTCGGGACCGGACGCGACTATGCGGATGTCAGTCCGCTTCAGGGCGTGTACCGGGGCGGAGGCAGCACGCTGGAGGTCAGCGTGTCGGTCCGGCTGCTGGAGCAGTCGGGGAATTGAGCGGAGGAGGCGGAGGTAGGAATCACCGGACCATGAGGCTACGCGGTCTGCCCGGGTTCGCCTTCGGGCAGCTGTTCCTGCCGCAGCAGAGACATTACAATCAGCGACTCGAAAGAGTCGCCGATTCGGATGCATTCCCGGAGCAAACCCTCCGGCCGGAAGCCGGCCTTGGCATAGACATGCTGCGCCCGCAGGTTATGGGCCCGGACATCAAGCCAGATGCGGTGCGTGTCGGTATGGCGGAAGAGCCAGGCGGTCACAAGCCGCAGCAGTTCGCTGCCGTAACCCCGGTTCCTGTCCACAAACGCAATCCGCTTAATGCAGACCTGCAGATGCGGGTTCTCCAGACCGGTAACAATGCAGTATCCGACACGGCGTTGGTCCCGGTCTTCAATAATCAGATGCAGCATATCTCCAGCGTCCAAGGCGGTTCTGTGCTCGTCCCGGGTCCACTGGCCGATGAATGACCGGTTCCCCGTATCGCGTTCAGCCAATTCCACGAAGTCCAGGTCTTTATCTGCTGTTGGTCTCACTTTAATTAGAGCCGATTCCATTCTCACGGAAGCAATCTCCTCCTTGTACCTGAATCGCCGGCCGCAGGGCCGTTGCGGTTCAATGTAACACAGAGGTGGGAAGAACCGCTGTGCGTTAACATAACGGCGCGGTAGGCTGTAAGAAACCGCAATGCTCCAAGCGGGTAGATTCATCGGGGAGACAACAGCCCGGTCAGCCGGGTCTGACCCATGCCTCCATCAGCGGGCCCTTACTGCCGTAGACGGGGTCCGACTCCGGCAGGCCGACGCGCTGAATCTCCGGCAGCGCTTCCTCGCGCTCGGCGAGGGTCGCCCGGCGCGTATTGTAGTCGGCTCCACCGGGATAGACGCCGGCCACCAGGAAATCGGGGCTGCTGGCCAGCCGCTTGTGCGCCGTCCCTGCGGGAAGCACGACCACGTCTCCGGCGGCAACCTCGACCGCCGCGCCCTGATCGCCGCCGAGCTGGAGCGTGGCGGTGCCGGAGATGACGCCCAGCACCTCGTGGGCGTTGCTGTGATAGTGAGGGTAGCCGAACACGCCGTCCCGCCAGTTGCGGGTCCAGCCGTTCGCCGCAAAGACTGTGTCCGCCCGGTCCGGGTCCTTCAGCACAGACTTATACAGCAGTGCAGGAAATGCCGGGTTGTTCGGGAGCAGCCCGTCTTCCTTGAACCACAGCCGTGTCACTTCGGGGTGCGCGTCCGCGCCCGGCCTGAGGGGGTTCGTCATGGTGAATTCGCCTCCTTAATTGAGAAGAGGAGCGGCCTTGCGCCCCGCCTCTACCGGATATATACCCGCCGGGCAAGCGGCTTCCACATCGTGTATAATAAGGGCCATAAGTCTGCGGCCTGCCAAGGGGCGCAGGAACGAGAGGACAAGTCGATATGTTCGAGCTGGAGGCCGCCTCGTGGCTGACGGAGGACCGTCTGCGGGAGCTGCTGGAGCAGTACCGGTCGCTGGGACCGCTGCCGGGTCTGCTGCTGACTTTTATGAAATCCTTTGTGCCGCCGCTGCCCACGGTTCTGATTGTCGGATTGAATGCGGCCGTCTACGGGTTATGGCCCGGCTTTCTGTATTCGTGGATCGGGCTGGTGGCCGGCTGCCTGGCCACGTTCGCCATCATCCGCGGGGTTGCCTCCCAGCGCCATCTGCGCAGGTGGGCGGCCCGCCCGAGAGTCGCGAAAGCGATGAAATGGGTGCGGGAGAGCGGGTTCAGCTATGTGTTCCTGCTCAGCCTGTTCCCGGTCGGACCGTTCGTCATCGTCAATCTGGCCGCCGGACTCGCGGGCATGAGGCTGCGTTCTTACCTGCTGGCGGTGCTGGCCGGCAAAGGCATTATGGTGCTGGCGGTCTCGTATATCGGCAGCGACGCGGCGCGTTTTGCGGAAAGGCCGTTCGAGCTGATCTATGTCGTCCTGTTCGTTCTGCTCTGTCTGTGGGCCGTTAAATCCATTGAACGCTATTTCTCCCGGAAGTATGCCGGGGGAGGCGGAGGGAAAGGGGAACCATAACCGTCATGAAATACCGCAAGCTGGGAAGTACGGGACTGCGCGTCTCGGTGGTAGGCGTAGGAACGTGGCAGTTCGGAGGCGAGTGGGGCAAGGACTTCACGCAGCCGGAAGTCGATGCGATGCTGGACAAGGCCGGGGAGCTGGGCATTAACCTGATTGATACGGCGGAGTGCTACGGCGACCATCTGTCGGAGAGATTCATCGGCGGCTATATCAGCGGCAGACGGCGCGAAGACTGGGTGGTGGCGACGAAGTTCGGGCACCATTTCAGCGGGCATCTCCAGCGGGAGCAGCTCTGGAGCGCGGATGATGTGCTGAAGCAGCTCGACGGGTCGCTGAAGGCGCTGAAGACGGAGTACATCGACCTGTACCAGTTCCATTCCGGGACCGATGCCCAGTTCGACAACGACAAGCTGTGGGGCATGCTGGACCGGCAAAAGGCCGCGGGCAAAATCCGCCATCTCGGCGTCTCGATCAGCAGTTCCGGCAGCGGACGGCATCAGACGGAGGCGGCCGCTTCGGTCGGAGCCGAAGCGATCCAGGTCGTCTATAACCGGCTGGAGCGGGGGCCGGAGGAAGAACTGTTCCCGATCTGCGCGGAGCAGCGGCTCGGCGTGCTGGCCCGGGTGCCGCTGGCGAGCGGCTACCTCAGCGGCAAGTACAAGCCGGACGCCTCCTTCCCGGCAGGGGATGTGCGGGCGGGCCATGACGCCCAGAAGCGCGAGCTTCTGCTCCGGGAAGTGGAGCGGATCGCCCGGGAGGAAGTGCCGGAAGGCATCGACATGGCGCAGTGGGCGCTTGCCTGGTGTCTGAAGCATTTGGCGGTCACGACGGTGATTCCCGGCTGCAAGGATATCCGGCAGATTACGGCGAATGCCGAAGCGGCCGACCTGGAGATGGTACCGGATACCGAGGCCTGATACGGGCTGGAGCTCTAATCAAGGCTCCTAAGAAGGCTCCTAATAAAAGCTCTAAAAGAAAGCCGCGCTTCCCGAAGAGGGAGCGCGGCTTTGCCTTACCGGGAACCGGAGCCAAGGGGAACCGGCTTATCGCAGAGGGAACCGGCCGCTCCCTTATGATCCGCACGGAAGCGGCTTATTCCCCTGCGGCTTCAATCCGGCGTGAACCACTCCGCCGGCACCGTCTCGGGGTCCGGCCGGGACCGGTGCCGCCAGCGGTTCAGGCGGACGTCGTAGGCATAGTCGCGCCGCCACTGCGCGCCGTGCTGCGCAATCGCCGCCACGGCGTCCGCGATGGCATGCACCTCGCGGAGCGTCATGATCGGGTGCAGCGATACCCGCACCCAACCGGGCCGCTGCGACTGGTCGCCGCTGAAGGCGGCGGTGGCCGCGGCGGCGGACGCCTGCTCGCCGATGCCGAGCAGGTAATGGCCGTATGGTCCGGCGCAGGAGCAGCCCCCCCGGACCTGGATGCCGAACCGGTCGCTGAGCATCCGGGCGACCAGGTTGTAGTGCAGGCCGCGCAGATTGAAGGAGACGATGGGAAGCCGCTCCCGGTGGCGGGCCTCCAGCAGGGTGAGGCCGGGGATGCGGCTCAGCCTCGTCAGCAGCGCGCGGCCGAGCGCCTGCTCGCGCTCGGCGATCCGGCCGGTGCCCATCTGCTCTTTCAGCCGCAGACAGAGCGCGGTGCGGATCGTCTGGAGAAACGGCGGCGTACCCCCGTCCTCCCGGGCCTCCAGACTCTGAAGATAGCGGTGGCTGCTGAAGGGGCTCACCCAGGCAACCGTGCCGCCGCCCGGCTCGTCGGGGACGGGGCTTGCGGCGAGATCGGACCGCAGCATCAGCACGCCGCCCGCGCCGGGGCCGCCGAGGAACTTGTGGGGCGAGAAGAAGAGGCCGTCCAGCCGCTCGCGGGGGTCGGGCGGATGCATGTCGATCTCGACATACGGGGCGCTTGCGGCAAAATCCACGAAGCACCATCCCCCGTGCTCGTGCATCGCGGCGGCGAGGCTGCGGTAAGGGGTAACGAGCCCGGTCACGTTCGAGCAAGCGGTGAACGAGCCGATCTTGAGCCGGCCGGGATAAGCGGCCAGCGCTTCGCCCAGCTTCCGGGGGCAGGCGTTGCCGTCCGCTCCCGGCGGCACTTCGACCACGTCGGCCAGACTCTCCCGCCACGGCAGCAGGTTGGAGTGATGCTCCATATGCGTCACGAAGACGACCGGGCGCTCCCCGGGCGGCAGGTCCATCCGGCCCGCGAGCCAGGGCGGGAGCCGCAGGCCGAGCAGCCGCTGGAGCTTGTTGACCGCGCCGGTCATGCCGGCGCCGGCCAGGAACAGCGCGTCGTCCGGGCCGGCATGGACGTGGCGCTTGATGATGCGCCGCGCCTCCTCATAGGCGCGGGTGATGAGAGCGCCCGCAGCGCTCGCCTCGGTATGCGGGTTGGCGACATAAGGGCCGAACCGTTCCTGAATCCGCCGTTCAATCGGCTCATACAGCCGTCCGCTCGCCGTCCAGTCGGCGTAGAGAAGCCGCCGGGAGCCGTACGGCGTGAGAATCCGCTGCGACATGCCGATCGTATGCTCGCGGAATTTTCGAAACGCGTCCGCATGGGGCGCTTCTTCCTCCGTTGCGGAATGAATCACTTGCGTTCCCCCCAGCCTGATCATGGTCCACCCAGTATATGCCAGGGGCGGAGGATGGGTTAACGCCCATGCCGGAGGCGCGCCGTCAGATGAACAATTGCACGTCGCTCTCCAGCGCGTCCTTGAGGTAGGCCGCCGCGTCAATGATCTCGACTTCCGGCAGCAGTTCTTCGGGCTTGAAGCCCATAATCTCCACCGACAGCTTGCAGGCATAGAATTTGATGTTCTTCTTGCGCGCTCCCTTCAGGAAGTGAATCAGCTTCGGCGCGCCCTGGTCCTCGATCATCTCTTCCAGCAGCAGCCGCCCCAGCCCGCTGAAGTTCATCCGCGACAGCGGCAGCCGCTCGGGGCCCTTCGGGGTGACCACATCCATCAGCTTCTCGTACAGACTCTTGTCCTCGAGCGTCATCGTCTCGGGATCGCGCAGCAGAAACAATCCCCAGAACGCAAAAAACATCGTCACCTCGGCGTCGATGTCCCTTGCCGCGTTGGCCAGAATCAGTCCGGCCATCGCTTTGTCGTATTCTCCGCTGAACATCAGCAGGTTAACCTTCTTCGTCATGTGCAACAGCGCCTTTCATGTCCGCATAGAGCCGGTAATGGGAGGGGGCGTCCTTAGACGCCGCATCCTCCGGCTAGTATGGACATCGGGGCCAAAGCTATGCGCGAAAGGCCGGGAAGCGGGCTTCCTGGCTGCGGCTCAGTCGGCGGGTCCGCCGCCTTGGGGGCGGTTCTCATTCGGGCTTTCGGAGGCCGTATCCCGGGCCGCTTCGGGATGCGCCGCCGTATACTTCCGCTCATAGCTGCGGGCGAACAGCCAGACGGCGCCGGTGAACAGCACGATCAGGCCCAGAATAACCGAGAACCGCCAGTCTCCGTCTTTCTTGAAATTCAGCTGGACGACGGTGAGCACCAGGGAAATCTGGAACCAGACCAGCGTTCGTCTGCGGAGCGGAATAATTCCTTCACCCATCCGGGCCATGCTGCGGACAACGACAAGAGCGAGGCCGATCAGCAGCAGGGTGAAGACGCCCGTTGCGATCAGTTCTCCATTGGTAAAATCATTCATTCGCTCGATCTTCCTTTCGGTTCGGTGGATAGGAACTTATTCCCCGGAACTGCGGGGAGTCAGCATCGGCCCGATGCTGCTTGCAGGCAGCGGACGGGCGATATAATAGCCCTGGATGCAGCGACAGCCGCGGGCGACCAGGTAATCGGCCTGTTCCCGGGTCTCGACGCCTTCGGCAATCAGCGCGTATCCGAGCTGGGAAGCAACCTGGGCGATGGATTCGATGATCGCTTCGTCGATGGGGCTGATGCCGATGCCTGTAATGAAGGCGCGGTCGATTTTGATTTTGTTGACGGGAAAATGCTTCAGATAATTCAGGGACGAATATTTCGTGCCGAAATCGTCGATGGACACGGTAATGCCGATATCCCGGATCTGCTGAAGAAGCGGGTAATGCTCCTCCATCATCGCGGTGCTCTCGGTGATCTCGAATTCCAGAACATCGGCCTCCAGCCCGAACTCGTCCAGCACAGCCATAAGTCCGGGAATCAGACTGCGGTTATAGAACCAGCTGTTGGAGACATTGAGCGAGGTCCGGCGAACCGCAAGTCCCTGGGCCTTCCAGTCGGCGAGCTGGCGGCAGACCTCGCGGATGACCCAGTCGGTAAGCTGGACCATCAGACCGGCTTCCTCCACCGCCCCGATGAACCGGTTCGGGCCAATCAGCCCCTCGTGGGGATGGTTCCAGCGCAAAAGCGCTTCCAGACCGACAAGCTGCCCGGACACGATATCCACCTGGGGTTGATAATACAATACAAACTGCCGATTCTCCAGCGCCGACAGCAAATGGCGGTTGATGACGCTCTTCTGCTTGAGCTTGTCCCGCAGATTCTGGTCGAACATGTAACAGGTCTCTCCGGCCTGGGTCTTGGCTTGGTACATGGCCGTGTCGGCGAACCGGATCAGATCGTCCCGGGTCCCGGCATGCTCGGGGTAAAGCGCGACCCCGATGCTGGTCGAGAGGTTGAGCCGGGCCCCGGCCACTTCCATCGGTTCGCCCACGACAGAGCTAAGACGGGCGGCGAGCGCAGCCGCTTCTTCGGGGGCGTCTTCGAACAGCATGACGAATTCGTCTCCCCCTGTCCGGGCGAACATCCGGTAGGGCAGTCCGCTGTGCTGAATCCTCGCCGCCAGCGTCTTCAGCACCTGATCGCCTGCGCCGTGGCCGAGCGTATCGTTAATCTCCTTGAACCGGTTCAAGTCGAAGTAGAACAGCATATAGCGGCGGGTCGGATCATCGCTCTGCAGCAGAGCGTCGAGCGTATTGGTGAAGTGCCTCCGGTTCGGGATTTCGGTCAGGCTGTCGTAATAGGCCATCTGCTCGTAGGAGCGCTCCGACGCCCGCAGATCCCGGGTCCGGGCATTCACCAGCTGTTCCAGATCCCGGCTGAACCGGGTCTGCTGCCGGATGAAGTAGGAGACGAAGCCGAGAAGCGACAAGAGCGCGATATCAATCCAGAAGACCCCGGCCAAGGCCCGGCGCCGGACGCCGGGATGAAGCGGCTCGTGAATCTCCCATTGCTGGTTGTAGAAGGAGACGGGAACACTGATGATGGCTTCCGTCCCCTTCGGCCGGGGGCCGAACAGGTACTCGGAAGCCCCGCGGGTTACATAAAGGCTAGAGTTGCTGCCCAGGAAATGATCGACAATATCCTGAATCCGCAGCGTTACCGAAATGATGCCCTCGAAGGCATCGCCCGTGTACACGGCTTGGCGCATCACCAGGCCGTAATCGCCCTGGGCCAGCTTCCGCGGCCCGTCCATCACAATCCCCCGGGAGTTCATCGTCTCCCGGATAAGATCCGGCGAAGCCAGCGAAGCGTCGCTGAGAAGGCTTTTGCCCATAATGACAGCGCTGCTGTCCGGCGGATACGCATAATCAATGACGCCCCGGGGAGCGACGGCAATATTCAGCACATGGTCGGTGGACCGGTACGCGTTCTGCAGATACAGGCGGACCAGGGACGGGTCGGCGTCGAAGCCGACGGTCCGGATGAAGGAGCCCACGCCCCGGATGATCGACACCCGTTCCTCGATATTGGCGGACAGCATCGAAGCGCGGGCGGACAGGTCGGCTTGGACAGACCGGCGCTCCCGGTCGACCGATACGGAATAGTAGGAATACAGCGACAGCTGCAGGACAAAGATGATGGCGAGGATCAGCAGGAAGGGTTTTTTCTTGAAGAAAGCCATAGGGGGCCTCCGGTCAGCAGGACTCGTATTCTTGCGGCAGGAGATCAGATGCGGACCTGTAGGGCTGCCGCGTTGAAAATGTCGATTGATGTCGTGCCGATCCTCTCTAGGATGGCATTTTTAGCAAGTTTGCGCAAGTGAAATCGGCGGGGATTTCATGTATACTATTTAATGATAATTATTCTTATCTAATATTCATCTTATACAGGAGGCTTGCAGAACCGACATGAATGCATGGAGGTTATTTAAAAAGGCATCCCGGTTCGGCGTAATCCCGGTCATGATGGTTCCGGTGGTGCTCGGCGCCCTCGGGGCGTATGTCTGGGAGGGCGTCTTCCATCCGCTGCTCTTTGTGCTGACTTTCACAGGAGCGGCCGCCGCCCATCTGTTCTCCAACATGATCAATGATCTGTGGGATTACCGGAGCGGCGCGGATACGGAAGCGAAGAACACGCCGGGAGCCATCTCGACCAACTCGGGGTTTCTGGCTGCGGGCGTACTGAGCGAGCGCGTATTCGGCGCGATTACGTGGAGCCTGTTCGCGGTCGCGCTGATCTGCGGCCTGCTGCTCAGCGTTCTGGCTGGACCCGAACTGCTGTGGTTCGTGGCGGGCGGAGCGGTGCTGGCCTATTTCTACGTGGCTCCGCCGCTGCGGTTCGGCTACCGGGGCAGGGGCTACAGCGAGCTGGCGATCTTTCTCGCCTTCGGCCTGATGCCGGTGACCGGTTCTTACTTCGTCCAGACCGGCGAGTTCGGCTGGAAGCCGGTGCTCTTGTCGCTGCCGGTCGGCCTGCTGACCACGCTGCTGCTGTTCAACCATCATTTCCTGCACTGGCGCGCGGATCAGCGGGCCGGCAAGAAGACGGTCGTCGTAGCGCTCGGCGAACGCCGGGCGCTGCGTCTCTCGCGGCTGATGCTCTATGTTGCATACGCTTCGGTCGTGGTCTGTGCGGCGCTGGGCGCTCTGCCGTGGTATGCGCTGCTGGCTCTGCCGACCGCCGTGCCGCTGATCGGCGCGTACCGCAGGCTGGGCGCGGAGAATCCGTCCCAGGCTTATCTGCCGCTGATGGGCGCATCGCGCAGCGCCTCCGTGCGCTGCGGCTCGGTCATGGCGCTGGCGCTGCTCCTGCAGGGCCTGATCGGCTAGCTTCGTCACCTTTTCCTCTAGTCCCTAAATCTCCTGACAGAAAGAGAGCGATCTTCATGGACAAGCAGTTCACACTCGGCGATTTTCACACCATCCTGTCGGATGGACAGGTCTGGAAGACCGGCGGCTTCAAGCTGCCGGACGGCACCTTCTGGGCTTACCGCGAGCCGGAGGCGGTCGTCATCGTCCGCAACGGCATTCTCTACGTGCGGGCGCAGCTGACCCGCGGCCATAACCAGGTGCAGATTCTGGACAACGCCAAGCATATGTATTTCTCCGCCGAAGAGGTGGAGGTGCCGGAAGCCGGCGAGATCAGCTTCGAGCTGCAAATGCGCGCGCGGACGTCGGGAACGGCTCCCGGCGATCTCTACGACGGGTATGTGTCGCTTAATCTGCTGGACTTCTCGACCGGAGCGGCGCTTGATTTCTTCGCGGGGAACGACAAGTACGCGAGCGTCTACGCCATCCTGCCGTTCCCGGGCGTGAGCGTGCCCGATACGGGAGGAACGAAATATTTTTCCATATTTAAGGAAGATACCGATTTCCAGGCCCGCGAATTCAACACGTACAAGATCACCTATCACCGGGGGAACGACGAAGCGGTCTTCTACCTCAACGGCAGAGAAGTGCGCCGGGAGAAGAACATTCCGGTCAAGCTGAACCGGTTCACGGTTGCGCTCGGTATGATGACGGAGAAGGATCTGTCGCCCGAGGGCAGCGTATCCTGCCATGGACAGACGGTTATCGCCGAGTACTCCCCGGTTGCAGTAACCGTGACGGAGGGCTGAACCCCGCGTGAATCTCCGGACCTTCCTGAAATATGTAGAGATCCAGACCAAAGTGGCCAGTATGATTCCGCTGGCGATGGGCACGTTGTACGCACTGTACCGGTTCGACAGCTTCCGGCTGGAGAATTTCCTGTTCATGCTGCTCTCCCTTCTGAGCTTCGATATGGCGACGACAGCGATCAACAACTATTATGATTTCAAAAAGGCGGCCCGCACCCACGGGTACGGCTACGAAACGCATAACGCCATTGTCCGCTATAAGGTCAAAGAGCGCACCGCCGTAACGGTTATTGCCGTACTGCTGGTGCTCGCCGCCGGCGGCGGCCTGCTGCTGGTGTCGCAGACAGGGCTTCTGGTCTTCCTGCTCGGAGGCCTGTCCTTTCTGATCGGAATTCTGTACTCGTTCGGACCGATCCCGATTTCGCGGATGCCGCTCGGCGAGCTGTTCTCCGGCCTGTTCATGGGCTTCGTCATCATCTTCATCTCCGCTTATATTCATGCGGACGGCGAACTGGCGTCGCTTGCGCTGAGCGGGCCGTGGACCGATTTGTCGGTCCGCCTGGACATCCGTCTGACCGAGGTGCTCGCGCTGTTCGGCTTCTCGGTTCCGGCTGTTCTCGGGATTGCCAACATTATGCTGGCCAACAACATCTGCGATGTCGAGGAGGACATCGACAACCGGCGCTATACGCTGCCCGTCTATATCGGGAAGGCCCATGCGCTCCGGCTCTTCGCGGCGCTCTACTATTTGTCCTATCTGGACCTGATCGTTCTGCTGCTGCTCGGCGTCCACCCCCTGCTGGTGCTGGCGGCACTGCTGACGGTCATTCCGCTGCGCCGGAACATCGCCGCCTTCCGGGCCCGCCCGGAGAAAGCGGCGACCTTCATTCTCTCGGTCCGGAACTTCGTGCTGCTCTGCGGGGCCCGGATCGCGCTTATGCTGGCGGCCGTGCTGCTGGAGACGCTGTAGACAGGGAAAAGAAATACAGAAGGAAGACAGGCCCGCGCCTATGGCTCGCGGGCCTGTTCGGTCTGCCCGGAGCTTGGCAGCAGAGAAGATCCGGATTTGTGCGGTTTAGAGTAGGCATGCCGCGGAGGATGCATTACAATGGACACATTCTTAGATTTTTCTGGAAAGAGAGGGAGACATCGATGAGTACGAAGCTGCGTTGGGGAATTCTTGGCTGTGCACAGATCGCAACGAACGCGGTGATGCCGGCGATTCAGGCGTCTTCTTCGGGAACGCTCGCGGCCATTGCCAGCCGCCGTCTGGAGAAGAGCCGGGAGGTGGCCGGACAGTTCGGCATCGGACGCGCCTACGGGAGCTATGAGGAACTGCTGGCTGATCCGGAAGTGGATGCGGTCTACATCCCGCTGCCGAACCATCTCCACCGCGAGTGGGTAATCCGGGCGGCGGAGGCCGGCAAGCATGTGCTGTGCGAGAAGCCGCTTGCGCTGACGGCCGCCGAAGCCGGGGAGATGGTCGAAGCCTGCCGCAAGGCAGGCGTGCATCTGGCGGAAGCCTTCATGTACCGGCATCATCCCCGGATGAAGCAGGTGCGGGAGCTGATCGCGGACGGGGCCATCGGCGAAATTCGGGGCTTCCGCGGGGCATTTACGTATAACGATGCCGAGGATACCGGCAATATCCGCTTCCGGGCCGAGTGGGGCGGCGGCTCGATCTACGATGTCGGCTGCTATCCGATGAGCGCGGCCCGCTTCCTTCTGGGTGCCGAACCGGAAGCGGTGACGGCGCATGCCCGGTTCTCGCCGGAGCACGGCGGCGTGGATATGATGACCTCCGGGCTGGTAGAATTTCCGGGCGGCGTCAGCCTTATTTTTGACTGCGGCATGTGGGCGGCGAACCGGCAGGAGCTGGAGATTCTCGGAACGACGGGCCGGTTGTATCTGCCAATGCCGTTCAATGCGCGGGAGGAAGACGCCGACTTTGAATGGATTCGGGACGGCGCGGACCGCGAGACGGTTCGGGGCATCGGCGCCAATCCGTATGTGCGTCAGGCCGACGACTTTGCAGCGGCGGCAGGCGGGGCAGCGCCGATTGTGTCTCCCGGAGACCCGGCTGCGAATATGGCGCTCCTGGAAGCGTGCCTGAAATCGGCAAGAGAGCGGCGGCGGGTGGAGCTTGTCCCGCGCGGCCGGATCTGACGGCTTGGAGACCGGAGCGGGGTCTGCTCCGATCCGTGCGCAACGTGAAGCAAGGGAGGAGAAGGGCGTGATGGGCATGTCAGGAGATGGACGGGAGCCGGTGATCCGGCTGTCCGATGTGTGGATGAAGTATGGAGACCGCTATGTGCTGCGGGGAATCAACCTGGAGGTAGGCCCGGGGCAGATTGTGGGCTACATCGGGCCCAACGGAGCGGGCAAGAGTACGACCGTCAAGCTGATGCTCGGTCTCGTGCAGGGCTACAGCGGGCGAATTGAAATCTTCGGCCGCGACATTGCAGACGGCGATCCCGCCTACAAGCGGCGCATCGGCTACGTGCCGGAGATCGCCGAGCTCTACGAGAGTCTCACTGCCCGGGAATACCTGGTCTTCATCGGGGGCCTGTACGGTCTGTCGCGGGAGGAAGCGGAGGACAGGGGACGGCGGCTGCTGAAGCTGCTCGGCCTGGAGGGCGCCTTCCAATCTGTCATCGGCTCGTTCTCCAAAGGGATGCGGCAGAAGGTGCTCCTGGTCTCGGGCATGCTGCATGACCCCGATATTCTGTTCCTGGATGAGCCGCTCAGCGGGCTGGACGCGAACAGCGTCATGGTCGTCAAAGAGATTCTGGCCGGACTGGCGGCGGAGGGCAAGACGATCTTCTATTCCTCGCATATTATGGACGTCGTGGAGAAGATCAGCAGCCGCATCGTCCTCATTGCCGAGGGCGGCATCGTGGCCGACGGGACATTCGAGGAGCTGCAGGCGCACAGCGCGCAGGGTTCGCTGGAGGGGATCTTCAATCAGCTTACAGGCTTCGACCGGCACCGGGAGATTGCGTCCGAATTCATCTCGGTCCTGAGAGAAGGAGCGCGGACATGAAGGCAGATCCAATGCCCCGGGAATCCGGGGTGCTTCGAGTTCTGGACCGGCTCGCGCCGTTGTTGATCCGTATGGGGGCGGACTATCCGGTAATGCGCAGCATTGTCGGCGTGAAGCTGACGATGGACGGACGGCGCACGCCAACCGTGCTGGGCGGAACCGCCAAAGAATCGCCGCTTAGTTCCAGAACCGGCATCATCCAGTGGATCTACGTGCTGTACGGCGCGATGTTCGCGCTGATGCTGATGCTGCCTCTGAGCGACTGGATTCTGGCAGCCATGCAGTTCGGCGTGCTCACGTTCTTCATGATGACGACGCTGATCTCCGATTTCTCCTCCGTGCTTCTGGACCTTCGCGACAAAAGCATTCTGCTGTCCCGGCCGGTGGACGGCCGCACGCTGGGGCTGGCGAAGACCGTACATATTCTGGTCTATCTGCTGGGCCTCTCTCTGTCGCTGGCGGGACCGGGTCTCCTCGTGGCTCTCTTTTACAAAGGAGTTGCCTTCTTCCTGCTCTTCCTGGCGGGAGTCCTGCTGACGGATATGCTCGTGCTGGTGCTGACCGGCCTCTTCTATCTGCTGATTATGAAGCTGTTCGACGGGGAGAAGCTCAAGGACATGATCAACTACGTCCAGATCGGGCTGTCCGTGACCGTCATAGTCGGGTATCAATTCCTGTCCCGGATGTTCAATATGACCGTTGCTGCGGACATGACGCCCCGCTTCGCCTGGTGGGAAGTGCTGATTCCTCCGGTCTGGTTCGGATCGGCTTTTGAAGTCGTCCTGGGCGGCGAGCGCCGCCTGCCGTTCGTGCTGATGGCGATAGCCGCGCTGGCGGTTCCGGTCGTCCTCTGCATCGTATACATCCGCACGCTGCCGGCCTTTGAACGGAGCCTTGCGAAGCTGGCGTCGCAGGAGAGCGCCGGCGGACGGAAGTCGCGTTACGCCGATCTGCTGGCCCGGTTGTTCTGCCGGGGGCGCGAGGAACGGCTGTTCTTCGGGTTCTGCTGGTCGATGATGCGCCAGGAACGCGATTTCAAGCTGAAGGTCTATCCGACGATAGGATTGTCTGTCGTCTTCCCGTTTATCTTTATGGCTAACACGCTGGTCAGCGGAAATATCTCCGCCCTTCGCGGCACCAAGGCTTATCTGTACATTTATCTGATGATCGCCCTGATTCAGACGGTGGTGACGATGCTGGCCTACTCCATCAATTACAAAGCCGCCTGGGTCTACCGCGCGGTTCCGCTGACAAGCCCGGAACGAATCTACAGCGCCGTATTCAAAGCCGCGCTGGCCCGGCTTATCGTTCCGCTCTACCTGCTTGAAGCGGCGGTCTTTCTGCTGATCTTCGGCCCGGGGATCTGGCCGGATCTGCTGGCCGTGCTTCTGACGATGTTCCTGTATACGGTCATTTGCTATGCGGTCCAGCCCCGCAGTCTGCCCTTCTCCGAGAAGTACGAACGGAACCGGCAGAAGGAGAAGCAGAAGGGCGCCCTGCTGCTGCTGTTGATCCTGCTTGGGCTGGCCGGAGCTCACTATCTTGTCCGGCAGACGGAATGGGGCATCTACTTCTATCTGGCGCTGCTGGCCGCCGCCGGTCCGGCTGCCTGGCGGATCGCGTTCGGGCCGGCCAAATCGAAGTTCCGGTTCCCGTCTTCCGGACGCCGTTCCCTATCCAAATAGGGCATGAAGCGGCGGGGTCCGAAAAAAGGGTGCCAGTTCCAGGATTTACTTAGACAGCCCGCAGAATACAAGGTAGAATTACAGCAAAGCTCAGGATAGACGGTCTTCTTGGTACGCTTTACACGTACTCTTCATCGCATTCGCAGCCGCCAACCGACATGCATCCTGCCCACCCGTGTTTTGCCAGAGAAGGCTTTATTATTCTGACCGCGAGAGGTACATTATGGACCAACTGGGTATTCATTATAACTTCTGGATCGTGCTGCTTTCTTTTGTCATAGCGGTTGCCGCATCCTATTCGGCCTTCAATCTGCTGTCCCAGGCGGACGGCTCCTCCCCTTTCTCCAGACGACTGTGGCTGCTGACCGCCTCCTGTGTGATGGGAAGCGGCATCTGGGCGATGCATTATATTGGCATCATGGCCGGAGAGTTTCCGTTCAAAATTACCTATTATGCGGGCGGAGCCCTTCTCTCCATTCTGACCAGCATGGTATTCAGCTATCTCTCGCTGAGTCTGCTCGTATCCTCCAGGCCCCGGCTGGGCCAGATCATGACTGGAGGCGCTCTTCTCTGCGTCGCGATCGCCGGGATGCATTATATCGGCCTGAGCTCGCTGAATATGAAAGCTCACTTTCACTACAACCTGCTGCCCCAGGGCGTTGCGGTGCTGCTGGCTCTGTTCGCGTCCTGGCTTGGCCTGTTCCTCTTCAGCCGTTCCAAAGCTCAATCCGGCTTCAGCCGCTGGCGTCTGTTCGCCTCCGTCTTTCTCGGCTTTGCCATGACGGGGCTTCACTACACAAGCGTGAGAATCTCCCATATGGGCGATGCCGGGGCAGACGGCATCCCTTCCTCCTTCATGCAGACGGATGCCATTCTGCTGATCGGCGTCTCGCTGGTAACGCTGTTCATGTTCATCATATCGGGCAGCGCCGTGTTTCTGGACCGCCATGTGCTGGAGCGCATGGCCTACCACGACCCGCTGACCGGCCTGCCGAACCGGCATGGACTGGAGCGTTATTTTGAAGATGAATTCCTCGCCAACCGGTATGGTTCGGTATTCTTTGTGGATCTCGACCGGTTCAAGGCGATCAACGATACGCTGGGTCATGACATCGGCGATATGCTGCTGGAAGAGGCAGCCCGCCGCCTGCTGAAGCTGCGTCAGGAGGATGGACGAGGCCGGGTATTCCGGCTTGGAGGCGACGAGTTCCTGATTGCCATTCCCGGCTGCGGACGGGAAGAGGCGAAGGAAGAAGCGCTGCGGATTCTGAGCGAGGTGAAGCGTCCTTACCGGATCGAGGGCAACGAGCTGTATGTCACAGCCAGCATCGGGATCAGCCTCTCCCCGACCCACGGGATGGACCGTTCTTCTCTGATGAAGGCGGCCGATACGGCGCTCTATACCTCTAAGGATTCCGGCAAGAATAAATTCAGCATCTTCGACCAGGAGATGAACCGCCATCAGGTGCGGCGGATGTCGCTGGAGAAGGATCTGCGCAAGGCCTTGGCCCGCTCCGAGTTCATGGTTGTCTACCAGCCGAAATGGGACTCGCTGCTTAATGTTACAGTCGGTCTCGAAGCGCTGCTGCGGTGGAGACACCCGGAGTACGGAATCGTATCTCCGGCCGAGTTCATCCCGATTGCCGAGGAGACAGGCCTGATCGTCCCGATTACCTACTGGATGCTTCACGAGGTGTGCAGCCAGAATATGCTGTGGCACAAGGAATCCGTAGCCGAAGTCGCTGTGTCGATCAATATGTCCGCCAAAATGTTCGAGACCGACGATCTCTACGAGGTGGTGGAGGAGGCGCTGAGCCGTTCCGGCTTGCCGCCGCACTACCTGGAGCTTGAGATCACGGAGTCGATCGCCATGAACAATATGGAGGAGACCGTTGCCCAGCTGTCGAAGCTGCGCAGCCTGGGCGTCCGGGTGTCGCTGGACGACTTCGGCACCGGGTTCTCCTCGCTGGGCAATCTGGATGAAATTCCGGTGAACACGCTCAAGATTGACCAGGTGTTCATCCGCAAGAGCAAGATGCACTCCAAGAAGGCCATCATCAGCAATATCATTGCCATTGCCGGCAACCTGAACATGGATGTGGTGGCCGAAGGGGTGGAGACCCCGGAGCAGATTGAACTGCTTCAATCGCTGGGCTGCCGGGTGATGCAGGGCTACTACTACGGCCGGCCTATGCCTGTTAGTGAGCTGGGGCGCTGGTTCAGCGAGAATGCGCAGGCGGCGGGCTGAACGGCCGGCTCCGAAGACGTTCATGACCCATAACAGAAGCCCCCGGCTTCCGCGCAGGCGGATAGCCGGGGGCTTCTGTTATTCTAGGAACTAATAGAGGTATTTGACGATTCCGTTCAGGAAGCCGACGACGTGATCGTTGTAATACCAGAGATCGTACCGGACGCCGCTGATGGTGTATTTCTCGGTATAATCCGGGGCGCCCCAGGAGATTTGAACCTGCTGAGTCGTCATGCCTTTTGAAATGACACTGTTCTTGATTTTCTCCCAGATCTCGGGCGTGAACGAATACATCTTCTTCGGGTCGGAAGGGAAGAACATGTCCTTGTTCGCCAGAAGCTGGGCAATCTCGGTCGGCGAGTAGGCAGTATTGCTCCAGGCCTTCGTTCCGTCCGCAAAAGAGAAGATAAGAACGAACCGTCCCTTGAAGTCGGGCTCCAAATCCTTAATGGTGGTTTTTTGCAGCCGACAATCACTGCTGAACCGATTGATCCAATACACCTTACCGATGTATTTGGACAGACTGCCGATCGCTTTCTTCTTGGCCACCTCGTAAGTGCCCTGCGTCTGGACGACCTGCTTGGCCTGGCCGAACGAGACGTTGATCTTCTTGACGCTGTCGTTCCAGGAGAGGGAAGCGCCAAGTTCACTCTTCAGCAGATCGCCGGGGAAGACGGCGAGACTGCTGACCAAATGGACCTTCCCCAGCATGGTGACCGACTGTCCGTCCACGGTAGCGATGGCGCTGCCTACCTTGAACTGAAAGCTGCGTTCGCCGAGCTGGACCGTGAAGCTTTTGCCGTCCGCAGACGCCTTGACCTCTCCGCCCAGCTTCTGAAAGAAAGTCTGGATGGGCAGGAACATCATGCCGTTCTCCCGGGAGCCTCCCAGCAGCTCGGCATCGGACTGAATGACGACTGATGCGGTCTAGGTCAGTCCGCCGGATGTGACGGTGACCAACGCTTCGCCAACGCCCGTCGCCTTGAGAGTGCCGTCTTCCTGAAGCTTGAGCAGGTAGGGCTTATCGATGCTGACATGAGCCTCGGTCTTCGACACCCACCGGGATGCGCCGTTGGACCAGCTCTCGGCGATGGAGAAACCGGTCTCCTGGCCGACCGTAAGCGCAGGCTTCTGAATCTTCATGTCCAGCGAGACCGGATTCGGTATGGAGACGGCGGACAATTCATGGGTGGAAGTGTCATAGACCGCAAGGCTGCCGTCATTCAGCCGGACAAGAAGGAGCTCGGATTGAATAATCTCCTGAATACTGGCTACACCCGACAGACCGGGATAGGACTCGCCAAGTCTGCTCTCATGCAGCATGGAGGGCTCGAGCGGCGCGACGGTGCCGTCCTGCTTCAGAACGAGCAGAGGGCCCCAGAGATAATAGACGCTGCGTGCGTCTCCGGCGATGACCCGGGGCACATAACGGGTCTTGTCCCATTCGTAGTATTGGGCCTGCCCCGACTTTAGTGATACCGCCACAGTGCCGTTATCGTTGATTGCAATCGAAGCCACATCGTCCGGGCTGGCAAAACGGTCAATGGTATAGACGCCGGAGTCGCTGCGGCTCTTCAGCTCGCCGGTACGGCTGAGCGTGAGCAGGCGGCTGTCATTGCTGGCGATCCGGACGATGTCGGTGTAACCGTCCATCTGCTGTCCGTCCGTCGTCCAGACGGTGCCGTCCTGCTTCAGCGCGTATTGGCCCGAGAGAGAGACGACGTCTACCGGCGAGGGCAGCATGCGAAGATAATCCGTGTTCGCGAGCTTGAGAATACGGCCGTCCTCCGACAGGCCATAGTCCCCGTCGAGCTCCTTCAGTTTGTAATCCAGCAGCCGGTAGGTCTTCTGGTCAGGATTCTCCACCCAGGTCGATCCGTCGCTCATCAGGAAGACATCCCCGTATTCGTTCAGGTAGCCATGGTCAATGACCGTCTGGGAAGCGGCGTGAGCTTTGCCGGCTCCCGATGCGATAACCAGCGCCGTTACAGCCGCGAGTCCCCATTTGATCCCTTTCATTTCTCACTCATCTCCTTGTTGGAATTAAAGCAGGTGAACCGGACAGCCAAGCAGAACAAAACCGGCAGGCGCGAATGCAGCATGCCTGCCGGCCGGGACGGCTTGTTATTGCTCCACCTTGAATCTCTCGATGAGATTCTGCAGCTTGTCGGCCAGCGACGAGAGGAAGGCGGCCGACGCCTCCACTTCCTGCATGGCAGCGAGCTGCTGCTGGGAGGAAGCGGACATGCTCTCCGCTCCCTCGGCGGTCTGATTGGAAATGCTGACAACGCTCTGGAGGGAGGTCACCAGTTCCTCGGCAATGCCGGAGAGCTGGCGGACCGTATCCGAGATCTCCCGGCTCTGCCCCGACATGGCGTTCACGAACGTCTCGATGTCGGCGAAGGAGCGGCCGGCTGCCGCGACCATCTCCGTTCCCTGCTCCATCTCCTGGGAGGAGCGGTTCATCGTATCGCCCGCCAGCTCCATCTGCTCCAGAATCTGTCCGAGCAGCATGCCGATCTGGGCGGCGGATTGGGACGAGCGCTCGGCCAGCTTGCGGACGGATTGGGCGACGACGGCGAAGCCGCGGCCTTCCTCGCCAGCGCGGGCCGCTTCGATGGCCGCATTCAGCGATAAGAGATTGGTCTCTTCCGCAATGCCGGCGATAATGCCGACAATGGCTTCAATCTCTCTGGAGTGGCCGGACAGCGTCTCGATAATCCCGGCAAGATCGCCGATGCTGCCGCTCATAACCTTCATCTGGCGGGTCGTCGAATCCATAGACTCCCGTCCGGAACGGGCCTGCTCCGTGCCCCGGGAAGCGTACTGCATCGCTTCTTCGGTATTCTTGGCAATCTCTTCGATGAAGCGGGACACTTCCTGAACGGAACGATAGCTGCTCTCGAGATTGCTGAGCTGAAGCTGGGCGCCTTCGGCCAGGTCCATCGTAATGTTGACCGTATGCTCGCCGGCGCGGTTCGTCTCCTGCGCGCTGGCCGACAGCTCCTGAGAGGAGGAGGCTACCTGCATGGAAGTATCGTTGACCTCCGTGATCAGGCTGCGCAGATTGAGCGTCATGTCGTTGAAATCCCGGGCGAGCGTTCCGATCTCATCCTTGCTGCTTAGCAGCAGCGGATCATGCGAGAGATCGCCGCTTGCGACCCGGTTGACGGAAGCCGACAGCCGGGACAGCGGATGAACCATCCGGCGGATCAGCAGGTAGGCGGCGAGAATGGCTGCGACCAGAATACCCGCGCCGATCAGGAACGGCTTCAGAATAATCTCCATTGTGCGCTCTTTCACAAGTGAGCCATCAAAGTTGATCGCCATCAGCGCGACAATCGGCTTAGTCGGATCATGGTCCTGGTAGATGGGCCCGTAGCCGGTCTTCAGCGAGACGCCGTCGTATGTATAGACACTGGAATAGGTGGAATGCTTCATCTTGGTAATCATGTCTTTGTCTTCTTGGTTAAAATAGAACGAATCGCCTGCCTTGTACCCGCGGGCCTGAAAGTTCTTGTCGGCGGCAAGGATCTTGCCGTCCAGCGACAGAATAAACACTTCCTTGAAGATCGGCTTGTGCCCGACTACCCAGCCGATTCGATCCTGAACCGCTTTTAGCTGGCTGTTGTCGCCGTTCGCAAGGGCGCTGACAACAGCGGGGTCCAGTAATCCCGTTGTAATATTGGCGCAGCCGACCAGCTCGATGCCGGCAGCTTCGTCAATCTGATGATAGGCAGCGCGATAGCCGAAGAAGCCGATGGAGGCTCCGACCAGCAGCAGTACAGTCAGCATCATCCACGTTAATTTTGTAGCCAGTTTCATTCTTCCACCAACCCAATCCGTCAAGTTATAAAAGCCGATGCTCATTATATCGGAATTCAAACAGCGGTTCATTAATAAGAACGGTTGAATAGGTGACAAAAAGCAAAAAATTTAATAGCAGGCAATTTAAAATTCACAACTTTGCCGAAGTTTTAAAAATGACCCGATCTTCCATTGAATGTCCCAACCCCGAAATGATACGCTAAGAGTACGACAAGATACGGGAGTGAACAAGAATGGCATTCGAGCAAGACCAGTTGGTGGAAGAGATCGCCTTATCCATGTTCAGAGTGCAGAAACGGATCATATCCGGCATGTCATTGACCAAGGAGCTGGGACTTACCTTCCCGCAATTCTCGCTGCTGACCATGATCTCCAAGCGGCCGGGCGCGCGGGTCGTTCAATTGGCCGAGCGCATGGATGTCAAGTCGAGCGCGGTAACCGTCATGCTCGACCGGATGGAAGCCATCGGCCTGGTCGCCCGCGAACCGGACGAGCATGACCGGCGCGCTGTTGTGGTGAACATCACGACTAAGGGGGAGCAGGTTCTGAGGGAGGGGCGGGAGCAGCTCCAGACGACGCTGAGCGAGCAGCTGGCGATTCTGAAGCCGGAAGAACTGGAGCTCTTCGCTTCCTGTTACCGGATGCTCGAGCGTCAGGAACGCTAAAGCCTGCTGCGCTGCTGCCAGCCGCCGGAGAACGATAGTCCGCCCGGCGAAGCAAGCAAGGCGGCGGTTCTAGAGAGGCTCGAAATGGCTCGAAATAAGAAGACCGGGCGGTCAGGGAATCCCTGGCCGCCCGGTCTTTCTTTGGAAGACGGGATAGGCGATAAGTCAGTTCTTCTTCTTATCCGGGAGCAGCTGCACATAGCTGTCGGACATGCGGAGCAGGTAGAGCGCCCGGTTGTACTCATCCTCCGTGGCGGCCGGCTGTTTGTCATGCGCAGCCAGCGGATACTGGGTATTGTCCGCGAAGCTGTTGCCCGGGATCAGAATGCCGGAAGTGGCAATGAAGGAGCCGGACGGGAGATAGTACCGCTCGGGCAGCAGATTGATGGTCTGATTCAGCAGGTCCTGGCCGAAATGAATGTGATTCGCCAGGGAGACGCCGAGCAGATTGGCAGCCGTCGGCATAATGTCAATTTCTCCGCCGACCTGCCCCAGCGTCTTCGGCTCGGCGCCGGGAACACGGACGATCAACGGAATATTCAGCATATTGCTGTAGCCGTACTCGTGGCCGTAGATTTCCTTCATGAGCTTCTGGTCGTCTTTGTCGAGCGAGTAGATGGGCAGTCCCATATGGTCGCCGTAGACCATGATGACGCTGTTGTCCCACAGTCCTTTGTCTTTCAGCTCCTGCACGAACTGGCCGAAGGCATAATCGGCATAGTTCTGGGCCCGGACATAATCGCCCACGAACGTGCCCTCATAGCGCTCCGGCAACTTCATCTTGTACTTGGACGCCGGGATGGTGAACGGGTGGTGCGCCGACATGGAAATGATCTGGGCGTAGAAGGGACGCCCGGTTGCGCTCATCTGCTGAAGCTCGTCGGTCGTCCGGCGGTACAGCACCTCGTCCGAGGCGCCGAAGAAGAAGGAATCCTCTTCGCCGAAGAACGAATGGTCGTAATACTTCTGCCAGCCCAGCGCGCTGTAGAGTTCGCCCCGGTTCCAGAACTTGACCGAGTTCACGTGGAAGGTCGCGGTCTGGTATCCGCCGTCGCCCAGGAGGCGCGGCAGACTGGGAAGAGCCTTGTCGACATACATCTGGGTGGCGGCCCCTTTTGGCGGAATATAGAGGGAGGTATTGGACACGAATTCGGCGTCCGACGTGTTGCCCTGGCCCACCATCTGATAGAAGTTCGGGAAGTACAGGCTGTCTTTCATAAAAGCGTTCAGATGCGGCGTAATCTCCTGGCCGTCGATCTTCAGGCCGATCAGGAAATTCTGCAGCGACTCCATCTGCACGATAATAAGATTCTTGCCTTTGGCTGCGCCGAAGAGATACGGATTGGCCGGATGCTGGATGCCCTTGGTCTTGTCGATGGCGTCCTGGGTAATCTGGCTGGCCGGGACGGGATCGAGTTTGTCTTGAGCAAAGATCGTGTAAGCTTCATAATTAAGAATGCCCATCTCCTGCGCCTTCTTGATCTCGTTCATGCTCGCCTTGTTGGGCAGAATATTGAAGAGACAGACGGCAAGCGAGGCTACGAGCAGGGCAGTGTAGACCCGGCGGCTGCTGCGGCGGTTGATCCGCTCTTTCTTGTAGCTGCGGCCTTTCTTGTTCAGAAGGAAGTAGTAGCCGAGCACGATGACATCGACGAATACGAGCAGGTAGTACGGGTCCATGAGCGAGAAGACGCTGCTCTTGACCTCGGTGACCTGGTTCATCTGTTCCGCCGCATGGTAAGTGACGATAACGCCGAAATACTTGTAGTACATAATGGCGGCAAAATAAATGCCCGTCATCACCAGATTGACGGTCAAATAATAGCCGAACTTGCGCCTCGACGCCAGGCCTTCAATCAGGGAGAACAACACCCAGGCAAATGGGAGTTCGGTCAGAATCGCTTGCCAGGACAGCGGATGATCAAAGATAACGCCCCAGGCCAGCAGGCATTTGAGCAGCATAATCAAGGTGAAGAACACAAACGGCTTTGAGAGCCACCGCTTGATTACAGAGGATGACACGGCTTCGCCTTCTTTCATGATGATAAAGGGCAGAATTCCCCAACATACACAGACCATTATGCAACCGTGGACAGGGGATTGTCAAAGCCGCAGCGGCCCGGCGGCAGGAAGGAAGAGAGTGGAATGAATAACCGGGTAGCCCTGTCGGTCCGGGCGCTGGTCGAGCATGTGTACCGGAGCGGCGGCCTTGGCTTCGGATTCCACAGCGCATCGGCGCTGGCGGAGGGCACGCGCATTCATCAGGCCGTGCAGCGCGAGTACGGGGAATTGGACCGGAAGGAAGTGTTTTTGAAGACGGAGATTGCGGTCGGCAGCCTGATTCTGGCCGTGGAGGGCCGGTGCGACGGCCTGCTGGCGGGAGAGGACGGGGCATTGACCGTCGAGGAGATCAAATCCTCCTCCGAGCCTGAGCTCCCGGCGGAAGGGAAGAAGGTCCACTGGGCCCAGGCGCTCCTGTATGCCTATATGGCGGTGCTGGAACGGGAGCTGCCGGACATCGGCGTCCGGCTGACTTATGTGGACACCGCGACCGGGGAGCGGCGCAGCTTCGAACGCACCGAGACCAGGGCGGCACTGGAGGCGTTCGCGGCCGAGACGGCCGAGCGGTACGCGCCCTATGCCGAGCTCCTGCTGCGGCATGAGGCGGCGATGCGGGAGAGCGCCCGGCAGCTGGCGTTCCCCTTCTCCGCCTACCGGCCGGGCCAGCGGCATCTCTCGGGCGCGGTCTATACGGCCGTGAGCGAACGGGTCAATCTGTTCGCGCAGGCGCCGACGGGCATCGGCAAGACGATGTCCGCGCTCTTTCCGGCCGTCAAGGCCATCGGCGAAGGCCGGGCGCGCGCCTTCCTGTATCTAACGGCCAAGACGGTGACCCGCTTCGCCGCGCAGGAGGCGCTTGCCCGGCTTGCCGCGGGCGGCCTCGTTCTGCATGCGGTGACGCTGACCGCGAAGGACAAAATCTGCTTCCGCGAAGAAGGCTGTACCGGGAAGTCCTGCCCGTTCGCGGAAGGCTACTACGACCGGCTGGGCGAAGGGCTGATGGACCTGCTCGGATCGGAGACGCTGATGGACCGTTCGGTCATCGAGGCGTATGCCCGGAAGCATCGGCTCTGCCCGTTCGAGCTGTCGCTGGATGTGAGCTATGCCTGCGATGCCGTCATCTGCGACTACAACTATGTATTCGATCCGCGGATCGGCTTCAAGCGGCTCGCGGACGAACGCCGCAAGGAGACGGTGCTTCTGATCGACGAAGCCCATAATCTGGTCGACCGGGGCCGGGAGATGTACTCGGCGCAGCTGACGAAGGCGCCGTTCCTGGCCATCTCCCGGCGGTACAGGGCGGCCGACCGCCGCCTGGCGGCAGCGGCGAAGGCCGTCAACGCTTTCTTCGTCCAGCTGCGCAAGGCCTGTGCCGCTGCGGACGGCGAAGAGGCCGCGGCTGCGGGCGGCCGCGGTTCGGGAGTGCCCGGCACGGGCGCAGCCGAGGCGGGGGGAGGCGTCTGGAAGGAGCCGCCGGCGGAGCTTCCCGGCCTGCTGGAGCGCTTCGCGGAGGCCGCGGAAGCAGAGCTGGCCCGCGCGGCGGGCCGGCCGTCGCCGGCCGGGGGTTCCCCCGGAGCGGCCGGAGCGGAGCTGCCGCTGCTGTTCGGGCCGGTCCCGGAGGCCGGTCCCGCGGACCCCGGCGCTCCGGAAGGAGCGGCCGAAGCAGAAGAGGAAGCCGAAGCGGGGGACCCGCTGCTGGAGGCGTATTTTGCCGCCCAGGCGATGCTGCGGACGCTGCGGACCTACGACGAGCGGTATCTCACTTACGCCGAAGTGCTGCGCGGGGATGTGCGGCTGAAGCTGTTCAACCTGGACCCGTCGCATCTGCTCGCCCAGGCGGCGAAGGGCTTCCGCAGCCGGATTCATTTCTCGGCGACGCTCTCGCCGCTCGCCTACTACCGGGACATGCTGGGCGCCGGGGAGAACGACTACAGTCTGGTCGTTCCCTCGCCGTTCTCGCCCGAGCAATGGAGCGTGTCCATTCTTCCGGTCTCCACCCGCTACCGGGACCGGGAAGGCTCGGTGGAGCGCCTGGCGCGGGCGCTGGCGGCGCTGACCGAAACGCCGGCCAACCGGCTGGTGTTCTTCCCGTCCTACGCCTACCTGAACCGCGTATACGAGCGGTTCGCGGAGCTGGCCCCGGACGTGAGGACCCTGGTGCAGGCCGGAGGCATGGATGAGGCCGCCCGCGAAGCCTTTCTGGCGGCGTTTCAGCCCGGCAGCCGCGAGGGGCTGCTCGGCTTCGCGGTGCTCGGCGGCGTGTTCGCCGAGGGGGTGGACCTGCCGGGCGACCGCCTCAGCGGCGTTATGGTTGTCGGGGTCGGACTGCCGCAGGTGGGGCTGGAGCGGGAGCTGCTGCGGCGGTTTTTTGACGAACAGGGCAAGAACGGCTTCGACTATGCTTACGTGTATCCGGGGATGACCAAGGTGCTTCAGGCGGGCGGACGGCTGATCCGGGGGGAATCCGATACCGGCGTTATCGTGCTGGCGGACGACCGGTTCCTGCGCCAGCCGTATGCGGACCTGCTGCCCCGGGAGTGGAGAGGCTACCGGGTGGTGCGCTGAGCAAGTATACTGGTTATGAAACTTGGGCAGGGAACGCTTACAGGAACAGAAGCTGGACATTCTAGAAGAAGCGGAGGAACAGAAGATGACGCTGAATATCGGAATGGTAGGGACAGGCTGGTTCGCGAAGATGCACGCCGACCTGCTGGCAGGGATGGCGGACGTGCGGCTGGCCGCGGTCTGCGGAAGCAGCCGGGAGAAAGGCGAGGAGATGGCGGCCGCTTACGGAGCGCGGGGCTATGGAGATCCGCTGGAGATGCTGGGGGCGGAGAAGCTGGACGCCGTCTATATCTGCGTGCCGCCGGATGCCCACGGAGCGGTTGAACGGGCGCTGATCCGCCGGGGCATCCCCTTCTTCGTGGAGAAGCCGCTTGGCGTGACGACGGAGATTCCGGCCAGTCTGCTGTACGATATCCGGGAGACCGGGCTGCTGACCTCGGTCGGCTATCATTTCCGCTACCAGGACAATGTGCAGCGGTTGAAGGCGAGGCTGGCCGAAGACCGGATCGGCATGATTGTCGGCGAATGGATGGGCGCGATGCCCGGCGCGCCGTGGTGGCGCGACCAGAGCCGCTCCGGCGGCCAGTTCACCGAGCAGACGACGCACATCGTCGATCTGGTCCGCTATCTGGCCGGTGAAGTCACGGAAGTGTACGCTGTATACGGCAGCCGGTTCATGCAGGAGAAGCGGGAGAACGTTAGCGTCCATGACGTCGGCACCGTCTCCTTGAAGCTAGAGAGCGGCGCGGTCGCCAATATCTCCAACACCTGCGTGCTGCCGGGCGAGGTCAGCCGGGTGGGGCTGACCTTCTACAACGAGGGCGGACTGCTCGACTGGAACCCGAACCGGCTGCTCGAGAAACGGGAGGGCGGCACGTCCGAGACGCCTTCCGCCGGGAATCCGTATGTGGAGGAGAGCGAAGCCTTTCTCCACGCGGTGCGGACCGGCGACCGCTCGCGCATCCGCAGCGATTATGCGGACGGCTACCGGACGCTGAAGGTCACCTGCGCCGCCTATGAATCGGCCCGGACCGGCAAGCCGATGATGCTGTAGGCAGGGGCGGGACAGGGGCAGCCTGTGGCCGGGTGCTAGCCGCGCCCGCAGCCGGGCCGTTACTCGTGTAGCGCGCCCGGGAAGCCCCCCTTATATTTGTTGTGTTCTGTGTTTATTTATTCGCGAGAGTGTGGAGGAATAAGGCGATAGAAGAAGGGGTCGATGATGCCGACCGCTGTTAGAATGGCGGCAGACCTGTACGGGCTGGCTGACGCCCCTTTATTTGAACCCTTTTATCTCGAATAGTTACAGCCGGCTTACGTACTGCAGCGGACCGAGGAGACGCTATTCTTCCCTGAAGCGCCGCTACGGCTGACCTGGCGGACACCAGAGACCTTATTGGCGCATTAACCCTTGCAATCGGGCAGACAGGGAAGGGATAAGGTCATTGGGGTCCGCTCCTCCGCAATATACGTGTTTCTGGAGCAAATAAGGTCATCCGGGTCCGCTTTCGTGCGAAGAGGGACGCCTGCCTGCGTATCCCTCTGAAAGGACGGTTGCGTTCCAAGCCCATGAAGCCGTATCCAAGAAAAGAAGAGAAATCCCCCGGACGGGAAGCCCGGGGGATTTCTCGTATCAGCCGCAGAGAACTAGGGAAGGACTTCGGCGTGGGTGGAAGCGACGCGAGCGGCTACGCTCCCCGACATGGCGCCGCTTCCGCAGGTCAGATTGACATAGTAGGTATCGGCAGGATAGGCATAGTCAGACCAGATATTATAGGATTGTCCCTTGGGAATCGTGCCTGACCAAGAGGATGGCCCCGTAGGACTTCCTTTGGTGATCGTCACTTTGTAATCATACACAGAGGTGTTATTAATCCTGGCTCTCCATTCCGGCATAGCGGAGGTTCCATTAAACGCATAGCTCATCTGCTGGCCGGACAGGGCTTGAGGACGGTTGTCTGCACGTGGAGTGGAAGGAAGGCTGCCGGAACCCGGAGCCGCAGAGGCCGATAAGGGAAGAGAACCGTTCGGATCGGCGGAAGTGGAACCGGCGACGGTTAAGACGGCGAGCAGTACCGCTGCTCTTCTATACGGCTTCATCGGATTCGCCTCCCTGCGGGATAGAATTATGGATAACCTTGTAGCGATTATACCGCAGCCGATGGTAATTTCAACCATTTACTGGGAGGGGGAGTCTGAATCTGTACAAAAAAACCCGCCTCCCGCATCCAATCGGATGCGGAGGCGGGCATGCGGCCCAAGCCGGGGGCGGCCTAGCGGAGGAAGATCGAGAGCAGCGCGGGAGCCACGCCGAGCGTGAACAGCGCCGTCAGAATCATGGAAATACTGGAGATGGTACCGGTCAGCGAGCTCAGCTCAAAAGCCTTGGACGTGCCGGTCCCGTGCGCCGCGGTCCCCAGCGATACCCCGCGCGCCACTTCGTTGTCAATGCGGAAAAGGCGAAGAACCGACGGTCCCATCAGCGTTCCGAGAACGCCGGTCAGAATAACGAAGACCGCTGTTATGCTCGGAACGCCGCCGATGGACTGCGAGATGCTCATAGCGATCGGGGTAGTGACCGACCGGGGAACGAGGCTGGTCGCCAGGTCGCTGCTGAGATGCAGCCATTTGGCGAGCAGGACGGAGGAGATCACCGCCGTTACCGAACCCGACAGCACGCCGGCCGCAATTTCGGCCGCATGCTTCTTGAGTACCTTGAAGTTCTTATGCAAGGGAATCGCAAAAGCAACGGTAGCCGGTTGAAGCAGATCCGTCAGCCATTGCCCGCCCGCATTGTAGCTGTCATAGGACACGCCTGTCATCAGCAGAAAGGCGATGATGAGAAGCGGAGTCACAATCAGGGGGGAGAGATACATCTTCTTCTTGGCGCCGTAGATCCGCTTGGCGAGCAGATAGACGGCTACGGTAAGCGCCATAAGCAGCAGGCCCAGAATCATAAGGTTCGACGCTCCTTTGCTTTGTAGATGAGACCCGTCAGAAGACCCGAGCAGGCCATGACGACAAAGGTGCCTCCCAGCACAACCGCCAGCACCTGCAGACCGTCGCTCTCCAGCAGCGCGCTGTAATTCATGACGCCGATGGCGGATGGAATAAAGAACAGCAGCAGTTCGGCCAGCAGCCAGGAAGCGCCGAGCTCAACCCAGTTCAGCCGGACCACGCCAAGCTCCAGAAGCGCAAAGAGAAGAGCCATGCCAACGATGCTTCCCGGTATCGGGAGATGCAGCCAGCCGGAGAAATGATTCATGAGCAGGGAGAAGAGGGTCAGGCCGAAGACCTGCAGCATGCCCTTCGCAATTTTCTTCATCTTAAAATCCCGCTCCTTTCATTTGTATTGAAATTTTACATCCGTTTCTTACATAGGTAAAATGAATATAACGAATGGTTAATATTCATCGTGTCTATATAGGAGGTTCTATGGAAATTCGTCAGCTTCAATACTTCGTCGAAGCGGCCCGGCTCGGGAGCTTCTCCAGAGCGGCCGAGTCATTGTATATTACACAGCCGACCATCAGCAAGATGATCCGTCACATTGAAGACGAGCTGGGCACGGACCTGTTCCACCGGGAAGGCAAAAGCATCCGGCTGACCGACGCCGGTGAAATTCTGCTGCCGAAGGCGCAGAATATCGTCGAGTCGTTCCAGAGTCTCTCCTCTGAGCTGGACGATCTGCGCCAGCTCAAGCAGGGCCACATCCGGATCGGGCTGCCGCCGATGGTCGGAGCCCATTTTTTCCCGGAGGTTATCGGGCTGTTCCACCGCAAGTATCCGCAGGTGTCGATCCGGCTGCATGAAGACGGCGCGCGCAAGGTGGAGAATGATGTGGAGACGGGACTGCTGGACATCGGAGTCGTGGTGCTGCCGGTCAGCGAGGAGCGGTTCCATGTCTTCTCCTTTATTGAAGAACGTCTGGAGCTGCTGGTCCCGGCAGGGCACAAGCTTGCAGGAAGAGACGGCGTGCGTCTGGCGGAGCTGGCGGAGGAAGAGTTCATTCTGTTCCGGGAGGATTTTGCGCTGCATGATCTCATTATTACCGAATGCGTGCGTGCCGGGTTCCAGCCCAAGGTGGTCTACGAGAGCTCGCAGTGGGATCTGATCGCCCGCATGGTGGCGGCCGGTCTCGGGATTGCGCTGCTTCCGGAGACAATCGCCCGCGACCTCGACCGGAGCCGGATCGCGGTCATCCGGCTGGCGGAGCCGGTAATTCCCTGGCAGCTTGGCATGATCTGGCGGCGGGGACGGCAGCTCTCCTTCGCGGCCAGAGAGTGGGTGGCCTTCACGCGCACGCTGCTGGAGGAACGCTACCGATAAGACGCCAAAGCCGTTTAGAACGTCATATTTTTCTTTTTTTGCAAATTTTGTTTTTTAGTATCATCGGTTATGATAGGATGAAAGGCCATGTAAAAGAGGTGATTCCATGCTTCCAGAGAGAGACGACGAGCTGAATCTGAAGATTGAGAGCTTGAGGGGCGAGCTGCTGGAGGTGGCGCGCGCCCGCAGCCTGAGCGACCGCGCGGTGGTTGAGCTTAGTGAGCGGCTGGACCGCTATATTGTAATGGCCCAGACGCGTATGATGGAAGGATTGCGCAGCAGAAAGACCCAGACCCGCATCAATTGAAATCCATTCTGCTTGTCCCGCAGGGCAAGCTTCATAGCGCTCAACCCGCAGCCGTTCCCATGGGAACGGCTATTTCGATATATTTATTTCGATATATTTCGGTGAGCTGTTTTTGCCGTAGCAGCGACGTCTGCCCGGGAGAAACGGCCGCTGGAGGGCCGCAAAATTTTCAAAAAGGACAACGCTTTCATTATTTGACATGACCTTGGGCCGAAAATATAATTAGGTAGCCTAATAAATTCATTGTATAAATATTTAGTGACCTAATTAGATGGCCGAAGGAAAGGGGAGGTCTTGTCATTGGGATAGATGAGAAGCGGGAGCAGACGAACCATAAATTAATTGAAGCCTTTCGGACGATGAACCGGTTCCACTGGCAGAAGATGTCCGACGGCCACAAGCCGAGCGAGGCGAAGCTGATGGTCTGCCTTGCGCAGCACGCCGAATTGGCCGAGACCGGGCTGAAGGTATCCGAGGTCAGCCGGCTGCTCGGGCTCACGCCGCCGACCGTTACCCAACTTGTTAACGGCCTGGAGGAGAAACTTATGGTCATGCGCCAGGCAGACCCTGCCGACCGCCGGATTGTCCGGATCAACTTGACCGAGCAGGGACGGAAGACGGCCTGCCGAATCGGCAGGCGGCGGATGGAGCATTTGAACCGGCTCGTCGAGTATCTGGGGGAGGAAGACAGCAACAGGCTGGCCGAGCTGCTGCTGAAGATGCATGAATTCGTCAGTACCAATGACTTCAGTCCGGAGTCGATTTCCAGGGACGGAGATGAGAACCATGGTTAAACTGTTCAAACATTTGAAGCCGTACCGGCTTTCGGTCGCGGCTATCCTGACTTTTGTATTCCTGCAATCCCTCGGCGATTTATATCTGCCGACGCTGATGTCCGATATCGTCAACAAGGGCATTGTCCGGGATAACCGGGATTATATCTGGCGGGTCGGCGGCTTCATGCTGCTGGTAGCCGGCATCGGGGCCGTCTGCTCGATTGCAGCGAGCTTCCTGTCGGCGAAGGTGGCGGCCGGCTTCGGCCGGGACACCCGCTCCCGCATGTTCAATCATGTGGAGAATTTCACGCTGCATGAGTTCGACAAGCTGGGCACCGCGTCGCTTATTACGCGGACAACCAACGATATTACACAGGTGCAGACCGTGCTGACCATGATCCTGCGGATGATGATCGGAGCGCCGATGATGATGATCGGCGGGATCATCATGGCGGTGTATGAGGATGCGAAGCTCTCGCTGATCTTCGTGGTGGTGGTTCCGCTGCTTGTGGGCGCCATCGCGTTCGTCGGCTCGAAGGGACTGCCGCTGTTCAAGGCGATCCAGATCAAGCTGGATAAGCTGAATCTGGTGCTGCGGGAGCATCTGACCGGCATGAGGGTCATCCGCTCCTTCAATCGTTCGCGCCACGAGAACGAGCGTTTCAGCGCCGCGAACGGCGACCTGACGGCAACGGCCATCCGGGTCAACAAGATTATGGCGCTTCTGATGCCGATGATGATGTTCATTATGAACTTCTCGATGCTGGCCATTCTGTACATCGGCAGCCAGCGCATTGATGCGGGCAACCTCAACGTGGGGTCGCTGATGGCTTTCATCCAGTACGCCATGCAGATTATGTTCTCGCTCATTATGGTCTCCATGATGTTCGTTCTGATTCCCCGCGCTTCCGCCTCCGCCCAGCGGATCAATGAGGTGATGGAGATGCAGCCGGAGATTGAAGACCCGGCGTCTCCGGCCGGAGAGCGGGCTGGCCGGCTCAGCGGGTACGTGGAATTCGAGAACGTCACGTTCTCGTATCCGGGAGCCGAGCAGCCTGCCTTGTCGGATATCAGCTTCTCGGCGGCTCCCGGCGAAGTCACCGCCATTATCGGCGGCACGGGCTCCGGCAAGTCGACGCTGCTGAGCCTGATCCCGCGGTTCTATGACGCGGTCGAAGGAAGAGTGAAAGTGGACGGCGTCGACGTCCGCGAGATGACCCAGGAGGAGCTTCGCCTGAAGATCGGATATGTGCCGCAGAAAGCCGTGCTGTTCAGCGGCACGGTCAGCGAGAACATCCGGTACGGCAAGGAGGATGCGACCGACGAGGAGATCCTCCATGCGGCGGAGATCGCCCAGGCGTTCGATTTTGTCTCGGCGATGAAGGACGGGTTCGACTCGGAGATCGCCCAGGGCGGCGGCAATATCTCCGGGGGCCAGAAGCAGCGGCTCTCCATTGCCCGTGCGCTGGTCCGCAAGCCGGAAATCTATCTGTTCGACGACAGCTTCTCCGCGCTCGACTTCAAGACGGACGCCAAGCTGCGGGCGGCGCTCAAGGACGAGACGACCGAAGCCACCGTGCTGATTGTCGCCCAGCGCGTCAGCACCGTTATGGACGCCGACCGCATTATCGTCCTGGATGAAGGACGGATTGCCGGTATGGGCACCCACCGGGAACTGCTGGAGAACAGCGATGTGTACCGGGAAATTGTATCTTCGCAGTTGTCAGAGGAGGAGATCGCATGAGTGAGCATAAATCGGGTTCCCGTCCTTCGGGCATGCGCCCTCACGGGCCCGGGGGACCGCATGGCGGCATGCGGATGCCGGCCCAGAAGGCCAAGGATTTCAAGGGCACGCTTCGCCGCCTGCTCCGTTATCTGCGTCCGAAGCGGATGCAGCTCCTGCTGGTTCTGTTATTTGCGGTACTGAGCACCGTGTTCAGTATTTTCAGCCCGAAGATTATGGGCAAAGCGACGACCAAGCTGTATGAAGGCTTCATGGGCATTTATCATAAAGTGCCGGGAGCCGGAGTGGATTTTGGCTACATCAATGATATTCTGCTGCTTCTGGGCGCGTTGTATCTCTTGAGTTCGCTGTTCACCTATGTGCAGCAGTATGTGATGGCCGGCGTCGCCCAACGGGTCGTCTATGATATGCGCGAGCAGATCAACGCCAAGCTGGAGCGTCTGCCGCTGAAGTATTTTGATTCCCGGACCCACGGGGAGATCCTGAGCCGGGCCACCAACGATGTCGATAATATCAGCACAACTTTGCAGCAGAGCATGACCCAGCTGATTACGTCTGTCGTCACCCTGATCGGCGTCATTATCATGATGCTGACCATCAGTCCCTGGCTGACCCTGATTACGATTGTGACGCTGCCGCTCAGTCTGATTGTGATTATGCTGATTACGAAGCGTTCGCAGGGCTACTTCATGAACCAGCAGAAGTCCCTCGGCGAATTGAACGGTCATGTCGAGGAGATGTACACCGGCCACCGGATCGTCAAGGCGTTCGGCCGGGAGCCCCAATCGCTGCGCGAATTTGACAGCATCAATGAGGATCTGTACAGCTCCGGCTGGCGGGCCCAGTTCATCTCCGGCATTATCATGCCGCTCATGAACTTCATCGGCAATCTGGGCTATATGCTGGTCTGCGTCGTCGGCGGGATTTTTGTCACGAAGAAAATGATTGATGTCGGCGATATCCAGGCCTTCATCCAGTATTCGCGCCAGTTCACCATGCCGATTACGCAGGTGGCGAACATTGCGAATATCATCCAGTCGACGATCGCCTCCGCGGAGCGCGTATTTGAGCTGCTGGATGAAGAGGAAGAAGTGCCGGAAGCCCCGCAGACCAAGCGTTCGCTTACGCCTGCGGGCGAAGAGGGCGCGGTGGAATTCCGCCAGGTGCAGTTCGGCTACAAGCCGGGCGAGCTGCTGATCGAGGATATGAACATCGACGTCAAGCCCGGACAGACGATTGCCATCGTCGGCCCGACGGGCGCGGGGAAGACGACGCTCATCAATCTGCTGATGCGCTTCTACGAAATCAGCGGCGGGCAGATTCTGATCGACGGCGTCGATATTACAGCTATGACCCGCGCCGATCTCCGTTCAAGATTCGGCATGGTGCTTCAGGACACCTGGCTGTTCAACGGAACGATCCGCGACAATATCGCCTACGGGCGGGAGGGCGCATCCGAAGCCGACGTGGTGCGGGCCGCCAAGGCCGCCCATGCCGACCACTTCATCCGTACTCTCCCCCAAGGCTATGACACGGTGCTGAACGAGGAAGCGTCCAATATCTCGCAGGGCCAGAAGCAGCTGCTGACCATCGCCCGGGCCATTCTGGCCGATCCGTCGATTCTGATTCTGGATGAGGCGACGAGCAGCGTGGATACCCGGACGGAGGTGCAGATCCAGAAGGCGATGAACGCGCTCATGCAGGGACGGACCAGCTTCGTCATCGCCCACCGGCTGTCCACCATTCGCGACGCCGATCTGATTCTCGTCATGAACAAGGGAACGGTCATCGAGAAGGGGACGCATACCGAGCTGCTGGAGCAGGGAGGCTTCTATGCCGACCTGTACAACAGCCAGTTCTCCGAAGACGCGGAGCCCGAAGCGGGCTGAGTCTGCCCCTAAGGGCGGACCGCGAAGCACAGGTTCAGGCAAGAGATCTTCAACCGGCAGTCCGCAGAGCGGATGGCCGGTTTTTTTTGCGTGCCGCGTTTGCTTCATCGCGCCAAACTTTATATGATAGAGTAGCAACTGTGACCCGCGGGTCATTAAGTTCAGAATGAATAAGCAATCCAACGTATAGAGAGGATGAGCTCATTGTCGGGATATGGTAAATGGATAGCGGGACCCCGCTCGAAATGGGTGACGCTGCTCGTCTGGGTAGCGCTGGTCGCGGTGCTTAACATGGTCTGGCCTTCGGTTAATTCCCAGGTCAAGAACAATGCGTCCAATCTGCCGGAGAATTCGCCTTCGGTCGTGGCCGACCGGATCATCGAGAAGGAATTCCCCGGAGGCAACGGCGTGCCCGCGCTGCTCGTCTGGCACCGCGACGGCAGTCTGAACGACAAGGATTATGCCGCCATTGCCACGGTCTATGCCAAGCTGGCCAAGGAACCGCTGCCGCACCAGCAGTTCGTGCCGCCGCTCGGCCAGGTGCCGCCGCAGGCGCTGGCGGGCTCGGCCTCCAAGGACGGCAGTACGCTGGTCACGCCGGTGCTGTTCGACCGGACGGCGGACAGCGACCAGCTCGGAGAGAGCGTCAAGAAGCTGAAGGCGCTGGTCCGGCAGGAGACGGGGGGCGACCCGTCGGCCGCCTCCGCAAGCGGCAGCGAGCTCTCGCTGCGCGTTACGGGACCGGTAGGCATCTCGATTGATGCGACCGGCTTGTTCAAGGATGCGGACGTCTCGCTGCTGATCGCGACCGTTCTTCTCGTCCTGGTGCTGTTGCTGCTGATCTACCGCTCGCCGATTCTGGCGCTCATTCCGCTGATCGCCGTCGGCTTCGCTTACGGCGTTACCGGTCCGCTGGTCGGACTGATGGCGAAGGAGGGATGGATCACTGTCGATTCCCAGGCCGTCTCAATTATGACGGTGCTGCTGTTCGGCGCAGGAACCGACTACTGTCTGTTCCTGATCGCCCGCTTCCGTCAACTGCTGAAGGAAGAGCGCGGCGTCCTGAAGGCGCTGCTGGGAGCCATCAGCGGCTCCGCTGGCGCCATCGCCATGAGCGGGTTCACCGTCGTCGTCGCGCTGCTGACGCTGCTGCTGGCGGAATACGGCTCCTACCACCGGTTCGCGGCGCCGTTCGCGCTTGCCATCTTCGTGATGGGGCTTGCCAGCCTGACGCTGGTGCCCGCGCTGCTGGCGATCTTCGGCCGCGTCTCGTTCTTCCCCTTCATTCCGCGTACGCCGGAGATGGAGGAAGAACGCGCCAAGGAGAAAGGCAAGCCGGTCCCTGTACGCAAGGAGCGCCGGACCAAGGGGGCCGTAGGCCGCCTCGTCGTCTCGCGGCCGAAGACGATTGTTGCCGTAACGCTGGTGCTGCTCGGCATATTGGCCGCCTTCTCCTCGGGCATTTCGTATACGTTCGATCTGCTGTCCTCTTTCCCGAAAGATATGGAGTCCCGGCAGGGCTTCACGCAGATCGGCGACAAGTTCTCGCCGGGCGAGCTGGCGCCGGCCAGCGTTCTGGTCGATACGGCCGGAACCGGGGCCAAGGCGGAAGACCTGAAGACGATGCTCGCGGGCCTGTCCTATGTGGCTGAGGTGTCGGACGCGCAGAAGGGCGCCGTTCACCCGGAGATCCTGTCTTATGACGTGCAGTTCCGGGAGAACCCGTATTCGCGCGAAGCGATGCGCCACATTCCCGAGCTTCGGGAATCGGTGGAGCAGGCGCTTCGGGACGCCGGAGCCGCAGAGCCGGAGAACAAGGTGCATATCGCCGGACAGACGGCAACGCAGGTCGATAACCGGGATGTGCAGAACCGGGACAGCGATCTGATTATTCCGGTCGTCATCGGCCTGATCGCGCTGCTGCTTCTGGTGTACCTGCGCTCGGTTACGGCAACGCTGTACCTGGTGGGGACGGTCATTCTGTCCTTCTTCGCCGCTCTCGGACTCGGCTGGCTGATTCTGCATCATCTGATGGGGGCGGATGCCATTCAGGGCTCCATTCCGCTGTACGCGTTCGTCTTCCTGGTCGCGCTTGGAGAAGATTACAACATCTTCATGGTCTCGGGCATCTGGAAGAAGCGCAAGACGATGCCGCTGCGCCGGGCCATCGCCGAGGGCGTCAGCGAGACGGGCTCGGTCATTACCTCCGCCGGTCTGATTCTGGCCGGCACCTTCGCCGTCCTGGCGACGCTGCCGATTCAGGTGCTCGTACAATTCGGGCTCGTCACTGCTCTGGGCGTTCTGCTCGACACGTTCATCGTACGGCCGTTCCTGGTTCCGGCGCTGACCGTGCTGCTGGGCCGCTGGGCCTTCTGGCCGGGCAGACATATGGAAGTGAAGGAAGAGAAGCCTGCGCCGGTCCGCTGAGCGCAGCCGGATTCGTCCTGCCGGGCCGAAGGCAGGAGCTTAACGGGAGAATCGCATGTCCCCGGTCTCCGGGCGACATGCGATTTTTTACAAAGTTCACAGGAGTATCCTAACTCCTTATGGTATGATAATTCTCAAAAGAAAAAACCAACGGATGGGAGGGCTCTTGTGAGAGAGCTGATCGAACAAATCGAGGAGGAACGGGCGGAAATGGGCAAGCTTGCGCTGCAGTATGGGCTCAAGGATTTGCGCGTGCTCGAGAAATCGCAGGAACTGGACGAGCTGTTGAACCGCCATCTCGGGCTGGGACCCGGCGCCCCGCAGCACCGGCAGGGGAACGGCGGCTTCCAGCGCCTCTGCAGAAGATAACGACAGACCCATATAGAGCTGCCCCAAGCAACAGCGCGGCCGCCAGGCTTCCCTTTCGGGAAGCGGGCGGCCGCGCTGTGCGTTATATGGGGAAGTGCGCCCCGGTGCGCCCTTCTTAAGGCTCCACCTGCTTCAGCGGCTGGGTAGCCGGTCCTTCCAGGACTTCGCCGGTATACGAGAAGCGGGACCCGTGGCACGGGCAGTCCCACGAGCGCTCGGCGGCGTTCCATTCGCATTCGCAGCCCATATGGGTACAGGTGCGGTCTACCAGATGAAGCCCGCCTTCCGGGTCCTTGTAAGCGCCGACCCGTTTGCCGTCGTGGCGGACAACGGCGCCTTCGCCGGGCTTCAGCTCATCGACCTTCGCGTGGGCGAATCCGATTTTGCCGGCGACCAGCTCCTTGGCTACGTTGGCGTTCTCCTTAATTAGGTTCTTGATTCCGGGATTGGCCTTGATCCGCGACGGATCGTACAGCTCCGCGTATGGGCTCTTCTCCCCCAGAATCTGCTGGGCGATCATTCGGGCGGCAAGCGTGCCGTTCGTCATTCCCCATTTGGCGAAGCCGGTTGCGACGTAGATGTTGGCGTCGTCGTCCATTTTGCCGATATAAGGCACTTTGTCTACCGTGACCAGGTCCTGGGCCGACCAGCGGTACGGAACGGAACGGATGCCGAGCGTCGAACCGGCGAACAGCTCCAGGTTCTCATAATGCCCGATGGTGCAGATGCCCTGGCCGGTCTTGTGGTTGTCGCCGCCGACAATGACGAGCTTCTTGCCTTCCCACTCCACCGCGCGGAAGGAGCGCGTCGGCTCACCGGCCCCGAGGTACATGCCGCCGACATAGTCCGTCTCCGGCTCTATCGCAAGCGCATAGGAGCGCTCGGCGTGAAGGCGCGCGAAATACAGGGAACCGCCGTCATAGAAGGGGAAATGGCTCGCCGAAATTGCGTGCCGGCAAATAATCCGGTGATCCCCCTTCTCGGTGAAAAGGATCAGATCGTCCCCCTTCTCTACCTTCTCTCCGATCATCGTATGTTCGTAGACCTTGCCGCCCTTGTCCAGAAAGGCCTGAAGCAGCGCCTTCAAATACTGGAGCGGATGGAAGCGGGCCTGGTCGGGGAGAACGATAGCGCCGCCGGCCAGCAGGGGCAGGTCGATCGAATCTCTCCATTCGCCGGGAAGGCCGAGCTTGCGGTAAGCCTCGAACTCCTTCTCCAGCTTCTTGAGCGTCTTGTCGTCTCCCTGATCGGCGTAGAGCCAGGCCGACTCCCGAACCAGGCCGCATTCCGCGCTGAGGCGTTCGGCGGTGTCGATGATCCATTTCATGGCTTCGGTATTGGAATCGTAATACTGACGAGCCTTCTCCTCGCCGAAATGGGAGATCAGCTCCTCATAGATCAGACCGTGCTGGGCTGTGATTTTGGCGGTCGTGAATCCGGTGGTTCCGCTGAACAGCTCGCTGCCTTCCAGCAGGGTGACCTTCAGGCCGGCCTCCGCAAGCAGATAGGCTGCCGTGATGCCGGTGATGCCGCCGCCGACAATGGCGACATCGGTCCGGTGATCCTCTGTCAGCCGGGGAAAGGCAGGAATCTCCGTCGTCTCTCTCCAGATTGAAGACGGGTACTGCGGCAGGCTTTCGGGCCAGTAATCCGTAGGGTTCATCGTTCATCCTCCTCGCTTCTTCCTTTCATTTATTACCACCCGCCTGCAAAAAGAAACCTGGATTCTTGGCGGCGGCATGAGCGCTTCGGCGCATGAAACGGGCTGCTTCGCGCCAATCTAAGAAGAGACTGGAAAGGGAGGGAGCTTCTGATGACCGAATCGGCGCAGCCGTCCGATCTGAATGTGCCTGAACTCTTGCAAGCCTTGGCCGGCTTCGCCGACCTGGAGCAGCAGACCCTTCATCATAAAGAGAGCCGGGCGTTTATCCTGTATATCCGCAGTCTCTGCGATCCCGCGTTCGTCTCGGGCCGGTTGGTCGCTCCCTTCTATGAGCTTGGCGGGGGAGAAGCCTACGCCAAATATTTGGAGGGCTGTCCCGGCCGTCAGGAGGCCGCCAATACCCAGGCGGCGCTTGCGCTGCTGCTTCGGGGTTATTTGCTAATCCAGACAGAGGAGGGGCGCTTCACGCTGGTGGACGCGCTCAAGGTTCAGGCCAGTCCCGTCGGAGAGACGTCGGACGAGAACATTGTTCAGGGACCGTCGGACAGCCTGACCGAAGCGCTGGAGGTCAATCTGAATCTCATCCGCCGCCGCTACCAATCGGCCCACCTCAAGCTGGAGACCGTCATTCTCGGGAGTCTGTCGCAGACCAAGACGGCGATCCTGTACGATGAGAGCCGGGTTGACCAGACGGTGCTCGCCGAACTGAAGCGGAGGCTGGACGGGATCAAGGTAGGCAAGGTGGAAGTGCTGCAGGCAGCAGGGGAACTGGAACGGCTGCTGAGCGAAGACCCGCTGCGGATCTTCCCGCTTCTTGTGGTATCGGAGCGTCCCGACCGGCTGGTGCTGGGCTTGTCGGAAGGCAAGATTGTCATTCTGCTCGATACGACCGGCTACGGTATTCTTCTGCCCTCGACGAGCAATGATTTCCTGACCGCCATGGACGACAAATACCAGATGCCCGTGGTGGGGCTCTTCCTGCGCCTGCTCCGCTATATCGGCGTAGCGATTACCTTATGGCTTCCTGCGCTCTATGTGGCGTTCACCTCCTACAATCCCGAGATCGTCCGTATCCAGATCGCGCTTCTGATTGCCGGAAGCCGCGCAACCGTCCCGTATCCGGCCTTTGTGGAGGTGCTGCTGATGCTGCTCATGATGGAGTTTCTTGTAGAAGCGAGCTTGCGGCTTCCCAAGGCGATCGGGCCGGCGGCCACAACCGTCGGCGGTCTGATTCTCGGACAGGCGGCCACGGCGGCGGGACTGGTCGGCAATATCATGATTATTCTGGTCTCGGCCGTCGCCATTTCGAATTTCATGATTCCGCTCAATATGATGAGCTTCACCGTCCGGGTCCTGAAATATTTCTTCCTGGCGTTGTGCGCGATGTTCGGCGTGGTGGGCTTGGTCATGGGACTGGTTGGCATGGTGATGTACATGAGCCATCTCCGCAGCTTTGGCAAGCCGTATATGCGGCTGTATCTGATCCGGAATATCCGGCGGACGTTCAAGCGCGCAAGAGGAGGATGAACTGGTGGTCAAGACCCGATATTTCTACTCGCTGTTTCTGCTGAACTGCCTGATGAACGTCATTATTTTTGTGCCGCGGACGCTGGTTAATGCCCGCTTCCAGGGGGCCTTGATGTCGATTGTGGCGGCTTCAATTATTGCTCCGCTCTTTGTGTATGCCTTTGCCCGGCTGATCCGCCGGTTCCCCCGCCAGGGGCTGCCCGAGATTCTGGCGGGGGCGCTGCCCCGGCCGCTGGCGGGGGCTCTGGTGTTCGCCTTCTCGCTGCTCTGGCTGCTGGCGGGAATGGTAACCCTGCTGTCTTTTGTCGATATAACGCAGCGGTTCATCAGCCCGGATACCGGAACGTATATGGTAATGGCCGGCTTCCTGGTATTGGTCTGCCTCTGCTGCCGCCTGGACCCACTGTCCATTCTGTACGCACTGGAGACGCTGCTGGTTGTGACCTTGCCGATCATTCTCTATTCGCTCTTCAAGGCGCTCTCCAACCCTTACTTTGAATGGAACGCCGTCTTGCAGATGCTGACTTATGCCTGGCATGCGCCGGATTTCCGCTGCCTGTCGGGAACGACTTATCTGTTCAGCGGATATGTAAATCTGGTGATCTTCAACCGGGTGTTCAAATCGTTCAAACCGAGCCATTTCTGGATGTTCGGCGTATTCGGGCTGCTGTGCCTGCTGCTCACATATCTGATCCCTTTCGGGTTCTTCGGGACGGAGGCGGTTGGGCATCAGGTGTATACCTGGTTCTCGACGGCCGACAGCATCCGAATCAGTTCTTTTCTGATCGAGCGCATGGTGTTTATCTTCTACTTCGCCTATCTGACGCTGTCGCTGACCAGCTGTATTGTGCATTGGCATGTAGCCCTGTCGATGATGACCAGCCTGCTTCCCAAGCGCCTGATCTCCCGGCCGAAGCGACGGGTCTGGGCCGAAGCGGGCATTCTGTTCCTGTTCTCGATGATAGGCCTGAACCTGATGCGGCTCAATCAGTACGAAGTCAGCCGCCTCGGCCTCTGGTTCCTTGAATGCCGCTGGTACGGGGAGATGGCGCTGCTGGCGCTATTGTTCTATTGTTTCCGGAGGGCCGGGAGGGCTTCGTCATGAAGAAGACATGGCGGAGGAAGGCGGCGCTGGCCGGAATTCTGCTGCTGCTGCCGCTGCTGTCCGGGTGCATCAGCAATTACAAGGATATTGACCGCCGGATGTTCGTGACGGCCATCGGAATTGATCCCGGCTCCGGCGGCAAGAAATTCCGGGTAAGCCTGAAGCTGGCGCTGCCGCAAGGAGACCCTACGAAAGCCCAGGAGAGGGTGGCGGTCCTCTCGCAGGAAGCCGACAGCTTGTCGGAGACGCTGCGTCTGTTGAAATCCCAAGTGGAGAAGGAGCTGGATTATGCGCACTGCAAAGCGCTGATTATCGGCGAGGAACAGGCCAAGAAGGATATTCTTCATATTATGGACTGGGTGGTCCGGAGAAGGGACATGCAGCTGATTCTCAATGTAGCCGTCGGAAGCCCCACTGCGGAGCAGGTGCTGAAGCTGAAGCCCGCGACCGAGCAGATTCCGTCCAACTCGCTGATCCTGTCGCTGAGCCGGCAGGGAACGGAGTCGCCTTTCATTACAAGCGTTTTTGCCTATCGGCTGTACCGCAATCTGTTCGAGCCCGGCCTGGACCCTGTGCTGACCATTATTGAAGCCCGTGGCAAAACAGGCTTTATCATGGACCGGATGGCCCTGTTCGACAAACACCGCAGCCGGCTAACGCTGAACCCGGACGAGGCCCGGCTCTTCAACCTGCTGGAGCGCAAGAATGTGCAGACTAATCTGCCGGCCCGCTATGACGGCAAGCTGTATGAATACTATATCGAGACGTCGAAGGCCAGTTATCGCCTGTCTACCGGGGATGTCGGCCGGCCGCGGCTCACCTATAAGGTATCCATTGCCGGCATTCTGGAGGAGAGCAGCGGCGAAGAGACGATGACGCAGCATCTGCTGGAACGGCTTGCCCGCGAGAGCGAGGAGAAGCTGGAGAAGGAGATTGAAGAATTGCTGCGCAAACTCAGGGACAGCGATCTGGACCCGCTGGGCTGGGGGCTCCATTACGGAGCCCGCCGGTTCGACAACAGGAACGAGATGAAGGACTGGAAGGAGATGCTGCCCCGTCTGGAGATCAAGGCCAAGGTCAAGGTGGAGATCAAATACTCGGGAATGATCCGCTAGGCGCCCGGAGCCGCATCCGTCAACATCAGCGCTCCGTATGGGCCGCCTGCGCGGCGGCGACCCGGTTGCGCCCGGAGACTTTGGCTTCATACAGCGCCTGGTCGGCATACTGAAACAGCAGTTCGCCGCTTGCTTCTTCCACCACCTGCGGGTAGGAAGCGGCGCCGATGGAGATGGTAACCGGGATTTTCTGGCCGGACGGAAGGGTGAAGCGCTCATCAGCCACCGCCGAGCGGATGCGTTCGCCGGCACGGCGGGCCATCGCGAGCGAGCAATCCGGAAGCAGGACGGCGAACTCTTCCCCGCCGTTGCGGGAGACGTAGTCGTAGGAACGGGAATGGCTGCGCAGCCGGTGGGCCAGCTGCTTCAGGACGGCATCTCCGGCCGGATGGCCGTACGTATCATTAATCGCTTTGAAGTGGTCAATGTCCAGCACCAGCAGCGACAGCGGCTCGCTTCTTCGCTCCGACCGGTCGAGTTCCAGTTCCAGATAGCGGTGGAACTGCTGAAGGTTGTGCAGTCCGGTCAGATAATCGGTTGTGGCCGAAATCTGGAGCTGGGAATAGAGCTCGTTGGAGCGCTGGATGTATTCTGCAATATAATAGATGACGAGTCCAGCGCCCAAGACGGCGATGAGCTGAACGGGGTAGATCGTCATGGCGGCATTCCAGCCGCCCAGATTGTTGACCAGCGTTGCGAGAATGATAATGAGATTAAGCAGATTGGACACGGTCATTTTGCGAAGTCGATCCCAGGGCAGGCGGGAGATCAGGCAGCAGCCCAGGCCGCTCACCAGCAGGCTGACCGCTGCGGATACCGATTCATAGTTAAGCTGATAGAACAGAACACGGCTGACCGCCAGCAGGACCGAGCAGATCAAGGAAGGCAGCCAGCCGGCGTAGGTGGCCGCAAGCACGATAGTTAAATGGCGCAGATTGGCATAAGTGTGATGCCCCACGGGAAACGAATAGCTCATCAGCACAATCCCGAAGATGCCGAACAGAAGCCCGGCATTGACGGAACCGAGCAGGCTGAAAGCGTGTCCGGCGGGGACATAGCGTTTGGACAGCATGCCTGCAATAAAAACGAACGTGGCCAAAATGCAGAAATTGGCGAACAGACTGCTGGCCAGGGGCGTAATCAACATGGCATTCAGATGCTCCTTGTATGTAGAGTAGAGGCTTCGAAGACAAAGAACGGATCGGCCTCTAATCAGTGTAACGGAAAAAGCAGCCCGGAACGAAGAAAAATATCGAAAAAGAGCGAAAATTGCGGAAGAAGACCGTCATATTCTTCATTAAATAGATACGATATAGGTATAGAGTAACGCCCGGTTGACCAATGCCGGGAAACGATTTATACTTGATCTAAAAATAAGAGTAGGGTGATTCGATGTGCGAAATCTGAATCTGACTTCCCAACGCCAGGCCGTTTACGATATCGTTCGTTCGTCTCCCGACCATCCTACCGCTGCCGAGGTCATGAACCGGCTAGTGGAGAAGGGCCATAATTTGGCATACGGGACGGTATATAACTCGCTTCGTTATTTAACCGACAAGCAGCTGATCCGGGAATTGAAGCTCGGAGAAGCCTCAAGCCGATACGATGCGCGTACGGATGAACATCAGCATATTATGTGCGAAGTATGCGGCGCGGTGGATGAGGTGCTGCTTCCCGTTCCGGAGGAATGGATGGATGAGGTAGCCCAGGCAACGGGCTATTCGGTGGATCATGCCCATGTTGTATTTGAAGGGGTCTGCCCGGCTTGCCGGGGACAGGTAAGCGGCTGACGGCCGGCTGGCTCCGGCCGCTGTGATGCACAGCAACATAACGCAAGAAGCCGAGACACGTTCCCGGCTTCTTTTTATTTTGAAGGAAGTCAGTAGAATTTTGAAGGAAATTGAATAAATAAACGGGATTCCCAAGTCGATATAGTACCTATTCCTGCCTAGAAAGAGAGTGAATCCGGTATGAAATCGAGAAGGTCCTGGAATCTTACGATACGCAGCAAAATGATTGCCACCTATCTGCTGGTCCTGCTGGCCCCGAGTCTGGTCATTGGCTGGACGACTTATCATTCCGCCAGTTCCGAGATCGAGAACGAGCTGGCGGGCAGCGCCCGCGAGAGCGTGGCGGCCGTCAATGAAATTATCGCGTCGAACATCGAGGCGAAGCTTAACGATATTGCCTATTTCGCTTCGCAGATCAGTTCGGATGCGGTAAATGCCGAGGTGGAGAGCGGCAAGACCGGGGCGCTTAAGGCGAAGCTGGACCAGTATGAAGCCCTTCACCCCGATGCGCTGAATCTCTACGTGGCGACGAGCCGGGCGAAGCTAATCCAGTCATCGGAGACGGCCCTGCCGGCAGGCTATGATCCGCGCAAAGAAAGCTTCTATGTGGATGCGCTGAAGCACGGTCAGGGGGCTGTCATTTCGCCCGCCTTCCGGACTCCGTCCGGCGAGACGGCCGTCGCGGTATCCTCGGTTCTGAAGGACGGGCGCGGCGTCGTATCCATCGACCTGAACCTCAAGCAGATTAAGGAGCTGACCAATCTGAAGGTCGGCCGGGAAGGCTATGTCGTTCTGATTGACAACAGCAAGAAGTTTCTGGTTCATCCTACCGAAACGGCAGGCCGGGAATCCTCCGACGCATACGTCAGACGAATGTTCGAGGGAAGCTCCGGCAGCTTCACTTATGATTACAAAGGCAGCCGCCAGATGATGCTCTACCAGGAGAATGAACAGACCGGGTGGAGAGTCGGCGGCACCATCTCCATGTCGGAGATCAAGGAGGCCACAGGAGGAATTCGCGATACGGCGATCGCGGTCGTCGCCGTCTCTGTCGTCATTGCGCTGGGGCTGATCTTCCTGAATATCCGGTCGATCACCCGCCCGTTGGAACGGCTTCGGGCAGCGACCGAGAACATCAGCCGGGGCGACCTGTCCAAGCCGGTCGGCGCCTTCCGCAGAGATGAGATCGGCACGCTGGCCACCCACTTTCAGACCATGGTCGACAATCTCCGCGGGATGATTGTCGGCGTTCAGGACATGACGGACAATGTGTCGTCGTCCGCCGAGGAATTGAACGCCGGAGCGGAACAGACCACGCAGGCGATTGAGCATGTGACCATTGCGATTCAGGAAGTTGCGGCGGCAACGGAGCGGCAGGTGCGGAGCGTCCGGGAAGGAACGGAGAGCGTAGCGGCTACCGCGGGAGAAGCCGTACGGATTACCGGCTACATGAATGCGGTGTCCGAAGCGATGGACAGAGCCTTGAATTCCGCTTCCGACGGCAAAGAATCGGTTCTGAGCGTAGTCGAGAAGATGGACGGGATTCAGGAGACGGTCGGCGAGCTTGGCGAGGTCATTGACCGGCTGAATGAACGGGCCGGTCATATCGGCGGCATCGTAGGGGTCATCGCGGGGATTGCGCGGCAGACCAACCTGCTTGCGCTGAACGCGTCGATCGAAGCGGCGCGGGCGGGCGAGCAGGGCCGGGGCTTCGCGGTTGTGGCGAACGAAGTCCGCAAGCTGGCCGAGGAATCGGAGCGGTCAGCGCAGCGGATCGCCGAGGAGATCGGGTCGATCTCGGAGGATATGAGGCAGGCGGGCGGAACCATGAACCATGCCCGCAGCAAGATGTCCGAAGGCATTGCCGCAGTCGATACGAGCGGACGGTCCTTCTCGCGCATCCGCCGGGCCGTCAAGGAAGCCGCCGAATCCATCGAAGCGATGGAACAGGCGGTTCGCCGGCTGAATACGGAGAAGGACAGCATGGAGCAGTCGATCGGCGATATCCGCCACATCTCGACCGAGGTTGCGGAGAATACCGAGACCATCTCGGCGGCCGCGCAGCAGCAGCTCGCTTCCGTCCGCCGCCGATCTCAGCAGACTGGCCGAACAGCTTCAAGGGCTGGTCGGACGCTTCCGGCTCGGGGCATCCGGCGGGCAGAACCCGGATGAATAAGGCTGCCGGAGCGGGGGCCGGGCTTTTCACGGACCGTGCCCAGCGGGTATACTGAATCTATTCGGAAAGATTCAGGCAATAGGCATTGCCGCCAGAGCGGCCGTCTTCCGGGAGAAGGCGGCCGCTTGGTATGAATTCCGGGATAACGGGAGAGGCCGGCCGCTGCGGCCGGGCGGGAAGGAAGGGTGCGGCAATGGGTGAACGATTAAAGGGGATACGGGTTGCGCTGGCGGGACCCCGCCGGTCGGAAGAGATGGCGAAGCTCGTGACCGGCATGGGCGGGACGGCGCTTCTGCGTCCGGCTCAGGGAACGGTATTTCTGGATGACGAAATCCTGCGCCGGGAACTGGGAGACTGGCTGGAGAGCCCGCCGGACTGGGTGATCCTGACCACCGGAATGGGGCTTGACGCGCTGTTCCGGGTGGCGGAGGAAATGGGCCGGGCCGACGAGCTCCAGCGAATGCTCGCCGGCGCGAAGATTGCGGCGCGCGGGTACAAGACGGTGGCTGCGCTGAAGAAGCGGAATCTGACGCCGCTTGTGCGCGACGACGACGGCAGCACCCAGGGCCTGATCCGCGGCCTGTCGGAGCACAGGCTGGAGGGCGTCCGCGCCGCCCTTCAGCTTCACGGCGATCCGGCTCCAAGGCTCGTCGGCTGGCTGGAGGAGGCGGGCGCGTCCGTGCGGGTGCTGCTGCCTTACCGGCACACCCCGCCGGAGAGCGGCGATCTGGAGCTGCTGCTGGACGAGATCGTAAGCGGCCAGGTGGACGCCGTAGCTTTTACAAGCGCGCCCCAGGCCCGATTCCTGGCAGAGCATGCCGCCGCGCACGGCCGGCTGGACGATATGCTCGCGGCCTTCGAGACCCGCGTCATTGCGCTGGCTGTCGGGCGGATTACCGCCGACGGATTGCGCGAAGCCGGGGTCGGACGAATTGTGGTGCCCGAGCAGGAGCGCATGGGCAGCATGATGGTCGAGCTCAGCCGGTATCTGGCGGAGCGATAAGGGCCGGCGATGCCTGCGGCGCGGCCGCGTGGACATCGCGGGGTATTTTACTTACAATAAGGGCAGTGTCAGACAGGAAGGGCAGTATCAGATAGGGCGCATTGGGCATTCTTGGACAAGGCGGCCTAAGGAGGACTTACGCATGGATAAGAGAAAATGCCTGCTGCTGGGGGAATATACGCATCCGCACTTCCACCCGCTGCAGGGAATCGACAAAGAGATCACGCACATTCTGGGCGATATGATGACGGTGCAATGCTCGGAGAACCGCAAGCTGCTGCTTGAAGAGCATCTTGCAGGCTATGACCTGTGCATCGCATATAATGAACTGTGGAGTGAGCACGTCTCGCCGCAGCAGACGGCGGGGCTGCTGAATTATGTCAGCGGAGGCGGGGGCCTGATCGTGCTTCATACCGGCATTTCGCTGGCGTCCCGCTATGAGCTGGCCCAGCTGTTCGGAGCCCGGTTCACCGGACATCCGCCCTACACCGAACTGAACTTCCGGCCGGGCGAGCATGTCATTACGGAAGGGCTGGAGCCCTTCACGCTGGAGGAGGAGCCGTACCGGTTTGATTTTGACCCGTTCACGGAGAAGACGGTGCTGCTGGAATACGAGCATGAAGGAGAATGGTGGCCGGCGGCCTGGAGCCACAGCTACGGCCAGGGCCGGGTGGTCTTCCTGATGCCGGGACACCATGAGCCTTCCTTCCATCATCCGGCTGTTCGGGAGCTGCTGCTCCGTTCCGCCAAATGGGCGGCGCGCATTCCTGCGCAGAGCTGACCGCAGCCGCAGCATGGCCGGGGAAGGCGCGGACCTCCTGGCATCCTTTAGAAATCCCTCCCGCTTTGGGCTATAATGGTACCGGGTGAACTCCATTCAATAACGGAATCCAAGGAGGAATTGTCATGAGCGATTTGTTTAAGAAAGCCATCTCTTTCGGAGTCGGATTGACCGTTGTGAGCAAGGAGAAAGTGGAGAAGGTCGTCGATGAGCTCGTCAAACGGGGCGAAGTGGCTCCTTCGGAATCCAAGGCGCTGGTCGACCGGCTGGTCGAACGGGGCGAAGAGGAGCGCGGCTATTTCAAGAATGCCGTGCAGGAGCAGGTGCAGAAGGTGCTGAAAGAGCTGAAGGTGCCGACCCAGGACGAGGTTGCGGCGCTGGAGGAACGGATTGCCGTGCTGGAACGCCGGCTGGCCGAGCTTGAGGGAATCTCCCGGCTGGAAGGCACGCAGCCGGATGCCCAGAGTGATTGATGGTTCGGATCAGACAGGCCGGACGCTACCGGGATATCGCCATGGCGCTGATGCGCCATGGCTTTGGCTATATGGTGGAGGAATTGGGTCTGTACCGGGTGCTGTCCCTGCCCCGTAAGCTTACCCGCCAGCAGGCGCATGAGAGCCGTACGCTCGGCGAACGCATCCGCGCTCTGCTGGAGGATCTTGGACCGACCTTCGTCAAGCTGGGCCAGCTGGCGAGCACGCGCGCCGATCTGCTGCCCGAGTCGGTCATCCAGGAACTGGTGAAGCTGCAGGATCACGTGCCGCCTGTTCCGGCGGAGACGGCCCGGGCCATCCTGGAGAAGGAGCTGGAGCATCCGGTGGATGCGTTGTTCTCCTATCTGGAGGATGCGCCCCTCGCAGCGGCTTCCATCGGTCAGGTGCACCGCGGCGTCCTGCATTCGGGAGAACGGGTAGCGGTGAAGATCCAGCGCCCGGGCGTCATGCGGATGATGCGGCGGGACCTTGAAATTCTTCGCGATCTGACGGCGCTGGCCGAGCGGAAGCTGGATTGGGCCAGACAGTACGGTCTCTACCGGATGGCCGAAGAATTCTCCCGTTCGCTGCTGGCCGAGCTGGACTATATTCAGGAAGGACGGAACGCGGAGCGGATCGCCCAGCAGCTCCGCGACGATGAACGGGTTCATATTCCGTCGATTTACTGGGACTACTCGTCGGCCCGCGTGCTGACGATGGAATACGTGGAAGGCATTACGCTGAACCGGCCGGAGGAGCTGCTCGCCCAGAGCGGCGATCTGAAGGATATTGTGCAGCGGACAATCGAAATCATGCTTAAGCAGATCTTCATCGACGGCTTCTTCCATGCCGACCCGCATCCGGGCAATCTGCTGCTGCTTCCCGACGGGCGGCTGGCGCTGATTGACTTCGGAATGGTCGGGCGGATCAGCGAGGAGACGAAGGATCACTTGTCGGGCCTGGTCATCGCGCTGATGCGCCGCAATACCGACGCGCTGGTCCGGGCCATTCTTCGGCTCGGGGTCGTTCCGGAAGAGGTGGACCGGGCCGCGCTGTACGAGGACATGGATGCGCTTCGGGACGAATACTATGATGTCCCCTTCAGCCAGATCAGCATCGGCGCCGCGCTGAACGACCTGTTCGGCGTGGCCCGGCGGCACCGGCTGTCGATCCCGCCGGAGCTGACGCTGCTCGCCAAGACGCTGCTGACGCTGGAGGGGGTAGCCGAAGGGTTGGACCCGTCGTTCAGCATCATCCAGATGGCGGAGCCGTTCGGCCGGAAGCTGCTGCGCCAGCGGTTCAGCGGCCAGCGCATCCAGCGGAAGCTGATTAGCGGCGCCGCCGATCTGGCGGAGGGTCTGCTGGAGCTGCCGGGACAAGCCCGGCAGCTCTCGGAGACGATCGGCAAGGGCAAGCTGAAGGTGGAGATCGGGGTTCCGGGACTGGATCATCTCCCGCGCAAGCTGGACCGGGTCGGCAACCGGCTGTCATTCAGCATCGTGCTGCTGGCGTTCAGCATTATCATGGCGGCGCTGATCATCGGCTCCTCGCTGCGGGGAGAGCCGACGCTGCTGTGGGATTTCCCCATTGTGGAGATCGGTTCGGTCGTGGCGATGCTGATGTTCGTCTGGCTGCTGTACTCCATCTTCAAATCAGGAAGGTTCTAGGCCGGGAGCGGCATGCGCCGCAGAGCGGCCTATACATGCGGGAGCGGGGCAGGCGGCGGGAAGGGACCCGGAGATAACCGGGACTCTTCCCGCGCTGCTTCTCCTCCCCGATCAATTTGATAAAGGTGAGGTGACGAAGTGCCGGGATTTCAGGATTTAGGCGTTTCGGTAAGTTTAAGCACAACGTTAAAAGGACAGGGCATCGCGGTGCCGACGCCGGTACAGACGGAGGCGATTCCTCCGCTCGTTCAGGGACTGGACGTCATTGCCCGGGCCAAGACGGGGACAGGCAAGACGCTGGCGTTCCTGCTGCCCATTCTCGATAAAATCAAACCGGAGAAAGCTTATCCCCAGGCGCTGATTCTAGCGCCTACGCGGGAGCTGGCTCTGCAGATCACCGAGGAAGCGAAGAAGCTGACGCAGGGGACCGGCATCCGGCTGCTGGCAGTATACGGCGGCCAGGATGTGGAGAAGCAGCTGCGGAAGCTGGAAGGCGGCCGCCATCTGATTATCGGCACGCCGGGACGCCTGCTGGATCACATGCGGCGCGAGACGCTCAGCCTGGGCGGCGTGAACATGCTGGTGCTCGACGAAGCCGACCAGATGCTCCACATGGGCTTTCTGGAAGAGGTGGAGAGCATCATTACCGCCGTTCCGTCCCGGCGCCAGACGATGCTGTTCTCGGCGACGATGCCCGAGCCGATCAAGCGGCTGGCCTCGTTCTATATGAAGCAGCCGGTGGACATTACGATCCGGGGCAATTCGCCGATTCCGCTGTCGAACATCCGCCAGCTTGTGGTGGAATGCACGGACCGGCAGAAAGAAAGCGCCCTGAAGTCGCTGATCGAGCGGGACCGACCCTACCTGGCCATGATCTTCTGCCGGACGAAGCGGCGGGTCTCGAAGCTGAACAACGCGCTTCGGGAAGCCGGCTATGACTGCGACGAGCTTCATGGAGATCTGTCGCAGAACAAGCGCGAGCAGGTGATGAAAATGTTCCGCGAGGCGAAGCTTCAGCTTCTGGTTGCAACGGACGTGGCAGCCCGGGGGCTGGATGTGGAAGGCGTGACGCATGTCTTCAATTACGATCTGCCGCTCGACGCAGACAGCTATATCCACCGGATTGGCCGGACCGGCCGCGCCGGAGGCAAGGGCATGGCGATTACGCTGGCCTCTCCGCATGACCGCGCCGGTCTGGAGATCATCGAGCGCGGCATCTCGCAGCGGCTGGAGCGCCGCCGCTATGAGCGCGGCGAGCTCGTCGAGGCCGCGGGCGGCGGCGCATCCGGCGGCCGCCGCAAGGACAGCGCCCCGCGCACCGCGCGCGGAGGCGGACCGGCCGCGGCCCGGCAGGGCGGCCGCGGCCCGGCGGAGACGCGCGGCGCAGGCGGCGCGCG